>NZ_JCAMRX010000031.1:0-70531 GCF_059821285.1 Spirulina sp. LEGE 11439
ACTATTTTTTTCTTCCCTCATATTGTACCTCATATGTTCAAGAAACGCTATATCTTAATGAGACTCGATCGCAAGTCTCAAAATAAAATTTATGAAAACTACTGGGAACAGATCGAACGACTGGCAAAAGATGAAAAAAAGAGTGAAAATAAGGTTTCCGATTATATCAGAGATTATCTAACTTTAGAGAATAAAAAGATTCCCAATAAAAGTAAAGTTTATCAAGAGTTTAAAGCAAAATATCCTACATTAACGGTTGAAAAACTGGAAGATAATCTTAAACCAATTAAAAAGTTAGTGACGTATTATAACAAATTATTAAACCCGGCTAATGAAAGCGATCGCGATATTCAAATCCACTTAGAATATATCAAACGATTAGAAATCAATGTCTCTTACCCTTTTTTGCTAAAAGTTTATGATGATTATTCAAACAATCTGATTTCCAAAGTAACATTTATTGAAGTATTAGAACTCATTCAATCTTTTGCATGGAGACGTTTTATCGTAGGATTACCTACCGGTGGCTTAAATAAAATTTTTATGCGCCTTTACGAAGATGTCGATCCTGAAAATTATTTAAGTTCAATTCAATTTGCATTAGTGAATAAAAAAGGAAATCAAAAATTCCCTCGAGATACAGAAGTTGTCAATGCTCTGAAAGAAAAGGATCTGTATAATATTCAAACTAAAAACAAAACTTACTTTTTGGAAAGACTGGAAAACCACCAAAATAAAGAATTTGTTAAAATAGAGGGAAATAGTAATATTACTATAGAACATATTTTTCCTCAAAATCCAAATGCACAATGGAAAAATGATATTGAACCAGAAGAATATAATTTAATTAAAGAAAGCTACTTAAATACCATCGCTAACCTAACACTTTCGGGAAACAATGGAAAACTGGGGAACAAACCTTTCCTTGCTAAACGAGATATGAATATCGAAGGAAAAGAGCAAGGCTATAAATATAGCCGACTGTGGCTAAATCGTTATTTGGCAGAGATCGATCGATGGGGTAAGGAAGAAATTGAGAAAAGATTTGCAATTATTAAAGAAAGATTCTTGAAAATATGGGTGTTTCCAGAAGTTGAGATTGAAGAAAAGACAGATTTCGACGAAGTTAATATTTTTGAAGCTAGCGATCCCACTCGTAAAAAATTGGAATATGCTATATTTTTTGATCGCAAGTTGAAAATATCTAATATTACTGACTTGTATATAGAAGTTATAAAAAAATTATTTGATTTACAGCCTCAAACATTCTTTTCTCCAGATTTAGAACAAAAACTGCGTATTACTAAAGATCCGAGTCAATGTAGGAGCTCTGCCGCAATCAATGAAACTTATTTTATTAATACAAACTTAAATAGCAAGGCAAAGTTTGATATAATTAAAGCGACTTTAACTCTTTTTGACTATGAAGATGAATTAGTCATTAAATATAAAAAGTAAAATAATTAAATTAAATTATTATGAGAAAGTTGAATTAAACTAAATTTATATTTTTCAGAGAATCGTAAATTAATTGACGGGACAGTTATTTTAATTTTGCGATCGCACTGCGTTCCACCAGTATTTTATCGGTTAACAAATCGATAACCGTTGCTAATAAAACGCGCTGTTCATTCACTTCAAACCAAACTGAAATACGGTCTTGTTTGAGTTGACCCGGTGGCTCTAAATGTGCGATACAAACTTCTTGATGATGAGTTTCTAAAGAACGATAATCTGAATAAGAGGAGAGCTTGCGACTGGAAATCAAACCCGCATCATCGTAAACGATTGTCGATCGCGTTAACTCGGCTAATTCTCCCACATCAAGGCGAATTTCCTTCTGTCCATTTTGAGCGACTTGGAGAGTAATGGGTTCTTCTAACTTGCAAGGATAGGTGCTACCGCGAGCAAATAAAGGATGGTGAAAATGAGTTTTTGTGGAGGATTCCCAGAGACGGATGACATAACTATGATGCAAGTAGTCCTTGACTTCCGATACCTTGTTTAAGGCTAAAGCACCATGACAAACTGCATCAAAAGGTTTACCCAATTTTACCCGCGATCGCCCGAAATAAGAAAAAATTAGATTTTGTACTGCTGGAATCAAACAACTCCCCCCCACAAGTAACACTTGTTCGATTTCGCTTTTTTTGATTCCCTTACTTAACCCGATACTAAGCACTTCATCGAGTGCCTCTCGTAACTGTTCGAGTAATTGATTTCGTTCTAAAATTTCCTCAAAGCGATCGCGATCCAAACTCAGATCGTAAGACATAAAAGTTTCTTCATCCAACCAACTTTCAGAAGCCCGATTTTCTTTCGAGAGTTGAATTTTTAAACGTTCGCCAATTTCTAATAAATTTTGCCAACCCACCTCGCTTACGGAGGCGCGATCGGAACCCATTTGACGCAAATAATCTTCAACAATCCAGATATCAACATCTTCACCCCCTAAATAAGCATCAGATTTAGCTAAAACTCGTGCTTTAAAAATATCTTTATTCCCATCAGTCGCGTCAATACGAACCAAACTCAAATCGAGAGTTCCCCCGCCAAAATCGACCACTAACACCAAAGAACTTGGATTTTCGATCGCATATCCTAACGCGGCTGCAGTCGATTCATCCACAAACCGAACCCGATCTACGCCTATCTTTTGTCCCCAATCGTTAAACCAATCCAGATAGCGTTCAAACGAGCCTACAGGTACGGTAAAAATAAGCTCTGAGGGTTCAATTTCTAATTTTTGCAAATTTTGCCATAAAATTTGCAAAAAGCGCTCTGAAACTGATTGTGCATTATAGTTCGCCCCATCGATCGCTCTGGGAGGACTGGGAAAATCTGCCACTAAATCCCGCTTGAATCCCTTAAAAAAACGCTGGGGTTGCGAGAGTCCCAAACGCTGCGATCGCACTCGTTCCCCAATCAAAATCTCCTCTTTTCCTTTGACAAAAAACAAACTGGGAACAACCGGAATATCAATAATTTCTCCAGCTTCTCCCAGCATTTTAAATAAGCGAGAAATTCGTGCGAATCTCAACGTTTTCGGCGCATTGGTATCGGGTTCGATAATACTAACAACCGTGTTACTCGTACCAAAATCAATCGCAACAGAAACCATTTCAATGAACAATGAACAATTATGTTTTGGGGAGACTGCGGCTAACTTTGGCCGGACAGAGAATGCGATCGCCTTCTCGATAGCCGACAAAACGCACGAAAACCAGATCGCCTTCGACAATATCATCGCTGTCAGCTTGATGAATTTGAGGATCGAAAATCACTTGTTCCCATGCCGTACCAATAGACTCGTACCCCCAAATTTGCAATAAATTTTGTAGGGGGGTAAAGAGGGCGATAAAATTTCTCGCGGGTAAACTGGGCTTTGCCTCTGCCATGATGCAAGCCGTGGGAAAATTCATCATCAAGGTTTGCAATTGCTCGAAGGTTTCTTCCTTGATATCTTCCTTCATGCGATCGAGATTATCTTGTAACTCCGATCGCAAACGCCGACATTGTTTTTCTAATTGTTCGATGCGATCGCTCGCATCTTGCAATTCCGAGGTCAAGCGATCGCTTTGTGCTTGCTTGTCTCGCTGCAAATTCTCGTAACGTTCTTGTAAGAGAGCAATTTGTTGAGATGCCCCCTCTAAAGCCGATTGATGCTCTTGATATCCCTGTTCGACTCGACCCCGTTCTTGTTGCAAATCGCGATATTTTTGGTGCAATCTGGCAATCTCTTGAAAGGCTTCCCCCAAAGAAGGAAAAGAATAACCATAATTTTGCAAGAGTTCCTCGAGAGACCAATTGAGAATGCGAGCGAGTTGACTCAATTCCTGCAACGTTAATCGTTCCAGCTTACCGTGCCGGACTTGTTCCATTTGTTTTGGTGTTAAACCCGCTTTGCGCTGGAGTGCATTCCAACTGGAAATTGCCACCCCTTTAAGGCGATCGCGCAGTAGGGGATCCCAGTCACATTCCCCCAGTAAATCGTCTCGATCGCTCCTCTTCGCCCCCAGCAAGCCGAGCAAATAAACAGTTCCGCCCAACCACAATACCAGACCAAACAAAAAAAGATTGGGTTCTTCTACCATCACCCTCAGCCCGTAAAAAATGAAAAGTTAAACAATGAGCGAACAATTTAAAAGTCGTCCCATTGCAAATTGTTATGATTGGAGCAATTGAGTTTGTCCCTGCACTTCTATGAGAGTTTGGGACGCTTGCTCGTGTTCCGGCAAGAGTTCGCGATGATCGACCTCACCTAAACGATCTTCAATTTCCCGGGTGAGTTCTAGGCATTGTTCTCCAGAAACACCCTCTAGAACTGTTTCTGTAATTTTGCCATCCTTGCCGATACAGTATTCGATCTTTTGATATTCGGCCATTGATGAAAACTTCCTCCCAAAAGTCGCTATAATCCTCAACAGGATTCATATATATTTTTCCGATTGTACCCTAACTCGATTTCCAGCTATCGGCATTCTCAAATTTATTGAAGTCTTTCTCGGTAAGTTTATCAATACGTTTATGAACCTGATTCGATCTGGCGCGATCGCGCTCCTCTCTACCTTAATCCTTCCTCACTCTGTCGCGGCGGTTTCTCCGTTGTCCTCTAAAACGGATGCTGCTTCAGATCCGGTTATCTCCCCGATCGCTCAACAAGAGGCCAATCCTCCAGAAACAGAACAGTTTTCGACATTGGAAGCCGCGATCGTGAGCGAAATGAATCGTGCTAGAACCAATCCTAATTCTTATGCCGATTGGTTGGGACGACAGAGACGATTCTTTAATGGCAATACCCTCAATTTACCCGGTGAAGACCCTTTTGAGACGCAAGAAGGTGTTGCTGCTCTCGATGAAGCCATTCTGTATTTGCGATCGCAGCGCCCTCTGTTCCCCTTCCTCCGGTCTGAAGGAATGTATCGCGGGGTCAGAGATCTCGTTTTGGATCAAGGGCAATCGGGAGAAGAAGGGCATACCGGTAGCGATGGACTCGGATTCGCGGAACGACTCGGCAAATATGGAACATTTGGCGGTGGGGCAGCAGAAAATCTCAGCTATGGCGCAGAAAATGCCAGTACGATTGTTATGATGCTCATCCTCAATGATGGCGATCCCAATCGCAACAGCCGCAATAAGATTTTTAATCTCGATTTTCGCGTCAGTGGTGTTGCTTGCAATAATCATCCCAATCGTAAAATTGCTTGTGCAATTAGTTACGCCGGGACCTACGATGATAGCAATCCCAATCCCCTTCCTCTCCCGCCCATCACACCTCCTCCCGATTTTGGCAATCCCCAACCCCCAGAATCGGAAATTCTCGTTTTTGAAAACGGACAATTGGCAGATGGCGATCTGGTCTATCCCGAAGATGGTAGCTTATACGACGAATATAAGTTTTCGGGCAGAGCCGGACAAAAAATTATCATTAGTTTGGAAAGTACGGATTTCGATCCCTTTTTAGCCTTCCTCAATGAAAAACGAGATGTTCTCGGCCAAAATGACGATGTTAGCGAGGGCAATCAAAACTCGAGTTTGTCGATTACCCTGCCTTATGATGGGATTTATTACATCTTTGTCAACGGATACGACAGTCAAGATCGGGGCAGTTACCGCTTACAAGTTCGTCCTCAAGCTGCGATCGAGGAGGCCGAAAGATAAAAAAATCTTCGCTTGATGTATCTAGCCCCCTATAATTTATTCTGCGAGTCAATCAATTAAGTCGTTCCCTAATTCTCAATCCCTACCTTAAAAATGCAAAAAGAGGATTCCCGCGACACTAAATTAAGTTAGCGACGAGATGAATTTTTGCCAATAAGTCAACTCAGTCAAAGGAAGACACCACAAACCAAGGTTTGTGGTAGAATCAAAGAGCCAAAGCACCTCAGTGTGCCAAGAGAGGCAAGATTGGTGGTTCTCGCCAGTTAGAATGTCCGACCAAAAAGAAGTACCTGATAAGCAGGGGCGGCATAGTCTAAGAATGTAGAAGCCACAACAAAAAACTGGTTTGGTCAAACTGATTTTGTTGTCTGCTGCCGGGCAGTCAGTAGACGTTAAACAAATGCTTGTGGAGGGGAATCTGGACGGGGTTTCAAGACAGAATTGCGTCTCACACGTCGAGAGAGCTTTTGATGACTTGGGACTAGACAAACCCAATGAAACAAGAATCTTCCGTCAGAATTTTCGATTTGACGGCGAGAGTGTCAAAGTAGGAATAATACTTTTTTGTAGCTATCCATGAGCTACTGCATCAATCCTCATTGTCTGTATCCCGAAGACCCAACCAACGCCGATAGTCCTTTATGTCGCCAGTGTGGTTCACAATTACTACTGCTCGATCGCTATCGAGTGGTCAGTTTGCTGAGCGATAGTAGCGGTTTTGCCAATATTTATGAAGTTCGAGACGGCCAAGTTATCAAAATTCTCAAAACCCTCAAACAACGGCACAACAGTAATGCCAAAGCGGTCGAACTTTTTGTGCAAGAAGCAACGGTTTTGAGTCAACTGGATCACCCCGGAATTCCCAAAATTGATGCCCAAGGCTATTTCCAATATTTTCCCCGCGATCGCTCCGAACCCGTCCACTGTTTCATTATGGAAAAAATAGACGGGCCAAATTTAAAAGAGTGGATGTTACAACAGGGCAACCTATTAATTAACGAAAAACAGGCTCTAGATTGGCTGCAACAGATTACCGGAATTCTCCATCTCGTTCACCGAAAAAATTATTTTCATCGCGATATTAAACTGCAAAATATTATGCTTCGTTCTACGGGGCAACTGGTTCTCATTGATTTTGGCACGGCGCGGGAAATGACCTATACCTATTTAGCCAGAATGGGGCATTCGGGAAATGTGACTAAGGTCAGTTCTGCGGGTTATACTCCTCCAGAACAGCAACAGGGTCGCGCGGTTCCTCAATCGGATTTTTATGCCCTGGGACGAACTTTTATTTACTTACTCACGGGCAAACAACTCGAGGATAAAGACATCTACGACCCCTATACCAATGAATTTTATTGGCGTAGATTTGCGTCGGATATTTCCTCTGAATTTGTCGATTTTATCGATCGCCTTATGGCCTATCGCGCTATCGATCGCCCTCGAGATACCGCAGAAATTTTAGAGACGATCGCTCGCTTACAACAGGGTTCTTCCCGCAATCGAACCTCGACTCAAATCGAGCGCATTCCCGCCACTAAAATTCAATTGACCCCAGACAGCCCCACGATTCCTCAAGAAGTGGAGACGAGGCAATCTCAACCTTCTAAATGGCTATTGAGCTTGATTATTACTGGCTTATTCGTTGTGGGAGGATATGGCAGTTGGTACGCTTATCAATATGTTGAACCTTCACAGACAGAAGAAGAGAAAATACTACAGGAAAATCGTATCGCCATCTCAAGAACCCTCACGGGACATACGAGTTTTGTTAATGATTTAAAAATCAGCCCCGATAGTCGGTTATTAATTAGTGCCAGTGCCGATAAAACAATTAAAGTCTGGGAGTTAGAAACTGGAAAATTATTGCAAACTCTCACAGGATCGACCAGTTTTGTTAATGCGCTGACGATAACTTTTGATGGCAATTTTTTAATCGGAGCGAGTGCAGATAAAACGATTAGAATTTGGAATTTAGAGACTGGAAAACTGGCGAAGACTTTACGCGGACATAAAAGTTTTGTTGATACCGTGGTCATGAGTCCAGACGGACAAATTTTGGTGAGTACGGGAGCCGATAAAACGATTAGAATTTGGAATTTAGAAACTGGAAAAATGCTGCATGTCTTGCAAGGTCATTCGGGTTTTGTGAATGCTTTGGCCATTAGTTCTGATGGTGAAACTTTAGTGAGTGGCAGTGCCGATGAGAGCTTGAAAGTGTGGAATCTAAAAACAGGAGAAAATTTGTATTCCCTCATCGGTCATTCGAGTTTTATTAATGCGATCGCGATTAGTCCCAATGGGAAAACGTTAGCGAGTGGCGGTGCGGATAAAACGATTAAAATTTGGGATTTGAATACCGGGGAAGAACTTGAGACTCTAAAGGGACATACGGGTTTTATTAACGATCTGGCGATCAGTCCCGATGGGGAAATTTTAGTGAGTGCGAGTGCCGATAATTCGATTCGAGTCTGGCAGTTGAAAACGGGAGATGAGAAGTATATTTTAAATCATACTAATTATGTCAATAGTGTGGAAATCAGCCAAGATGGGACGACGTTAACCAGTAGCAGTGCCGATCGCACGATTAAGTTTTGGAATCTTGTGACAGGGACGGAAATTTATACCTTAACTGGATATCAACATCATATTAATTATTTTGCGATCAGTCCGGATGGTCGTTTTGTGGCCACGGGAAGTGGCGATAAAGCGATCGCGATTTGGAAAATCTGATGCTTATTATCTACGATCTATGACCTTAGAAAAAATTAGAATTATTTTAGTTGAACCTGCTGGGGCGCTTAATGTCGGCTCGGTGGCACGAATTATGAAAAATATGGGATTATCTCAGTTAATCTTGGTGAACCCTCGCTGCGATCGCCAGAGTCGAGAAGCGAAGTTAATGGCGGTACGAGGGGATGATATCTTGGCAAAGGCACAAATTGTTCACAGTCTTCCCGAAGCCCTCAAAGGCTGTCACCGCGCGATCGCGACCACTGGAGTCGATCGCAGTTTACCCATTCCTCTCGAACCCCCCGATCGGGTTTTACCTTGGTTATTAGCAGAAAATACCGATGCGGCTTTAATTTTTGGACGCGAAGATCGCGGACTGAGTAATGAAGAAATGAATTATGCTCAGCGCTTTTTAGGCATTCCCGCAAACTCTGAATATTCCTCCTTAAATTTAGCGCAAGCTGTAACGGTTTGTACTTACGAACTTTACAAAGCCTCGCAAAATAAAGGACATTTAAAACCCGTCCATTCTGTTTCAATGGCTTCTCTGGAAGAATTAGAAGGATATTATCAAAATCTAGAAGAAATCTTATTGAAAATTGGCTATATTTATCCCCATACGGCCAAAGCGCGGATGGAAAAATTCCGCATGCTCTACAACCGTGCCATGCTTGGGTCTGAAGAAGTGGCACTTCTACGCGGAATTCTCAGACAAATCAATTATCAGTTAACTGTGAACAGCGAACAGTTAACGGTGAAAAATGAGCAAAAATAGCGATCTCATTCCCTTGATGGTGTACAATCGTTAGTTCGGGTAAAAATTTAGGCTCAATACAGTCAACACCCGATCGCGATTAACAGATAATGGTCTTCACTGATAACTGTTAAGCGCGAACTTCAATCCTGAACTTTAAATCCAAACAGGAGTAAGAAAATAAATGTCTCGTTATAGAGGACCGCGCTTGCGGATCGTCCGTCGCTTGGGAGAGTTACCCGGTTTAACTCGTAAAAGCGCCCGTCGCGCCTATCCCCCCGGACAACACGGCCAAAACCGACGCAAGCGATCGGAATATGCCATTCGTCTTGAAGAAAAACAAAAACTGCGCTTTAACTATGGCGTATCGGAAAAGCAGTTAATGCGCTATATGTTAAAAGCCCGTCGGACAACAGGATCCACGGGAGAAAAGTTACTGCAATTATTAGAGATGCGTCTCGATAATACTGTATTTCGTCTGGGAATGGCGGGAACGATTCCGGGGGCGCGGCAGTTGGTCAACCACGGTCATCTCACTGTTAACGATCGCGTGGTCAATATTGCTAGTTACCAATGTCGTCCGGGAGATGTTATTAAGGTGAGAAATCGCCCGAGTTCTCGCGGTTTAGTACAAACCAATATGGAATTCCCCGGACTGGCAAACATTCCCAGTCATTTAGAATATGACAAGGAAAACATGACAGGAAAAGTTAACGGGATTATCGATCGCGAATGGATCGCCCTCCAAATTAACGAACTCCTTGTGGTTGAGTATTATTCTCGGAAAATCTAAGATTATCGAGTTTTTCAATCTCAATATTTTGGGTAGGGACATAGCATTTTATGTCCCTACAATTTTTTCTCGCGGACTAAGGTTGAATTTATCCATTCTCCGCGATCGCTATAACTGCGAATGAGGCGCAATCTCAATTCTGGGTTCACCAACCAGCCTAATTCTAAAACAAATCCTTGGCGAGGAGTAATAGATTTAGGACAATTAGAAGATGCACCATTGGGTAAAAGGAGAATTTGATAAGGTTGTTCGCTGTCTTCAAAATGAAGCATCGATCCGTCTATTCTGGCTGTCGATCGCAATGTTTTTGCCGTCGATCCCGTGCCAAAACTGAGAGTTTGTGAAAGGCGATCGCTGCTTATTTTGGCAATTTTGAGATGAGTCGTCATCCGCTCTTCTCGCCAATCTGGGTATAATGCGATCGCTTCTCCTTGCCATTCTCCGATTAATTGTTCTGGGGTTAATAAAGGTCGTTCCTTTGGACTTGTTCTGGCTAATTTTTCACGAATTAAAGTAATACTTCGCAACTGACTATCATGGGTATATAATTGCACCAGACGCAAGCGCTCATTCTCTGTTTTCAAGCCAAATTCTCCTCCAAATTCACTGACGGGACTCCATTGCATTGAGCCTTTAGAAAATGCCCCATCTTCAAAAACGAGCATACTGCGACTAAGCGAAGAGAATTCGCTTTTAAATTCGTAAGGAGGTTTATCTTTTGGGAAGCGATTTAGAGTTAAGCGCATGGCTTTATTGTCTTGCAATCCTTCCAGAATTAGAGTGCTGGGAATATTATTTAATTGTTCTCCTTCCGGAGAGAACTTGCTAAACGATCCTTGCCATTCGCCAATATTTTTGAGTAAATTGTTCCATTGAGGAGTCATTTTTTCAGTTATCAGTTATCAGTTATCAGTTATCAGTTAACCATGATTTTAGAAGTTGCTATACTTGATATTATTCCGGGTCAAGAGCGTAATTTTCAAAATGATTTTAGCAAGGCTAGTGCGATTATCTCATCAATGAAAGGTTATATCAATCATGAGTTAAAACGCTGTCTTGAAAAGCGATCGCGTTATATTTTGATGGTCAATTGGGAAACTCTTGAAGATCATACCGAAGGGTTTCGCAATTCTCCTGAATATCAAGAATGGAAACAACTTTTGCATCATTATTACGATCCGTTTCCAGAGGTAGAACATTACGAAACGATTTCTTGAGAAAAGTGAATTTTTAAGAACAAGTAATGTTAGAGAATAAGCAATGTTAGAGAAATTCAGCACGATACTACTTGATATGAATGATACATATTAAAGTAAATGCGAGAACATGAAAAAGGACGGACATAAAGGCCGTCCGATCGCTAATTGAAAAAATCGCTTATCTGAGAAATCCGACCGCCTATTTTTATTGAGCGATCGCTTCAACCGGAAATGTTCCTCCTCCCGCAAGAGTCTCTCCTAAAACATCGATCGCCTTACTAAATTGCGGATCTTGTAATGTCCCCAAATTGGTAATATTCGCTTGCAATTGCTTGCGCTCCTCTTCTGACATTTCGTGAATCACATCAGGGGTAATTCCAGCCTTATTGATATCGCGACCACTTGGGGTTAAATATTTAGCGATCGTTACCGCCAACCCAGAACCATCGCTCAGAGGTCGTACCGATTGGACTAAACCCTTACCAAAAGTTTGAGTTCCTACTAACAATCCTCGTTGGTTATCTTGTAATGCACCCGACAGAATTTCGCTAGCACTGGCCGAACCGCCATCCACCAAAACCACTAACGGCTTATCCGTCAAAGCCTTATTCTGAGCCTGTTTCCGGTCTTGCTCTCCTTGGCGATCGACTGTAGACACGATCGTCCCTTCCTTGAGCCACATTCTCGCAATTTCAATACTGGCATTCAATAACCCACCCGGATTGGAACGTAAATCCAAAACATAACCGACGATCCCCTCTCCTTCCAACTTTTGGATTGCTTTCCGCATATCCCGCGAGGCATTGGCATTAAACTGATTAAGGCGAATATAACCCACCGGCCCTAAATTGGTCTCTTCCACCCGCGATCGCACTGGATGAATTTCAATTTTGTCCCGGGTAATGGGATAATCGATCTGATCCACTCCACGTTGAATCGTTAGGGTCACTTCGGTACCGCGTTCGCCGCGAATGAGTTGAACGGCTTCATTGACCTCCATTCCCAAAGTATCGCGGCCGTCAATTTTTGTAATAATATCTTTAGCCAAAATTCCTGCTTCAAAAGCCGGACTTTCTTCAATCGGAGAAACGACGATTAGGCGATCGCTTTCTTCATCCTTTGCGATTTGAATTCCAACCCCCGTCAACTCTCCAGAGGTGTCGATCTGCATATTCTGAAACTCTTTGGGATCCATGAAGCGGGTGTAGGGGTCTTCAAGTTTCCCCAACATTTCCCGAATGGCTTCATAAGCCTGTTCTGGGTCGGTGTAACTGCGCTCGAGATATTCAGTGCGGAGCGATCGCCAATCAACCTGATTGAAGGTCGCATCGACATATTGGCGATTAATAATTTGCCAAACTTCATCGACCAGTTCCTTCGGACTTTCGCTAAAAAAGGCTTGACTCTTGGACAGGTGGATTCCCGCTCCTGTTACCGCTACTGTGGTTAAAACGACTGCCGTTGCGCCAAGGACTAGCCCGCGTTTTGTAAATACCATAGGTTTTATATCGTGCTGACGGGGAGGGTGCATTATGCCCACTCTAACACAGGAATTCTCTTCACTGTCGTGGGATTCCCTTCTTTATACGCCAAATCAGCAGGGATTTCCGCAAAATTAACGATCGCTTAGAGAGTAAATTTTCTCTTCTTCAATAGGTAAAGGGTAACGGGTAACTGTTTAAAATTCTCGACTGTGTTCGTAATCCCAGCATTGATCTTCAATCCAATAACTTCCCCTTTTGTCGCAAGTTTCAGGATCGTTAATATAGGGAATAATCGTGGGATAAGATTGATTTTGGGATAATTCGGGGGTCGTTCGATAATATGCTCCCAATAGATAAGCACCAATTAACGCCATAAACCCACCAACGGCCATTAATACCATAAATTGCGCTCCCTTGCGGGCAATTTTAGCTTGTTTGATTTCTGAATTGAGATTGAAGAGTTGTTTTTTAACTTTTAGATTATTATGTCTTAAATGTTCTGCTCGTTCGAGTAAGGTCGATCGCAACTGTTCGAGTTCTTGTTGAGAAGAAGAACTGCGTAATTTCTCAATGGAGTCTAATAAAGAATCATTTTGCTGCAAGAGATTGAAAACTTCATCGGTGAGTAATTGCATCCGGTTGCCAATGACGCGAGCGATATGCAGGGATAATTTATTGCCGATACTACTCCCGTCGGACATCAATTTTTCAAACGCCGATCGCGCGATCGCAAATGCCATCATTGCTGTTTTGGCACGAATGGTACAACTGCGAGGTGTTTTCATAATCACACCTAATTCGCCTAAAACATCACCGCGTCCGACATCGCGAATGTGTTTGGGAGAATTGTTCTCGGATTCCTTGAGAATTTCTGCTTCTCCGTGTAACAGTACCAAAATAGAATCGCTCTTGTCTCCTTGACGCATCAAAATATCATTGGCTTTAAAGTTGGCTAAATTGCCTGCTTCTCGGAGTTGGCCAACTTCTTCTAAAGAGAGATTTTTCCCGATATTGGTTTGTTTGAGAACTTCGTATAATTCTTCAACGTACATAGTTTGGGACCTGGGTGCTGTAGCTTTACGTTCTAGCTTGACAAATCTGGGAACATTCCACAATAGAGAAAAGTTGATAAAATTTGACGGATTGGGAAAATAGGCAGTTTGATTATTTTCCTCTTTTCTTCCCTAATAACCAATATGTAATCATTCAATAACTCCAGCAACTACGGAACCAAAGACCCGATCGCGAGTAAGAGAAATAAAAGAACAATTGTTTGCTGGTAAAGCAAATTCGTTAATTTTTTCAGCAATCTTAAGTACAAAAATTTCATTTGTTTATAGATTTAAGAGCTATTGTTCCCAAATACGTTATTTTTATTATATCTTTCCTTAAAGTTTACGTTAAAATCGTCCCTCCCATCATTCCTTAAAGTTTACGTTAAAATCGTCCCTCCCATCATTTTTTGATAGCGTGCCTCTAACTCTCGTTTTAACGAAGACGTTTCACCTAAACTCTCATCTGCAATAATGATTTTTTCGGCGGCATCTCTCGCCAAGACTAAAACCTCTTGATCTTCCACCAAACTCGCCAGTGCAAAGTCAGCTAATCCCGATTGTTTTGTCCCTAAAACTTCCCCCGGTCCCCGAAAGCGCAAATCCATTTCTGAGATAAAGAATCCATCTTGAGACTGTTCCAAAACACTTAAACGCTGACGAGAATCTGAACTTTTAGAACTACTCATTAGCAAGCAATAAGACTGATGCACACCTCGTCCGACTCGCCCTCTTAATTGGTGTAATTGAGAGAGTCCAAATCGCTCGGCATTTTCAATCAACATCACTGTTGCATTAGGAACATCGACCCCAACTTCAATCACTGTTGTTGAAACAATAATCTGTACTTCATTCTCGCGAAATTGATTTAAAATTTCATCTTTTTCAGCCGAACTTAGGCGACCGTGTAGGAGTCCCACATTAAACTCTGGAAAAACTTTTTCTTGTAAATGTTCGCTTTCTTGAACTGCTGCCCGAGCGTCTAATTTTTCCGATTCTTCCACTAAAGGAAAAATAATATAAGCCTGTCTTCCTTGAACGACTTCTCGACGAATTAAATCGTAAGCCTGTTGTCGTTGTTTGCCAACTAATGCCGTTGTTTGAATGGGTTGTCTTCCGGGAGGTAATTCATCGATTTGAGAAACATCTAAATCCCCATGTAAGGTTAATGATAAGGTGCGAGGGATGGGGGTTGCTGTCATGGTTAAAACATGAGGAGATTCACCTTTTGCCAGCAATTTGGCGCGTTGATGAACGCCAAAGCGATGCTGTTCGTCAATGACCACTAAACCCAAATGGCGAAACTTTACGGGGTCTTCAATTAAGGCATGAGTCCCTACTAATAAAGGCAGTTCTCCAGTAAATAAATGACCGTGAATTTCTCTGCGTTTGCGAACTTTGGTAGAACCGGTAAGCAAATCGACAGGTAAATGTAGTAAATTAAACCAGTTGACTAATTTACGATAATGCTGCTCTGCTAAAACTTCTGTTGGTGCCATTAATGCCGCTTGATAACCAGATTGAATGGCGGCTAAAATGGAAAATACAGCAACAATTGTTTTTCCCGATCCCACATCGCCTTGTACTAAGCGATTCATCGGAGTTGCTGAGTTTAAGTCTTGTAAAATATCGCTCACAACTCGTTTTTGAGCATTGGTTAATTCAAACGGTAAGATTGTTTGAAAGCGATCGAAAAGTTCTCCGGCGGTAGCAAAAACTGCACTGTTTTGCGTTTGTTTTTGTTGTTGACGACGCTGAAGAAAACCCAATTGTAAATAAAAGAATTCATCAAAAACTAAACGGCGACGAGAATGAGCTAAGGCTTCAGCGTCACTGGGAAAATGAATATTAGCAATGGCTTTTTTTAAATCGAACAATCCGTATTGTTGTTTGATATAATTGGGGAGCGGATCTTCAAGACGATCGCAAGCAGGAAGTGCCGCTAAAACTGCTCGTCTGATGACATCCGCAGAAACTCCTTCTGTCAGAGGATAGACTGGTAAAACACGACCGATATTAGGAGATTCGATTTGCGATCCGGGACTATCGAGAATTTCAATTTCGGGATTGTCTAAAGTGACTCCATATTTATTCTTTTTAACCAGTCCTGATGCTGCCGCGATCGCTCCCGAGGGATAGGTTCTTTTTTGCTTTTCTTGCCATCCTCGATTGCTAAAGCGAGGACCAAAAAAGAAACGATTGAGTTTAATTTGTCCCGTGCGATCGCGTAATTTAATATCTAAAATCGTCAGTTTCTTATTTTTCGGACTGGTGAAACAAGTACAGCTTTTAATTGTCCCCACGATCGTTACGGTTTCCCCAGCTACTAATTCGGCAATATTGGATTGGTGGGCATAATCGATATGATCTCTCGGATAATAAAAGAGAATATCTCGCACGGTATTTAAGTTTAGGCGCATTAAAGCGGAAGCACTGCCGCGCTGTTGAATCTCCGGTAAGGTTTTGAGGAGTGTATCGAGCGTTAAAACTTGGCTGCTAAGGCTATCTTGCGGCTCTTTAACCCGCAAGGATTGAGGTTGACTTGATTTTGAGCTTGAGGGAGATGGAGTTGCTTTAGCGCTCTTCTGGAGGTCTTGGATAAAGTGTAGGGCGAGGGCGATCAGAGTTTCTCTTTGGTTGCGATCGCATTGGGGATAAATGACAAATTCCTCGGACATTTTCTTCCACCGACGGCGCTGCACGGGGGTTCCGACAGTAATGGGTAAGGGTTTGCGAAAACTGAGCGCCATAAATTCGCTGAAGCGGTATTGTTTGCCCTGTAGGTCGCCAAAACCCCGCTCTGCTTCGATGGTTAACGATTTTTTCAGCCTTTCCCAGTCTGGTAATTCTGTCACTTGATCTCGTCCCTCGAATAGTAGCAATGCACTGCTCTAACTATTTTAGTATTGCGATCGCAGTCTGCCAAACGGATAATTATAAATAACTTGAGAGAGTTCGTTTTGCAATTGTCCTAAAGATTGTTCGTCATTAAGTCTTTGCGCGATGGCGATCGCATTTTCATAAAAAGCGATCGCTTTATCCCAACGCCCAACAGCATCATTGTAACGAGCATACATTGATAAGCCTGCTAATTCTTGTTCTAAATCCTTTTCGTTTCGTGCCAGATAAACCCACCAATCTAACGATTGAAATGCCGCACTATACTCATTAATTTTACCATAAGAAGTTGCTAAACCTCGCAAAGAACGGAACAGATTTTTCATATCTCGTCCTTCTCGCGATAACCAACGCGCCAAGCGATATTCCGCTACTGCGAGATCGTCTTGTCCGAGGGCAGCATAAGCATCTCCTAAATTATTTAGGGTATTGGCTTGACCGGCATAATTACCAAAACGACGGCGCAATAAATGGGCGCGTTTGTAATATTTAACAGCGGCTTCGTACTGACCCTGATAAGCCGATGCTAAACCCAAGCCACTCAAACTTAACCCTTCTCCTTCTTGAGAACTGACGCGGCGAGAAAGTTCGAGGGCTTCGGTAAAACTAGCCATCGCACCGACAGGATTGCCATTGGTTAAAAGAATATTTCCTTGATTATTTAAGCCGCGAATTTGTCCGCGAAAATCTTGTAAATTGCGGGCAATGGCCAAACGACGGCGCAAAACATTTTCAGCTTCGGCATAGCGTCCGACTTCAGCAAATGTTACCCCTAAATAATCGTAAGTCGTACCGATCGCCTTCATATCCCCCACGCTTTCATAATAATTTAAGGCTTGCAACCATTGAGCGATCGCTTTTTCGCGATCGCCTTTTGTGTAGGACTGTCCCCCCAACCGCAAGAGCAAATCTCCTTCATTGCGATCGCTTCCTTGCTGGGTATTGCCGGGACGTAAGTGAATCGACGGCATTTGCAATTGTTCGTCGAGATTGTCAATAGCTTGAGCGAGGATGAAGCGATCGATATCTTCAGAGAATACAGGTACTGCTTTAACAGGTAAAGCAACAAATACTGTAGTCAATAAACCGAGCAAATGCCAAGGAAATTTCACGGGGCGCACTCCCAATTTGCGATCGTACCAATTTGGTTATAACAAACCATTTTAATGCGAGAGGGGTCGGCTCCGCTCGCGCGATCGCCAGCCCCTTTGCTCGACAAGAAAATTATGCCAAAATGAAAAACAGTAAACCTTCACCCTTAGATTCAACCTTTTAAATATGAAACTGCAACAATTCGCTGTTGGAAGCAAAATGGCTTCCCAGAAGGAGGATGATCGGTGTTAAGAACGCCGATCGCCGGCTAGATGTTGAGACTGCATTAGCCGAGGCGCAAAAACTGCAACACAATCGCCAATATCGCGATCGCCGGGGTTTATTTTTCATTGAAGGAGTTCGGAATTTCATTCAAGCGATGGATTGTGGCTGCGAGATAGCAATAATTCTCTTTAGCGAGAAGTTGTGTATCGCACCGATCGCGCGAAAATTATTTCGCCGCGCCCGTCGTCAAGGCATTCCCTGTATTAAGATTACCCCCGAGGCATTTCGGCAAGTCTCTCGTGCCGATCGCGCTTCAGGAATCGCCGCGATCGTGCGCCAGCATTGGTCGCAACTCCACGAAATTTCCCCTCAAGCGGGACTGTGTTGGCTCGCTTTGGAAACCGTGCGATCTCCCGGAAATTTAGGCACCCTCATTCGTACCTCAGAAGCCGTAGGAGGGGCAGGATTCATCCTCATCGGACATCGTATCGATCCCTTTGATGCGAATGTCATTCGGGCGACAATGGGCGGGATTTTTCATCAGAAATTCGTCCGCACGAATTATCGCGATCTGGATCGATGGATGCGTTGCCATGCTTGCGAAGCGATCGGTGCCTCTCCTGACGGCGAGATCGACCTGCATCGCTTCCATTCTCCCACCTCAACTCTCCTATTTCTTGGAGAAGAGCGCCAAGGACTCAACGCCAAACAGCGAGAATTATGCCAACATCTCGTCCGCATTCCCATGCAAGGCGAAACCGATTCTCTCAATCTTGCTGTTGCAGGCAGCTTATTGCTGTATGAAGTGTGGCGATCGCGCCGTTTGCACTAGAAACAGTTGAGGTTTCTCCCGTGTCTCGGAGAAGCCTCTAAACCACCAAACTTAACCCATACGCAAAAATTTTGCGCTATCTTGGGACAAGAAAGTCAGATTTGATGCTAATTTTGTTATGACTTTGAGCAATATTCCTTTAGATAAAATCGCCGAAAGTGATTTACAATCTTTAATCGATCATGAAGTCCCTGAAGGAAAAGCGATCGACTACAAACAAGAACTATCAGGAAACAGCGATACCGAGAAAAAAGAGTTTCTCTATGATGTTGCTTCTTTTGCCAATGCTGGAGGAGGTGA
Source organism: Spirulina sp. LEGE 11439 (assembly GCF_059821285.1). Classification (NCBI taxonomy): domain Bacteria; kingdom Bacillati; phylum Cyanobacteriota; class Cyanophyceae; order Spirulinales; family Spirulinaceae; genus Spirulina; species Spirulina sp. LEGE 11439. The sequence goes on from NZ_JCAMRX010000031.1 coordinate 19,024, forward strand.
CTTGTTTTATGGAATCAAAGAAAATAAGGGAATTCCTAGCGAAATTTGCGGAATTGATATCAGCGATCGCGATGCAGTGAGCTTGCAGTTAGAAAATAAAATTCGTGATGGCATACAGCCGCGCATACCGGGATTAAAACTTTACTTTGTTCCTCTTTCTAACGGGAAATTTGTGCTTATTCTTCGCGTTCCTCGAAGTTTCACACAACCTCACATGGTAACGTTTAAAAATGCCTCGCGATTTTATTCGCGCAACTCGGCAGGAAAATATCAATTGGATGTTGGCGAAATTAGAACGGCTTTTACTTTATCGCAAAATACACTCGATCGCATTCGAGATTTTCGTCGCGATCGCCTCAGTGCGATCGTCTCTGGAGAAACACCAGTTCTAATGGAAGAAGGTGCTAAATTAGTTTTACATCTTATCCCGATTAATGCTTTCGAGCCATCATTTATTTTAGATGTTATTGAGATTGAGTCTCTATATAGTTGTTCTCGTAATTTGTTGAAGCCTTTGAGCCATCATTGGACTTCTGAGGATTTTAAATACAATTTTGATGGTTTTTGTGTTTTCCATCTATGTTCTCGTGGCAGAAACAGTTATCCATCTCCAATTTCTTATCTACAATTTTTTAAGCGTGGCATCATTGAAGCAGTTAGTAATGACTTTTTTGATACTCAAAATGATGTCAATTTTATTGGTTTAAGAGAATATGAAAAAATATCTTGCAAAGGTCTAAGAGGATTTCTCGAAATCCAAAAAATCTTAGGTATTAGCTGTCCATTATTTATCATATTAAGCATTTTAAAAGTCGAAAATTATCACATTTGGAAACAATGGCAACTTGGCGGTCGTAATGGAAACCCAATCGATCGCGATAATCTCATCCTTCCTGAAATTGCCATCGAAAACTTTAACGTTAATATCGAACAAGCAATGAAACCGATTTTTGATACAGTTTGGAATGCTGCTGGATTCGAGCGATCGCCTAACTACGACGAACAAGGAAACTGGATCGGAAACAGATAGAAAGATACAATCGATTAGGCTGCATCTACTCCATCAACGTGAAAACCGACAGCATATTTTATCAAATATTTCAAGCCTTTCCCAGCTTTTTCTTTGAACTCATCGATCGTCCTCCTGAAGATGCGATCGCATATCAATTTGCCTCCGTTGAAATCAAACAACTGGCATTTCGCATTGATGGAGTTTTTCTCCCCAACGAAAACGCACCCGATGAACCGATTTATTTCGTCGAAGTCCAATTTCAAAGCGATTTCCAATTTTATTCCCGCTTCTTTGCCGAAATTTTTCTCTACCTCCATAAAACCGAACTCGACAATGATTGGCGAGGAATCGTTGTTTATCCCAGACGCAGTATTGACACAGGGAATACGCGACGCTATCGAGAACTACTCAATTCTCGTAGAGTACGACGCATTTATCTCAACGAGTTAGCGGATACTTCTCCAGAGTCCCTCGGTTTAGCAACCCTCAAATTGATTATTACCAATGAAAATTCGGCAATTGAACAAGGACGCGAATTAATCGCCCGAATTCGAGGCGAACTCGAAAACAAACAACAACAGCAAAATCTTCTACAATTAATAGAAACGATTCTTGTGTATAAACTACCTCAAATGAATCGGGAGGAAATAGAAGCGATGTTTACATTGAGCGATCTCAGACAAACTCAAGTTTATCAAGAAGCCCTCGAAGAAGGTCGCGAAGAAGGTCGCCTTCTGGCTAAAATAGAATCTATCCCTCGACTGGTGGTATTGGGATTGAGCGTAGAACAAATTGCTCGTGTTTTGGAATTAGAGATCGAACGAGTCAGACAAGTCACGCAAGAAAACCAGCAGCAAGAATAGAGGGTAATCGGATCGAAGTTTCCCTACTGGCGATCGCATATTGCAGATTCTCTCAATCTTGCCATTGCAGGCAGCTTATTGCTATATGAAGTTTTGCGATCGCGCCGTTTGCATTAGAAACCATTGGGGTTTCTCCATGACACCGGAGAAATCCTCAACCCATCAAATTGTAGAGTTTGTTGACAAATATTTTCTGAAGCGTTTTTTTTGATTAAAGTAGAAGTGTACCTCGATCTGTCAGATTCTCGCGGCAAGAGTAAACGCATGACTATCTCTCTCAAACAACTGGGCTTATACATTAGCTTGTTAGCGATCGGCACGGGTGCTGGATTCTGGGGACATCGCCAACTGCTGGAAGGACGACTTCCAGAAGGACAAGCCCCCTTGCAACCGTCGCAAATTATTCCCGCGACTCTCCCCACTTCATCTTTACCTCAAGAAGCCAATCACTCCCCCGCAGGTATTAATTTTATTGCCGAAGCCGTTCGCAAAGTTGGTCCCTCTGTCGTGCGAATCGACGCTTCTCGCTCGATCGCCGCGAGACCTTCACCCGACTCCTTCGAGCAACCTTTCTTCCGTCGCTTTTTCGGACAGGAAGGAACAAGACCCGCTCCGAAAATTCATCGAGGGACGGGTTCTGGCTTTATTCTCAGTGCTGACGGACGAGTGGTCACGAATGCTCACGTAGTCGAGGGTGCAGATATAGTTAAAGTAACTCTTAAAGATGGTCGTGCTGTGGAGGGAACCGTCATCGGGCGAGATTCTGTGACCGATGTTGCGGTCATTAAAATTGAGGAAAAGAATTTACCTGCCGTTACTTTAGGGGATTCAGAAACCCTGATTCCGGGAGAATGGGCGATCGCGATCGGCAATCCCCTCGGCCTCGATAATACAGTCACCGTCGGCATTATCAGCGCCACTGGGCGATCGAGTTCCCAAGTTGGGGTTCCCGATAAGCGAGTTCGTTTCATTCAAACCGATGCAGCGATTAATCCGGGGAATTCTGGAGGACCTCTCTTAAATGCAAAAGGTGAAGTGATTGGCATTAATACCGCCATTCGCGCCGATGCTCAAGGATTGGGATTTGCCATTCCCATTGAAACCGCCAAACGAATTGCTCGTCAATTGTTTGCCGATGGAAAAGCCGATCATCCCTATTTAGGGATTCAAATGATTACCCTCAATGCCGATCGCCGGGATGAAATTAACCGAGATCCGAATCAAACTTTTGTGGTTAGCAGCGATCGTGGCATCATTGTTATGGGAGTCATTCCCAATTCTCCAGCCGATCGCGCGGGGTTTCGCGCCGGAGATATTATTCTCAAAGTTGGTGGAAATACCGTGAGTACAGCTACCGACGTTCAACAACAAGTCGAATTCAGTCAAATTGGTAAATCCTTAGAAGTTGAAGTCGATCGCCAAGGAAAAGCAACAATTCTCAAGGTTCTTCCCGAAGCATTTCCCAGCAACTAATCATCAATAACCAAATTAATGCACGGATTTATCCCGCCAGAACGATTTTTTGCTTATTTGACTTGGACAGAAATTCAAGCCATGCCAGATAAGGAAAATACAGTTATCCTGCAACCCATCGGCGCGATCGAACAACACGGACCCCATTTACCTCTTGCTGTTGATTCTGCAATTAGTGTTGGAGTTTTGGGCAAGGCATTGAGGCAATTAGATACAGCGATTCCCGCCTATGCTTTACCGCCATTATACTATGGAAAATCCAACGAACATTGGCATTTTCCGGGGACAATTTCCCTTTCAGCCCCGACACTTTTAGCGACCATTAAAGAAGTTGCTGAGAGCATTTATCGGGCAGGATTTCGCAAATTAGTGTTAATGAACTCTCACGGCGGCCAACCGCAAATTATGGATATTGCCGCACGGGATTTACATCAAGAGTATAGCGATTTTCTTGTTTTTCCTTTTTTTACGTGGCGCGTTCCTCATATTGCCCAAGAAGTCTTAACTCAGAAAGAATTAGAAATGGGTATTCATGCGGGAGATGCCGAAACGAGTATCATGTTGGCGTTATTACCCGAACAAGTTAAAATGGAGAGAGCCGTTTGCGAATATCCCCCAGAATTATCCTCAGAAAGTTTGTTGAGTATTGAAGGGAAATTACCTTTTGCTTGGGTAACTAAAGATTTAAGTAAAAGTGGCGTGATTGGGGATGCGACAACAGCAACTCGAGAAAAAGGCGATCGTATTCTCGCTTCGGTTTCAGCAGGATGGGTGAGAGCGATCGAAGATGTTTATCAATTTAAAATGCCTTAAAATTCTGGAAATATAAATTTGTTAATAAATTTGTTATTGATGGGGTTTAATGGGCAAGGCGATCGCAAATTCCGTGCCGTCTCCGGGTTGAGACTCGACTTGAATTGTACCCTCGTGTTTTTCAATAATTTGATAACATATTGTTAAACCCAAGCCCGTTCCTTTCCCGATGGGTTTGGTGGTAAAAAATGGATCGAAAAGTTTCTCTTTGAGCGCTTCTGGAATACCGGAACCATTATCGCGGATTCTAACGCAGACGCGATCGCGATCTAGTTTCTCAGTAGTAATAACAAGCTGTTTGCATTCGATTCCCGCTTCAAACATGGCATCTAAAGCATTGGCAATTAAGTTCATAAACACTTGATTGAGTTGAGCGGGATAACAGAAAACGAAAGGAAGATTGCCGTAATTTTTCACGACTTCTACCCCTTGTTTGAGGCGATTGCTGAGAATCGTTAACGTATTATCAATGCCCGCATGGAGATCCACATCTTTCATCTCCGCTTCATCTAAACGAGAAAAGTTTCGCAAAGATAAAACAATTTCCTTAATGCGATCGCTGCCCATTCGCATCGATTTAAGCATATCAGGCATATCCGAGCGCACGAACTCCAGATCGATCTCTTCGCTCAGTTCTTCGACTTCAGGGGGACTTTCAGGGAATTGTTGTTGATAGAGGTCGAGTAACGCAAATAAATCTTCCACAGAACGTGTGAGATGAGCGAGATTTCCGTGAATAAAACTGACAGGATTGTTAATTTCGTGGGCAACCCCCGCCACCATTTGCCCCAAACTCGACATCTTTTCCGTTTGAATGAGTTGTGCTTGGGTTTGTTTGAGATTGTGGAGAGTTTGCTTCAGTTCTCGGGTGCGTTCTTCCACCCGTTGTTCTAAGGTTTCTTGAGACAGTTCTAACTCGTGGGTGTATTCTCCCGTCCATGCAATCAACTGATTGAGAGAATCAGCCAAGATTCCCACCTCATCTTTGGTCGTAATGGGGGCGCGGAGGTCGAAATTAGAGTCTTTGGTGACATCCCGGGCGACTTCCGTGACCACCTCCAAGGGACGGGCGATCGCGCGACTGGTACGCCAAGCGAGTAAAGCGGCGATCGCCACAGCAAAGCCCAAGCTACTGAGGATTATTCCCAAGCGCAAGCGATCGGCATTGATTTGTCTGATGAGAGCAGCTTCTTCTTGTTTTTCGGCAGCTTGTTCGATACGCAGCAAATCCTCACTCAAGCGCTCGAATTGCAGGCGCAGATCGAGGGCTTCAGAGCCAGCGATCGTCTCGATAACCTGCTGTCGGGCGAGAGGAATGTCTTCCGGTTTTAAATTCAAAGGATCGACGCTCTGCCACAAAGCCTGCATTTTCACTTCGTAGTCATCAATCGCGATAATATAGCCTTGTTGCATCTCTAAAAATTCGTCCCTCGGGACGGCAATATTATCGGGATGAGCTTCAACAAATTCTGCCAGCTCCGAGAGAGTTTCCCGCAAGCGAGTGTTATTGTTGAGAAATTCGCTGGTTTCGTACTCGAACCAGATCGCATCCTCTAAAACCATCACCAATTGTTGCGGGTGAAAGCGAACTTGGAGAATCGCATTTTCAAGGGTATTGAGAAAATCTTGCTGGTGTTCTGCCCGGTGCAATTGTTCTTCGGCCTGTTTTTGGTAATAGTCCCCGGCTACTAAACCGATCGCCCCTCCAAACACGGCAATCCCGATGGCGAGGGCGTAACCATAACCAATTTTTTTAGCAATGCTTAAATTTTTGCCCAAACGAGTCAGGGACTGAATGGATTTTTGGTTGATATACCATGCAGGGCTTCGAGTGCGATCTTCCTTTGCAGCTTTAGAAGGAGTCGAATTCATTACTCAAATAAGTTTCTCAAAGAAATATTGTTAAAAGCAATCAACAAAGTAGATGAATGTAATTTTTGATAATTAACGTCAGTTCGGGTTAAGGAATACTCCTTTGATTAGTGAGAGATAATCTATTGCGATTGCTAACTTTGATTTGGGAGAAGTTCTTCTGGGGATTAGCCTCCCGCGCATGTTCCGCTCTCTTGGTTGATTGGATAAGCTGTATAGCCTCCAGCATGGCTTCGCTAACGCGAAGCGTTCCCGAAGGGAGTAGGCAACCTCAGCATCTCTCAACTGCTTGCCCAGCAAGTTCAGTCAATTTTTACGGAGGTTGATACGTTCTAAAGACTAGTTTCTCAAAAATTTAGGGTTTTAGCTTAACCTAAACTCAGGTTAATTAATAACATCATTTTAAAAAAAAAGTTGTGAAAAACCTGTGAAGATATCCTGAGAAATCAGAGAAATACATCTAAAAGAGAGGAAAAATTTGTTGGCAAGAAAACTACAATTGTCTGTCCACCCCATCATGTTTGCGGCCGAGAGAACTTTAACAAAAAGGTTAATTTTTTTAACAAGGCATGAGGAAGCCTCAAACTTCCGTCAGAGGAATTTGTGCTGTTTTATTATCGAGAGAACCTTACGTATAATTACGGAGTATTATTTTGACTACTGAATTAAGTTTTCTTGACCGATCGCTCGATATACTGACCGAATTGCCTCGTAGTCGTCGGTATTAACCGGAATTAGAGAAGAATCCTTGAATTTTTTAGCGAGGGCGGGGGAAGCGAGAATACCCTGTACAAGACGTTCTTGGTTTTCTAGCATCCGCGATCGGATTTCTTCGATGACGGCTGGCGCGAGTTGGCTGCTAGCAACAAAAATATCCCCCGGTAAAAGTGGTGTAGTGGCAATGATAGGATAGTCGCTTTCGGAGAGATTTTCCGCTTGAGTCACACTTTTATAACGATGAGAAGTCCTAATCGCTGCATCCACCCGGCCATTTTTTAAGGCTTGTAAGGAATGTTCGCCTAACATCACCGTTTTAAAATCAGATTGGGGATTTAATCCCTCGGCCATCAGCATTTGCGTAGCCCCCAAATGAGTACTCGTCGAGCCAATTTTATACATATCGATGGTTTTCCCTTTTAAATCAGCAAGGGATTGCAGTCCGCTCTCGGCGCGAACAATGATAACCGCACGAAAATCGGGACGTTTGAGAGAGACGACAGGAATAGCTTTGGCTCTCGCTTGTAAGATGAGATATTCCGATGGACCTGCCCAAGCCAAATCGATTTGGCCGGTCAGCATGGCTGGGGTTGCGGCAGTAAAACCATCAACGGGGAAAAATTCAATTTTGTTTCCTAAAACCTCTGCGAGTGCCTGTCGAAACGGTTCGTAGTCTTGTTCGAGTTCTTCGATTCCTTCTGCATCGGTGACTGTAAAATGCAGAGTTTCGGGTAGGTTGGCGATCGCCTCACGGTTGGTTTCAGTAGAATTACGGACAGTTGCAGAACAACTGGCGAGAAACAGGCAAGAATACCCGATAAAAGAACGTCGTTTCATGGTTTTTCATCCTTTAATTTTGTGTGTCTAAAAAAATGCACCCGCGATCGCTACTCCAGATACTCTCCTTGTCCGATCGCCTTATAGACCTCGCGAATCATGTCATAATCGGCATCGTTGGCGGGGGTGAAGGTCGCATCTTTAAACTTGCCCGCGAGAGCTTCTGACTCCTGTATGGCTTGCAAAAGTTTATCGCTATTGGCCAGCATTCGCGATCGCAGTTCTTCGACCACTTCGGGAGTAAATTGACTGCTGACGACAAAAATATCCCCCGGAAAATTTTCTCCGCGAGCGAGAATGGGATAATCGGCTTCGGATGCCCCTTCTTTGGCCAATTCTTTTTGATACACATGGGCGGCTCTCGACCACGCATCGACTCGACCTTGTTTTAAGCCTTCAAGACTATTCGTATCAGGCATAACAATTTGAAAATCCGTTTTCGGAGTTAAACCCGCATCCATTAACACCTTAATGCCGCCAATATGGGAAGTATTAGCGCCAATCTTTTGCATATCAATCTTTTTATCTTTTAAATCTGCAAGAGATTGAATGCCACTATCCCCGCGCACGGAAATCGTGGTGTAATAATTGGGACGATTGAGGGTTACTAACGGGATCGCTTGACTTCTGGCTTGAATGGCCACATATTCCGACGGTCCCGCCCAAGCGAGATCGAGTTGTCCCGATCGCAAGGCAGAAGCGGCAGCCAGTTGGCTGTTCACGGGAACGAATTTGATGTTCGTCTCGAAGATTTCTGCGATCGCCAAGCGAAAAGGTTCGTAATCTCGCTCTAATTCTACTAATCCCCTCACATCCGTCACGCCAAAACGCAGAGTTTCCGGTAAGGAAACATTGGCGTTTTGAGAATTTCCCTCGGTGGCAGCAGTGCAGCCTGCTGCAAATAAAAGGGAATAAATTAAAAAATTACGTCGTTGTATGAGCATATTCCTCCAGTGTTGGCAGACTATTGAATGAGATTTTCCTGTCCGATCTCCCGCAAAATTTCGCCGATCTCTTCATCTTTAGGTTTAAAATCCTCGACCTTGTACGACTTGTTTTAGGGTTGTCAGGCTTTCCAAACCAATTAATCCGCGTCGTTGACCTTTTTGATTAGAAATCCCTAAAAATACCGCATCGCTGCGTTGGGGATAGCGAAAAAAACGCGAAGATGAATTGATATACACCAACGCACTGTTGACTCCTCGTGCAAATTGTTGACTTTCCGTATAAGATTCCGTCACTAAACAATCAGCATGACCGCTACTATAACGATCGATCCATGCGATCGCATCATCAATATCATCGATCGCTTTAAATGCAACTATCTTTTTCAGATAAGCATTACCCCATTCTCGTTCTTCTGCCAACTTGAGTTCTTCGGGAAACGCATCGTACAACTCGCGATCGCCTCTTATTTCAAAGCCTTGCTCTTGCAAATTAGCAAACAAGCGCATCAAAGAGGAAAAATTCCCCCCGCGACAAATGAGAACTTTTTCGATCGCATTCACCGGATCCGGTTCGCTGGCATGACTATCGAGAATCATCTCCCGTACCACATCGAGATCGCCACTAGGAGAACAATATAAATAGCAATTGCCAATCGCTGCGGGTAAAACCGGGACAGTGGACCATTGCGAAACTTTCTGCACGAGACTGGCACGGCCATAAGGAATGGCAAGATTAATATATTGGTTTTGAGAGACGAGTTCTTGAATGGAAGACCCTTGCTCGGGGGGGATAAATTCAATGCAGTGGAGGGGTAACTTGCTCTCGGCGATCGCGTTTTGCAAAACTTTTGCGATCGCCGTATTGGTATGACTGGCTTCGCTACTCCCCCGTAAAATGAGCGCATTGCCAGTTTTTAGACAAAATCCAGCCGCGATCGCCCCCAATTCGGGAAAGGCTTCGTAAATGAGGGCGATCGTTCCTAAAGGCACTAACTGACAGTAAGTTTGGGAAGATTCGCTGGGGTGGGATGCGTGCCTGACTTGTAAAATCGGATCTGCCAAGTCTGCCAGTCGTTGCAAAATATGAATCGCTTTCTGTAGGCGTTCGGGGGTTAATTTTAACCATTCTCGCAGACTTTCGGGAATGGCCATATCTCGCGAAGTTTCTAAATCTAGGGTATTCGCCTCGAGAATCTCCTCTGTTGCCGCTTCGAGATGTTGAGCAAGGGCTGCGATCGCCAAACTCCGTTCGACACCCAGAACGTTTGCCAATTGCCGCGCAGCGCGAGAGGCTTGTTGAAGGCTGTGGGAGATGAGGGTTTGGGAGTCGTTATCTCGGTTCATCTAGCATTAGAGAGAGGGTTAACGTCGATAGGAGAGCCAGATTGCAAAAGCGGGAACGATCGTCAACAATACCACTAAGATTGGTAAAAAAATATGAGGAAATCCCGATTGCAATACTAATAATCCTCCCATTAAGATTAACAAGATCGAAATCCCCAACACGGGAATATAATTTTCTCGTAAGGGTGTTCGCGTGACAATCCAACGATGTCCCGTCCATCGCCACGATCGCTTATAAGGATAGGTCGTCGATAATTGTTCGATAACGCGGCCGCTTTCTTCTAAGACAAAAATTTGCTGACAGCGATCGCAGCCAAAGGCTTCTGTGAGTAAGATCGGTTTTAGGGTACCTCGCCGCCGACAGGGACAGGGATACTTGTTGTTTAAGTCAATTTTTGGCGGTTTTTTGATCTGCACGACTTGACAACGATAACAGGCAATGCTAAAGAGCGTTCGTGGATTCGCCGCTTTCGGTGAGAATCGCGATCGCCATTTATCCTTATCTTATTGAAATCTTCCCTGAATTTCGACTCTGGACTAACTTTTTTAGAGTCAAACGAAATAACCCATCAATAAAAAATTGACAAGCTGAGAGTGAGTAGTTGACCCTCCCCGCTCTAAAGAGACGGGGATTCGGAAGCAGTCCAATCAACCGCTTTTTTTTAATGTTCGCCGCACCGTTGCAGTCGGTATTAAAAGCCTGATTTTGTTAAACTTTATAACCCAGACTTTGAACTTTTTTTAACTTTAATCGGAGCGGCGGGATTTGAACCCACGACCCCCACTACCCCAAAGTGGTGCGCTACCAAGCTGCGCTACGCCCCGAATTGCTTTCGCAGTTACTTATCATAGCACAGTTTTAGGGAAATAGGGCAACCCATCAAAAAATAGTAATCGTTTGTGCCGCCAAGACTAATTCCCGCACCGCATCTGCTGACCAATTCCCCTCGCATCGCCGCCTAGAATTGAGAATTAGGCGCAACTCATAAGCATGAGGAAACCCTTCTGCTTCCATCCAGAGGCGATCGCTTTCCACTTCGCAGGCGATTCGTTCCTCCTCCATTAATTCTGCTGCCATTTGGCTCATAGTTTCTGCCAATTGCCCCAACAAGCGGCAAAAGTCCTGCCATTCTTCCACTGTCAACTCAAATGCCCAATCTTCTCCCCCGACTAATGCTTGATACGCTTCTGCCTCAGGATGCCAGCCCAAACGCCAGCCAGAACCGCTTTTGAGGATACGTTCTTTCATAATTCTTCATCTTATTTCCCAGTTTTTAAAAACCGATCCATGAGTTCTGGTTGCAGATCGCGATCGTCATATTCTCTCCTACTCTGATAAGGTTTGAGAAAATCCTCTATCTCTTGCTTTAACCAAGTTTGCTCGCTTTTTGTTCTCCCAATCGCAAATTTATATTTCTGCACTGCATTGCCTGCATTAATTGTTCCTCCGGCAAATTTATAAGTATGAATGCAGTGATGCAAACTCAGGTTTTTCGGCTGAAAGTAACGAGAAAGAAAATGAGACTCTTTTGTCACTTCTAGTAAATCTTTGGTTTTGCCTCGTTCTGTTTGTCGATGGATAAAAAACTGACGAGTTATGCTGAAAGTATTGCGATCGATTTTCAATGAAGTTTTCAGAAAAATGGAATACAAAATAGATTCAAAAAATACCAATACTATCCACCAAAGAGGAAGTAAACAGAGGACAGCTAATAATACTTGACTCATTCTATTCCACGGAATAAAACCTGTCAATAAAACAGGTACATCTTGTAGTAAATTGGTCAGACGAGGAAACAGGAAAATTCCCGTTAAACTACCAATTCCAACAATCGCGATCGAAGCAATTGCTAAATAGCCGATTTTTCTGGCATTTAATCCACCTGCAGGAATCTTAATTTCAAGGGTTGTACGAGTGCGTTTAAATTCGATTTTACTGCCGATTGGTAAAGGAGAGACAGAATTTTGTAAAGGAGAAGTTAGCGATCGCAATGCTTCAGTGGCAGAAGTAAAACGATCTTCGATTGCAGGTTCTAACATCCGATCCAACCAATCAGCAAAAGGAAAAGAAAGATCGAGACGAGAACGAAAATCAATTTTTAACTGCGTGTTAGGAAAATCTGCGGGAGTTATGCCACTGAGAATATAAAGCAAGGTTGCCCCTAAACTATATAAATCTGTAGCTGGATAAGCCTTGCCTTGATATTGTTCGAGAGGCATATATCCATAAGTTCCAACAATGGTACTCCTCCCTATTTGAGATTGGCGATAGGTGTCTTGAACTGCACCAAAATCAACGAGAGAAATTTTCCCATTAGGCTGTTGAATTAAGTTTTGCGGTTTGATATCGCGGTGAAAAACAGGTGGCTTTAATTCATGTAAATAATTGAGAATATTTAAGACTTGTTCTGTGATTGCCTTTGCTTCTGCTTCTCGACTGTGCCATCCTTCAGTCACTAACTCAGCTAGGGATTTTCCTTGCACGAAATCTTGGACGAGATAGAAACCGCGATCGCTTTCTGTATCGGTTTGAAAATAATCAATATACTGTGGAATTTGTGGATGATCTAATTGTTTTAAAATTTTTGCTTCTCTTGCAAATAGATCGAGAGATTTCCAATTTTGTAAATGACTAAAAGACAAGACTTTCAGAGCAACTGTTATCTGCGTTTGTCGATCTATTGCGATGTAGGTGATGCCAACCCCTCCTCTGCCTAAAACACCTTCAATGCAAAAGCGATCGCGAACAATGTCTCCTTTTTGATGTTGCATGATAAAACAATCTTAAATTTACTCAAAATAGCGATCGCGAAACTTGAACCAAAAAGTGGTTAATTTCTCGAGCGATCCATTCCTGTTCGCTGCGTTTGAGACGAGCACCAAATCGATAAGATTTATCAGTATAATGTAACTGGATAGCACGAGTCATCCATTTGAATGTCTCGAAGTCTTTGAGAACTGATTCATCTGCACTTGCACGGGCTAAAGTATTCGTTTTATCTCGTCCTTTTTGTTGATAAAAAAGTAGTCGGTACGTTAATTCAACTTTTTGGCGATCGATGTTTAAAATGGTTCGTTCGCAAAGATATTTTAAACCGATCGCTAAAACGACCAAGGTTATCCAAAACAAGAAGATAGTCAGAGATTTTATTGCCCCGGTATGAATCGCAACTCGCGTGTAATGGAAAGTCCATACCAGCCATAAACTGGCAAAAAGAGTCAGACCCATTTGTGCTAGTTTCAACTTGAGTCCTTGATACCAATATTTAAGCTGCGGTATGAGAATACAGCACGAAATTTCAAGAATCCAAAATAAAAATAAATGAAGTCCAGAATAAAAATCGTAAACTAAGCCGTTTTCCATGGCCTGTCCTGTAAAATTAAACGTAACAATAAACCAAAAGAAGGTAAACGCACTCAAGCCAATTTTTGCGAGGGTTAATTGCAGCATCTGAAAAAGATTATTTGCCGCCGGAAATTCAATTCTCAGACGTTCGGGCGAGCGCTGCAATTTAATCCAACTCGATTTAATAGTTGGCTTATTAGGATCGAAGGGAGGCAGTTGACTAAGAGGATCTTTGAGGGCTTTTAAAGCCTCTTCTGCGGACAAAAAACGCCCTTCTAGAGTGGGATCTAATATTCTTTCCAACCAGTCAGCAAAAGCCGGCGAAAGCTCGAGGCGATCGCGAAAATCAATCTTTAAACGCTTATGGGGAAAATCTGAGGGCAAACATCCTGAAAGCAGGTAAAGAAGAGTCGCCCCCAAACTATATAAATCTGTAGCTGGATAGGCTTTTCCTTGATATTGTTCTGGGGGCATATACCCATAAGTTCCTACGATGGTACTGCCCCCGATTTCAGTTTGTGAATAAATGTTCTGCACTGCCCCAAAATCAACCAGAGAAATAGTACCATTCGGTTGTTGAATTAAATTCTGAGGCTTAATGTCTCGATGAATCACTGCGGGCTTGAAATCATGGAGATAAATGAGAATGTTCAGAACTTGTTCGGCGATCGCTTTAATTTCTCCTTCACTACCTCGCCATCCTGTCTCAATGAGTTGGGCGAGAGATTGTCCTTCTACTAACGCTTGAGCAATGTAAAATTCGCGATCGCCGTCGCGATCGACCTGTAAATAATCAATATATTGAGGAATTTGCGGATGATTGAGTTGTTGTAAAATTTGCGCTTCTCTCTCAAAGAGATCGAGAGCTTTCCAATTTTTTAAATGAGTAAAATGTAAGACTTTCAGAGCAACGGGAGTGTGGGTATTTTCGTCTGTGGCTTGGTAAGTCGCCCCGACACCACCTTGCCCGAGAATCCCTTCGATGCGAAAGCGATCGCCGACAATATCCCCTGTTTGATGCGGTAATTTCATAAACTGCAATGGCGCGTTGAAGGTAAATGCCTTGATGCTGCACCCATTAGCTTAACCTATGACTTCGATTCTGGTTTGCGAAAATTCTACTGGTGTAGCGAGAATAAAAGTTTAAAATTTACGCTATTATCGGAGAATTAGAACACAGCGATCGCATTCGCGACACAAAATTTTATATTCTTCTTATCCAAAATGCTCCAAATGCAGGACACGATGACCACTGACATTATTCGCCTTCGCTCTGATTTTATCAATACTAAGGTAATCGCCAACAACAACGCCAGACAAGTAGGTGTTGTTAAGGACATTTTAGTGGATATCGATCGCCGGGAAGTGGTGGCACTGGGACTGCGAGACAACATTCTCTCAGTGACGGGAATGCCCAAATATATGTATTTAACGACGGTGGAAAGAACTGGAGATGTGATTCTCGTTCCCGATGAAGACGTAATTGAAGATGTTGATGTCGATGCCTACAGTAGCTTAGTAAATTGTGAGGTGATTACCGAATCTGGAGAACTCCTCGGTCGAGTCCGAGATTTTCAATTTAATACCGAAGATGGTCAAGTCGTTTCTATTATCATCGCTTCGATCGGTTTGCCGCAAATTCCCGAACAGGTTCTCAGCACCTACGAACTCCCCGTAGACGATATTGCCAGTGTCGGACCCAATCGTATTATCGTTTTTGAAGGCTCGGAAGATCACCTCGTCCAGATTTCTGTCGGGATTTTAGAACGCTTGGGTATTGGTAGTCCTCCTTGGGAACGAGATGAAGAGGATATTTACTCGACTCCAGTGGTTAAATCAGATAATCAGCTTCCCACGGGTATTCCTGTTAATCCTCCTCCAAAGCGTCAAAAACGGGCAGAACCGGAATGGGATGAGGATGAATGGGAAGAAGCACAGCCGAAAACTTTACCGCGTCGTCAAGCTCAAGCGATGCCCTATCCAGAATACGAGGAAGAACGCCGCGATCGCGTTTACGATCGCGAGGAAGAGTCAAACTGGAATGATGCCCCTCGGGAAACTTACGAACAAAAAGCCTATGTAGAACCCGAACAAGAATACAACTACGATGAAGATGTCAAGCGGGATGTTTGGGATGATGATGTCAACCCCAAGGATTATAAGCCCCAAAAGCTCAATATTCCCGAAAAAACGAAGATGCCAGAGTACGAAGATAATTATTAATTGATTCATTAAGAGTCCCACAGTTGTGCTTCCACGCTCAAACTGTGGGGCTTTTCTCTTGATTTGATGAGTCAATTTTTTTCAAACTGGCGTATTAAAGCATATAAACGACGCACAATGCTTTCAATTACGGGAACAACAACAGTATTTCCTAATAGATCGAAAGCTTTTTTTTCTGGCAAATTAATCCGATAGGAATCAGGAAAACCAAATAATCTCAATCCTTCGCGAATTGTTAGTTTTCTTAATCCATTGCCATCTACAATGGCTAATCTTTCCATATCCGTTGCAACAAGTGTTGGAGCAAAACCATTCGGATCTAAAATTTTATTAATCTCAAAACTCAGTTTACCCGTAACAATATTATACCCTTTAGATAAATCTTTTCTGGGTTGTCTTTTTTTTACTTTTTTACCATTTTGATTAAACAGTTCTACCTCATCTTTAGGGTGTTCAAAAGCAAGATATTTTTTTTCCACAAGATCGTCTAGTAGTATTTGTAAATCTTGGAATTCAAAAAGAGTATCTGAATTAAAAAAACTGGCAATTTCATCGAGAGTTAAAGGCATCCCATCCATCCATTTAATTCCTTTCAACGCCGCCCATTTTTTCTTACGTCTTTCTTTGAGAAAAAGATTTAAAAAATTTCTTTGTGTCTCGCTAACCTGCCCTTTCAGATTGATATCCCAACTATGAATATTATTATTTCCACCTCGTTTGTCTTTGATAGATTTTCCGACTAATTCATGTAGGGAATATCTCGCGAGTAAACAATCGATAAATCTGCTTTTCAAAGTCGGTTTTTCCGTCTCTAAAATATCGGACAGAGAGACAGATTTTGATTTGGGTAGAGTATCGAGAAAAATAGCGTGCGATCGCGTACCCACAATATAAACCCGCTTGCGATCTTGGGGTACGCCAAAATCGAGAGCATTTAAAATTTCCCAAGTTACTTTATAGCCTAAATCTTTTAATATGCGAAGAATTGTATCTAAAGTTTTGCCTTTATCATTCGTAACTAAACCTTCTACATTTTCTAGGATAAACTCACTCGGTTGTTTGTCTCGCAAAATCCGTTCGACCTCAAAAAATAAAGTTCCCCGAGTATCGGCAAATCCTTGTCTCGTTCCTGCACTACTAAAGGCTTGACAAGGGAAACCGGCTAAGAGAATATCACAATCGGGAATCTCCTCACTGGGAATGGTTCTAATATCACTCCTAACTTCACTATTGGGAAAATTTTCTTGATAGATACGGACGGCATCTGCTTTAATTTCTGATGTAAAAACACACTGAGCCTTAAGATTAAGTTGCTGACAACCTCGTTCTAATCCTAGGCGAACCCCTCCTAATCCTGCAAAAAGATCGATAAAGCGAATTGTTTTTTTCATTAATCTATCAGATTATTTGGAGAAAATCGGCATAAAATATTGTAATTGAAATATTGACGATATTCAAGTACAATCAGTTTGTTCAATTCTTATCTATTCAAATGAAACCAGAAACGATCGAAATTGTTAAGTCTACCGCTCCTGTAGTTAAAGAACATGGTAAGGCAATCACTAAAAGAATGTATGAGATTGCTTTTAATGAGCGTCCCGAGTACAGAAGATTTTTTGAAAATACTCATATGAAAAGTGAAGAGGAAGGTCACAAACAGGCTGCTAAATTAGCCGCATCGGTCTATGCCTATGCAAGTCATATCGATGAGTTAGAGAAATTGAAAGACGCAGTAGAACATATTGCTAAAGCTCATGTCAATACTCGTGTAATTGCCGAACAGTATCCTGTTATTGGGGAATGTTTATTAGCAGCAATGAAAGATGTATTAGGAGATGCGGCTACTCCAGAAGTCATGGAAGCATGGACCGAAGCTTACAATAGTTTGGCTGATATTTTCATCAGCCGAGAAAAAGAAATCTATCACGAGCAAGAAACAGAAATCAAAGCTAATTTTGTCAATTAAAAGTTATTATTGAAGTGACCCACGACTTAATAACTGATTGGGGACGTTAAAATTAACGTCTCTGACTACTATCGCACTCAAAAACTGTTAAGAGCGAGCGATCGCTAACCGACCGTATTTATAATAAGCCGCACAAGCCCCCTCAGAAGAGACCATACAAGTTCCAATGGGGTTTTCTGGGGTGCAGGCAGTGCCAAATACTTTACATTGCCAAGGCTTTAAGACCCCTTTCAGAATCTCTCCGCATTGACAGGCTGCCGCATCAGCTACATTTTGGTTAGGCAATTTAAACTTAACTTCTGCATCAAATTTTGCATAAGCAGAATTTAATTTTAAACCCGAATTGGCAATATTACCTAAACCTCGCCATTCAAAATCCGGACGCACTGCAAATACGCGCTTAATGGCAGCTAACGCCTGTTGATTGCCGTCAGGTTGTACGAGGCGAGTATATTGATTTTCTACCTCGCAACGCCCTTCTAAAAGCTGTTTGAGGAGCATCCAAATGGCTTGGAGAATATCGAGGGGTTCAAAGCCGGCAATCACGACAGGTTTATGATATTTTTGGCTAATTAACTGATAAGGTTTAGTGCCAATAATCGTACTAACGTGACCGGGGCCGACGAAACCATCTAACTGTAAATCGGGATTATCGAGTAAGGCTTGTAAGGCGGGAATAACGAGAACGTGATTGCAGTAAAGACTAAAATTTTCAATTCCTTCTGTTTCTGCTTGTAGGACGGTAAAAGCCGTACTCGGGGCAGTGGTTTCAAAACCCAAACCAAAGAAAATAATCTCTTTGCTGGGATTATCTTTAGCAATTTGCAAGGAATCTAAAGGAGAGTAAACCATGCGAATATCTGCCCCTGTTGCTTTGGCTTGTAATAAGCTATATTTCGATCCCGGTACTCGCATGGTATCGCCAAAGGTGACAAAAATAACATTCTTATTTTCTGCAAGGGCGATCGCATCATCTAATCGTCCTCGGGGCATTATACACACGGGACAGCCGGGACCGTGAATGAGTTCGATATTATTGGGAAGAGTTTCTTCAATGCCGTATTTAAAAATAGTATGAGTATGACCGCCGCAAACTTCCATGAGTTTTAGAGGGTGATTTTGAGGGCGAGGGATGCGATCGCTCAATTTTGCAATTTCTTGAATGAGGGCTTTTGCTTTTTCGGGATCGCGGAATTCATTAATGTATTTCATATTAGTTATTGGTTATTTACTGTTAATTGTTCGAGGATAGAGAGAGTTTCGGCGGCCTCTTCTTCATCGAGACGGTTGAGAGCAAAACCGACATGAACTAAAACCCAATCACCTACGCAAGACTCGGGAGGATGCTCTTCATCAACAATGCAAGCAATATTAATTTGCCGTTTTACCCCACTAATATTAACCGTAGCGAGTTGATGTTCAATATTAGTAATTTCTGTAATTTGACCCGGAATTCCTAAACACATAATTTTGTTCTTAATAACTGGTGACTGGTGACTGGTGACTGGTGACTGAATAACTGGTGACTGAATAGGCGATCGCAGCTTGTCCGAGAGAGAGTCCACCGTCGTTGGGAGGAATTTGCGAATGAGTTAAGACTATAAATCCTTGTGCCTCAAGTTTCTGCTTTACGCCTTGATGTAAGATCGAGTTTTGGAAGACTCCTCCAGTTAACACAATTTTTGGTTTTTGCGTTTCCATCTGTTGGCATAAGTGTAGAGTTATGGCTGCGATCGCTTGAATTAACCCACGATGAAATTTAGCTGCAATTTGCGATCGCGGCACGCCATTTTTCAAGTCTGCTAGTAATGCGATCCACAAAGGACGAGGTTCGAGAATAGTTAAAATTTCATCATCCTTTGTTTTTAGTTTCTCTAATGCAAAGGGATAACCCTCAGTTTCTTCAGGGTGACTTAACATCTGCGACTCTGCGATCGCTTCCAACATCATCGCCCCTTGTCCTTCGTAACTGCAAGATTCCCGACAGATGCCGATCGCAGCCGCTACTGCATCAAATAAGCGCCCGCAGGAAGAAGCGAGGGGCGAATTAAGTTTTTCTGACATCATGCGATCGAGCAAATTTAATGGTTTTGTCGCCAAAAATGCAAATAACTCCCCTTTTCCCTTCCGATCCCTCTCTTGCAAAGGGAAGTTAGGGGGGATTTTTCCGATCTCCCAAAGATGGCCGTAAGTATTGCGCCAAGGTTGATAAATCGCTTGTTGTCCTCCTAACATCGGTACGGGTTTAAATGTCCCCAAACGCGTAAAACTGCGATAATCTGCGAGGATAAATTCTCCCCCCCAAAATGTCCCATCCTCTCCATATCCCAAACCATCCAAAGCTATTCCTAAAACAGGATTTGCATCAAGAGGTAAACCATTATCAATCATACAGGCGGCAATATGAGCGTGATGGTGTTGAATACTGATGATGGGGAGATTATTAGCCTCAGCGAGAGCTTTGCCTAATTTACTCGAAAGATATTCAGGATGTTTATCGATCGCAATAACTCTCGGTTGATGTTCTAATAAGTTTAAATAAAGATTGAGGGATTGTTCGTAAGCCGCAGAAGCCGCCGCATTTTCTAAATCGCCAATATGTTGAGAAACAATTCCTCGACCTTCTCGTAACAAACAAAAAGTGTTTTTTAATTCGCTTCCCATTGCCAGAATAGGGAAAGTATTAGCAAAGCCTGAAGGGAGGGAAATAGGGGCGGGTGCATAGCCTCGGGCGCGACGCAAAATTTGCATTTTATCACCCATAACTCTGACGACTGAATCATCGACGCGATTGATAATATCGCGGTTATGAAATAAGAAATAATCGGCAACTCCAGTTAGTTTTTCTTGAGCAGTTTGATTATTAATACATTGAGGTTCATGGGAAAAATTGCCACTGGTGAGGACGATCGGGCGATCGCAATGCTGCCAAATGAGATGATGTAAGGGAGTATAAGGCAACATAAATCCCAAGCGATTTTGACCCGGTGCAACCGAAGGGGCGACCTGTTTTTGACCCTTTGCAACCATGAGAACGATCGGCGCAGCAGAAGATTGTAAGAGGGCGCGATCGCGATCGCCAATCCGACAATATTGAGCCATAATTTCTACATCTCGTGCCATCAACGCAAAGGGTTTGTGAGGTCTGCTTTTACGTTGACGTAACTTTTGTACGACTTCCTCGTTGGTGGCATCGCAGGCGAGATGAAAGCCCCCTAACCCTTTAATGGCGATAATTTTGCCCTGTTGTAGGAAAGTGCTTGCTTGGGCGATCGCATTGTCTAATTTTTCCCCGTTTACCCCTTCTAACCACACTTTCGGACCGCACCTCGGACAAGCCGTCGGTTGAGCGTGAAAGCGTCGATTTGCGGGGTCTGAGTAATCATTTTGACAGTCCGGACAGAGGGAAAAAGCAGCCATGCTAGTTTGAGCGCGATCGTAAGGCAAGGCTTGAATGAGACTCAAGCGAGGACCGCAGTGAGTACAATTCGTGAAAGGATAACGATACCAGCGACTCGAGGGATCGAAGGTTTCCCGTTGACAAGCCGGACAAGTCGCAGCATCAGGGGGAATTTCCGTGCGAACGGGACTGGCGGTACTGGGGGCAATGGTAAAATTGGTATAGACGCGATCGCTCTCATCATTTTGACGTTGAATCGCTGTAATTTTAGAGAGAGGGGGGGCTTCAACTTGCAAGCGATGGAGAAAAGTATCGAGGGAAAGGCGATCGCCAACAACGCGAATAAACACCCCCGAGCCATCGTTTCCCACCTCTCCCCGCAACCCACAGTCTGTAGCGAGACGATAGACGGTAGGGCGAAACCCTACCCCTTGGACGATGCCAAAAACGCGAATTTCTTCAGCGATTTCTGAGGAAGAAGAAAGATTTAATGGCATAGATATCCTCTTACTCTATCGTTTATTTTAACACTCATTGACAAAGCGATCGCTTGTCCGTAACACTAAGGATTCATAATTCTTGTGCCTTCGATCGCGTCAATCTAGTCGCGAATTAATACCATGCCTCAACCTCTTAAAAATGCTGTTTATATCATTGGCGCAGGACCCGGCGATCCGGAACTGCTCACCATAAAAGCTTATAATATCCTCACTCGTGCTGATGTTATTCTCTACGCCGATTCTCTTGTCCCCAAACAGATGTTACGAGATGTTCGTCCTGATGCCGAATTAATAGCTACAGGGAATAAAACCCTCGAGGAAATTTTACCCGTGATGTGCGATCGCGTTCGTGCTAATTGTTCTGTCGTGCGACTGCATTCGGGAGACTTATCCCTTTACAGTGCCATCAGCGAACAAATTCAAGGATTAATTACCGAAAATATTCCTTTTGAACTCATACCGGGAATTAGTACTTATCAAGCGGCTGCGGCTAAATTGGGGACAGAATTAACAATTCCGGGATTAGTCCAAACGATTATTTTAACTCGCATTAGTGGCAGTGCGTCGGCAGTTCCAGAAGCAGAAGAATTGGCTTCTCTCGCAGCACATCAAGGAAGTTTGTGTTTGTATTTAGCCGCACGTCATGTTGAAAATGCAGAAAATCAATTATTAAAATATTATCCCCCAGAAACTCCTGTAGCAATTTGTTTTCGCATTGGTTGGCCCGATGAAAAAATCTGGCTCGTTCCTTTAGAAAAGATGGCAAAAACCTCTCGAAATAACGATCTTATTCGGACAACAATGTATTTAATTAGCCCAGCTTTAAAAGCCCATAAAGATGCGCGATCGCGTCTCTATCACCCCGAACACTCTCATTTATTTAGAAAATAGTGATTGAATGTTTGTTTACTGTTCACTGTTCACTGATAAGTTGAGTTCTTGTAAGGCTTTTTCGAGGGCGGCTGTTTTAAAATCAAGTTTAATGGCACTATGAAAATTCGGCGTTACGGTAATATCGTCAATGGTGTAAACATTCACGACCCCAAATTGAATGGCCTTAACTTCAGCCTTGCGAGGCACAACTTCTACATATTTTCTTAAATATCCCGTGCTTAAATTCAAATCCACATCAATGCGATGGTAATTGCCGACATTGACTAAACCAAACATTTTAATATCAACATTCGATTGTTCTTGATGAATTGTATCTTGTACGGTTAACGCCGCAACATCGATAATTTCTTCAATTTGTTGAGGATCGGTTAGATTTTGTTGAAATTGTTTTAAGAGTTTTAACAGGCTATTATCATCTTGACTTTCGAGAGCAAATTCTAAATTAAAGCCTAATTTTTTCTCATCGATCGCACTTTTCAAATAAGCGATCGCACCTTGTTTAAAACTTTGTGGAACAGAAACTGAAAGTTGTCCGGACTGTTCTGGGTTTTCCTCTGCTTCCAATAACCCAAAGCGAATCAGGAGTTTATCAATCCCTAAAATTTGCTTTTGAACGGCTAAAATCAGAGTAGATTTAAGATTAGAACGGAATTCTCCGAGAGGGTCAAATAGCCACCAAACGCGACGAATGGGAGACTTGCGAGGCAAATGTTCGCCTTTTGCCCAAAGTTGTCTCAGTTCGATATATTGTAAATATTCCGAGAACCATTGCGCTTTCCAGTAAGGAAGTTTGATGAAGAGTTTTCCCGCAGAAAAATTAAAAGTAAATTTAGAGTTGCGATCGAAAGCAAATTCAATTTCATAGAGTTGAAATAAAGTCGTTCGCTGACCTAAAATTCCAATTTGAAAATCGCGTAAAAAATCGGCGGCGGCATTAATTTGGCGCAAGATTGTTTTTCTAATAGGTTTAAAGCCAAGATTATCGCCTAACTTAATCGTAATGTTGTAGCTAGTCTCTAAACGACGTACTTTTTGAGGAGGAATTTGACGGCGAACTAATGCTTCGCGAACTTCACGATCTTGTGTTTTAAGTGCGTTTTGGGCATACTCGCTGCAAAAGATGAGGAAATCTTCGACAGTTTCTTTAGTTTGAGGCGTATTAGACATTCTTAATCGTCAATGTTGCAACTTAAATTTTAACGGTATTGGGTGGGTTTGCTACATTTTCTCTGATTATTTGTGCATTGACTCCAGTTTTTATAGACGAATTCTCTGGTAATCGATCGCATTGTGGTGTAATTTTGGTTTTGAGTCTTTTCGATGCAAAGCAATCTCTCGAATTTTGCTCGCGAAAACTGGAAATGTTAGAATTTTGTATCGTCAGCCATTCTCCTGTTATCGGATGGCGATAGGCAATGAAAGGATTTTGTCGTAAGGGAGAATCTGAGGGTTTAGGCATAATAAGATCGAGAACTTGCATAGTATTTTCTGTAAAAATCCTTGTTTAAGTCTATTTTCGCGCGATCGTCTCCGTGAAATTATCCGTAGAATTGCCGATCCTAACTACATATCTGCTGAATTTACCGAAGGAAGAGAAAAATCTACACCCTCAAATTCAGTAAATTGTCAAGATTCTCCGAATTTATGCGGAGAGATGACATAATGAGAGAAAATCCATGAACCAAGAAAGCACACTTTTTGGTCTTGTCGAACTTCAAGGGGTTCGTTAACGGTAAACTGCTCTTGTTGTCCGATCGCATTATTACGATCGAAATGTCTTACAAATCTCTATTTTCTCTCATCATTGCTGCTATAGTCGCGATCGCCCTTTCTGGTTGTACTGTCCCGCAAATCAGCGCCCGAGAGCGTTTATTTTTGGATTTGTCCCTCGAATATGTTGGAAAAGCCCAACTCCCTAAAATGGAGTATGAAGGGACGAGAGTGGGGGGATTATCGGGGATTACTTACGATCGCGATCGCAATGTTTTCTATGTCCTCTCTGACGATCGCGCGAATGCTCGCTTCTATACCCTTAATGTAACATTGACTAACCCAGAAGCGCCTCAGATTACCATCCAAAATGTTACATTTCTGAAAGATAACACAGACAATCTTTATGCAAGCGGTGCGATCGATCCCGAAGGAATTGCACTAACTTCTAAAGGAACACTCTTCATCTCGAGTGAAGGAATTCCGAGTCGCAATATCGATCCCTTTGTCGCAGAATTCGATCGTCAAACCGGACAATATCTCAGCGAGATTCGCCTTCCAGCTTACTTTCTCCCTAACCAACCCATCCGTCAAGAAGATCCCCCTCACGGTGTCCAAGAAAATATGGGATTTGAAGCACTGGCGATCGGTATTTCCAGTTTAATTCCCGAAGATCCTTATCGGGTTTTTACGGCTCCAGAATTTGCCCTCGTCCAAGATAATATCGATCCCACTCCGGAAGTTTCTCCTCGCATTCGTTTGTTACATTATATTATTAATCCCATTGGTTCGCCCCTATTAATTTCCGAAAATCTTTATCTCCTCGATCCGGCTCCAGAAGGCGTTATTGCTAACGGATTAACAGAATTACTTGCTCTCGATCGCGAAGGATTTCTTTTGAGTTTAGAACGAACCTTTGACGGACGAGAAGCCGGCGCAAAACTGTTTCAAATTGCTACTGGAGGGGCAACCGATACCTCTCGCATTGCTACTTTAAAAGGCGATTTAAGCACCGTAACTCCCCTTCGCAAACAATTATTACTCGATTTAAAAGATTTAGGCATTGTCCTCGATAATTTAGAAGGAATGACTTTTGGAGCGCATTTTCCCGATGGATCGTCAAGTTTAATTCTTGTCAGCGATGATAACTTCAATCAACAACAAGTGACGCAATTTTTAGTGTTTCGCTTTCACGAAAAACCATGATAAACTAAATTTCTCCTTTTTGAATTCTGAATTTTTAATTTTGCATTGTTATGTCTCATTCTACCGATATTCTTACGCTTGCTCGCTGGATGGCTGCGGATTTTAGTAATCAGGAACAGGCGATCGAAAATCCACCTTTTTTCGCTCATATTCGCGTCTGTATGAGACCGTTACCCAACGAATTATTATCGGGAACGAGTTTACTGCTCGAACAGGCTTACGATTTTATGTTAGGACAACCCTATCGTTTGCGAGTCTTAAAATTAAAAATAGTAGACGATCGCCTCGGAATTGAAAATTATAAAATTAAAGAGCAAGAAAAATTTTATGGGGCTGTGCGCGATCGCGATCGCCTTTCAGACTTAACCCCAGAACATTTAGAAAAATTGCCCGGTTGCGATTTTATCGTGCGTTGGACGGGACAGAGTTTTCAAGGGGAAGTCGAACCCGGAAAGGGGTGTAAGGTGGTGCGAAACGACAAGGAAACCTATTTAGATAGTACCTTTGAAGTCAATCCCGAAACCCTCACCAGTTGGGAAAAAGGACTCGATCCACAAACTGGCGAACAAATTTGGGGTGCGATCGCAGGGGCTTTTCAGTTTACGAAACAGGAAAGTTTTGCCCATGAAGTTATTTCAGTGAACCGCGAACATTAAAAGTGAATGTCCTCGAAACCATCAATAGTTTCGAGGACATTCAGATTCTGTTATAAGCTGGCCTTATTATAAAAGGGGTGGCTAGCGGTTTTTTTATTTGATTGATTTCATTGTAAACTTTTGTATCGCTTTCTCATAATTCCTTAATCTTTTCTTTAGATTTGTTACCGATTGTTCCATAACTCTCAAAATGCCTTAAGATTCTCTTTAGGTTTCAATCGAACTCTATTTTAAGAGGGATATAACGATGAATGCTTCAATCTTGCGTCAATTCTGGATTTCAGTCGAACAGATTCAAGCGACGACACTTCTCAATCTTAATGATGCAGAATTAGTCAAGAGACTTTTGCAACAACTGGGGAACGCACACCAGTTTAGTCGGGAAGAAGAAACATTTTGGAATCGGTACATTTGTTCAAAAACCTTGTTGATTCGGGATTTGGCTGAGGCGCGTTTGGCTTAAATACACAACCGACAACAGAAGAGGAAAAATGAATGGCCTCCTCCTTCATTTTTTTGTTTAACCAGTACAAATGTAGGATATAATAAAATCGTCGCTTTGAACTTCAACCGATCGCGATGGAATTCAATTATGCTTACAACGGCAGTACCGCAGTTAGTGAGAATAGGAATAGTACGCAAATGTCCTTTTCTCCGGACTTGAAGCGCCAACCCACTTATTTTGTAGGGGAATTGCGAAAAAACATTGCTTTTCGCGAGGCAATTAGTGCTTTACACGATGTCGTCGTCTCGGATCTGCGCTTCAAACCTAAAGATCGGACTGAATATAAAGTCTGGCGATCGCAACAAGACGATCTAGATTGGCAGTTAATCGCCGCACAGCGATCGCAAGTACGCGAACAAATGGAAACCTTGCAAAGCGAACTCAAAGACCTTTATCAGCGTAAAAGGGGTCGCTGGTCGGGATTTTATCAGGCGCAACGAGAATACTATAATTATCTCTATCAACGCGATCGCGATATGTGGTTCGTTCTCGATCCGGTGATTACGGTTCATCCCGATGAAGTATTTTTTGAGTGTTTTTCTCAGGATGAGTCCAGTTACGGTCGTTTGGGGGCGAGTTACGAGGTTTTTAAAAACATTAACGAGTTTGCGTGCGGAACCACCAATATTGATTATTCTGCGGCGCTCTACAACGAATTTCAAAAAATCCGCAGTTATAAAAATACTTTATTTCAAGTCGATCCCTCGGGGTTTGAAGTCCAAACCACTCACGAAGAGACCTACAAAGAAGTGAAAATCGATTTGCCCGATAGTTGGGTGAGAGGGTTCTTGCAAGTGAGTTCCGCAATGTCTCTGCCGGCGACGTGGTTTGAGTTACAACCGATGGATGTCTACAATATTTGCTTAATTCTGCGTCGCTACAAAGAAAAGCAGAGTCCCCGAGGGATGCGCTACCATTTGACCCCCGGACAACCCGTAAAAATTGTTTTTGAACCGTGGGAGAAAGAGGTTGTTTGTGCGCGATCGCTTTACACAGGAGAAAAAGAGCAAACGATTCGAGTTTGGGGTCGTCGTCGTCTTCTCATTCTCGAACGTCTTCTTCCTATTGCCAAGAAGTTTACCGTACATCTACTGGGGACGGGAATGCCTTCTTTTTACGTAGCGGATCTGGGGGATATGTCCTTTACCTTGGGGTTATCGGGGTGGAGTGCGAATGATTGGTCTGGGTCGGGGAATTTTGACTTGATGACCTCTCGGACAGAAATAGATGCGTTTACCCAACGACAAGTTTTTGCGGGGTTGCAGGAAAATTGGGCGGAACCCGTGGGGGATCTGGCCAAACGTCTCCATTTAGATCGTAATGTCGTTTTAGGGGCATTAAGTGCTTATACACAAGCAGGACGAGCAATTTACGATCTCAACAAACAAGTTTATCGCGTGCGTGAGTTGAGTCGCGAACCTTTACCGATGGAACGCTTGCGCTTTGCCAATGAACGAGAAGAAAAAGCAACTCGTTTTTTAGAGAATAATTCAGTGAGAATTACGAATATTATAGGAGATTTAGAAAGCGACCATACTTTACAAGGTACCGTGCGCGATCGCGATCGCACTTACGAACCCTATCTTGTTATCGATAGCGATCGCCGTCTCATTCAAGCCGATTGTACTTGCAATTGGTTTCAACAGAATAAATTATATAAGGGGCCTTGCGAGCATATGTTGGCGTTGCGGATGCAATGCGATCGTCAGAGAAGGTAGTGTATTATATATATGGATTCCTTATTTTGTTTTTAGTTGAGATGGATTGAATAGATGCTCATTGAGAAACTCCCAGCTAATCCCGTATGCACTTAATTTCCATCCGAAACCTTCGAGATGATGCGTCTCATTATCCCGATCTCAAAAAACAAATCCAAAATTGGTATGCGACAGTTAAAAAAGCTCAATGGCAACATTTAGAAGATGTTCGACAAGATTATCGAGATGCTGAAGCCGTGGGTAATTTCACGATTTTTAACATCAAAGGTAATGAATATCGTTTAATTGTTGGAATTGATTATGAACTACAAATTATTTACTACAAATATTTGTTAACTCATCCTGAATACGATAAAGGAAGATGGAAAAATGACCGTTACTTTTGACAGAAAAGAATATTGTGATTTGCTCATTGAAGTTGCTCCAACAGCAATTGAAACCGAGGAAGAATACGATCGTCTTTTGGCTATAGCAGAACGACTTATTTTCACTCGAAATCGAACTCTAGTACAGAAAGAATTGCTTAAATTGCTCACAATTATTATCGAGCAATACGAATCGGAAAATTATTCATTAGAGGAATGATCGGAGGATAGTGTGAGCTATTTGGGATAACATTGCGATCGCTTTTCAAAAAGGGAAAGTTTCCAACACAAATTCAAGCAATATAGCAAGTCCATTTGATTTGTAAACAAGCAATCTGGCAATGGTAAGAGTTTCAGCTTGCGCTACCTTCACATCTCAATTAGGATTGCTATATAATAGCAAAAATATTGATAGTAATTTCATTCAGATTTACTTGGAAGAACAAGTCAATCCCCTTCGATTAATGCTACAATACAAAAGAACCAAAAAACAAATTGAGTTAAACAAGCTATGGAACAGCGAATCCGAGGACTAGCGGTTTAGATGGAATAGGAATTATAATACACGATCGTCTACTTAATGCTGAAACCACAAATGAATTAGACAATGAACTACATAACAATCAAACACTAAAAGTAGAATTTATTTTTACACAAGTCAAAAGCAGTAATGATTTTTTACGAAAAGAAATTTTAGATATTTGTGAAGCAGTCAAGGATTTTTTTAGAAAAAAACCAGTTCGACAAAGAAATATTAAAGTTGAAAATAAAGCTCAATTATCTCGATATTTGTTAGAGAAATGGAATACACAAATTAGGGAGAAACCAAAATGCTCAATTTATTATATCACTAATGCAAGAAAAGAACCTAGTGATGCAATAAAAAGAGAAATTGAATTACAAAAAAATAACTTACAAGAAACTTGCGAAATAAATTTTGAGAATGTTGAAATATTTACATGGGGGTGCGATCGCCTTGAAAAAGTTTACAGGAGTCTGAGTCTACAAGTTGAGACCACAGTGGAAATTTTAGATTTTGTAGATCTTGTCAAAGCTCATCCAATTGAAAATATAAAGAAAGCGATGAGTATTACTCTTGAATTTTCAGAGTTTAGAAAAATATTGGTTGATGAAGAAGATAAAATGAGTCCGTTTATTTTTTATGATAATGTAAGAGGATTTTTGGGAGAAAATAATGAAACTAATTTTGCAATAAAAGAAACAATGATATCTAAATATAGCACTCAATTTCCTATTCTTAATAATGGAATTACAATTATTGCAAAAGAAGTACAACAACCAACACCAAGTTCAATCAGAATTACAGATTATCAAATTGTAAATGGTTGTCAAACAAGTTATATTCTTTTTTCTTGCAGGCATGAAAAAATTGATAAAGTTGTAATTCCTATAAAAATAATAGAAACTGATAATGAAAAAATCAGAAATTTTATTATTAAAGCAACAAATTCTCAAACAGCAGTTCCGAAAGAACTTTTAGTTGCCTTATCAGAATTTCCACAACGATTGGAAGAGTTTTATAAGTATCAAACTACCTATATTGAAAATAAACAAAAACTATATTATGAAAGGAGACCCGGACAGTATAATGATTTATCAAATATAAAAAGAAAATATATTGTCTCTGTTTGGGATCAAATTAAAAGTTTTACATCAATGTTTCTTGATTTACCTCATCTTGTTGTTGTTCATCAGAGAAAACAATTAATCGAGAAAATTCCTCATGAAATATTTAATGAGTTTCATCATCCAATTGTTTATTATACAAGCTCTTTAGTTGATTTTTATTTAGAAAAAATTAAAGTGACAAAGCAAGAGAAATACCATATTTTAATGCTTTTTAAATATATTGTCAACCCAAATTGCCCTTCATGTAATGAAAATAGTAACAATAATGAAAAAATAGAAAAATACTGTCTTGAAATAATCAAAAGAGTTCAATCCATTAATTGTCAAGAAGTCATTGAAAGATGCAAAAAACATATATTAAAATGTTCTGAAATTAAGATGTCCGATAGAGATGAAATCACCGATCATATTAGACTTTTGCAATCAAAAACATTTACAGATCTCTTATTGAAAGAACTTAAGGCTAACAATGCAAACACCAAAAAGCAGAAAAAACAATTAAAAGTACAACATAAAAATCAAGAGATAAAACAAATAACAATTTTAAGAGAAAGGAAAGAGAAAAAACAAGAAGATTTGCCGTTATTAGCATTACTTCCAGATCGACAAATTCCAATACGGAGTATCTTATCAAATCTTTCTGATTTTGAAGAAGTAAAAGTACCAGAATCACTTAATCAAAAAACATTAGCAAAACGATTTGGTGTCGATCGCTCAACTATTAGTAGAAGACAAACACGAACAGATTTTCCAGAATGGAGTCAACGTCTCGATCCAGATG
This sequence comes from Spirulina sp. LEGE 11439, assembly GCF_059821285.1. Classification (NCBI taxonomy): domain Bacteria; kingdom Bacillati; phylum Cyanobacteriota; class Cyanophyceae; order Spirulinales; family Spirulinaceae; genus Spirulina; species Spirulina sp. LEGE 11439. Next base: position 49,822 of record NZ_JCAMRX010000031.1, read on the forward strand.
GTATTGCATGGAAATATCATGAAAAAACAAAGCTATACTTACCAATTGAAAATTAAATTCATCCAAACTCTATAGGATCTCACTCTTCTAATAAAACAAGAGAATCTCTTAAAAAAACATAAAGACCTTAAACTGAGATACGATCGCAATTTCTTAACCTCTCGACAGCAAACAGCGATCGCAACTGTCCGATGCGCCGTAATATCCTAACACCTCAGCGATCGCGCAGGTTTTTCACTCCAATTACCAGTTTTCGCCAACCCAAAAAGCACCTTATAATTCAAGTCAAGCAGGATACCTTGACTCGACTTCCTTCAAACCATGCCAGACCTCTCAGCCGCATCCACCGTTTCCCCCTTCTTCCGCGCCCTTGAAGCCAAAAACGATCGCGCAGACAATCGCCGACGAGAACCACGTATTATTGGTGGCGTATTGGCCAACGATGGGGAATATCCGTGGATGGCGGCACTCGTCCGGGGGAATGAACCTAATAACGCCACCGCTCAATTTTCTGGGGGAACCCTCATCCACCCCGAATGGATTTTAACCGCCGCCCACAGTGTTGAAGGACTGAACCCCGATACATTTGACGTTCTTCTCGGCACAAATTCTCTCAACGGCGGTGGCACTCGCTACAATGTCTCGGAAATTGTTATTCATCCCAGTTATAACCCCGCCACCTTTGACTCTGACATCGCCCTCCTCAAACTCTCCACCCCCGTCACCAATATTACCCCCGTGGAACTGGTGGCAGACAAAGATCCCTTCAAGCAAACCTCGGCAGGTATTCTCTCCACAGCAATCGGCTGGGGGGCTTTAAGCGATGGCGGACCCAGTGCCACTCGCCTCTATGAAGTGGATATCCCCATCGTAACCAATGAAGTCGCCAACCATCCTCAATCCTACAACGGCGATATTACGGCAAATATGCTAGCGGCGGGATTTCCCGAAGGTGGCAAGGATTCCTCTCAAGGCGATAGCGGCGGTCCGTTGATTATTAGGGAAGGAAATCGCGATATTCAAGCGGGGATCGTCAGTTTTGGTCGAGGGTCCGCCCAACCCAATTTTTACGGCATTTATACGCGGATTTCTGCCTTTACCGATTGGATTGAAACTTTTGTTCCCCTTGCTGCAAACCCCACCGGGTTTAGCGTAGCCAATCTTTCCATCCGGGAAACCGATACCGACCAAGATGTTCAATTTACCGTTAATCTCACGGGAGTTCAATCGGGAATCGTTACCGTTGATTACGCGATCGCCAGTGGCACGGCGGTGACACCAGAAGATTATGAAGCCGGGGCGAATAGCACTTTAACAGGAACCCTCACTTTTGATGTCGATGCCGGGGAAACCAGCCAAACCATCGATGTGACGATTAAGGGCGATACAGACATCGAAGCGAGTGAAAATTTCTCTATTACCCTCAGCAATGCCAATGGAGCCGATATCGCCCGTCCCGTCGCCGAAGCCTTTATTCTCGATAATGATAGCCCCCCCGTCGCCCGAGATGATGCCGCCGCTACCATTCCCAATACTGCCGTTTTCATTCCCGTTTTATTGAACGATAGCGATGGTAATGGACAAGCGATCAAAATTGAGAGTTTTGATAGTTCCTCCGTGAATGGCGGCACAGTCATTCAACAAGATAATGTTTTAATTTATATTCCCCCCTCGGGTTTTCTCGGTAGCGATCGCTTTACCTACACCATCGCTAACGACGACGGCACCACCAGCACCGCCACAGTGAAAACGGTGGTCTTAGCCCCCACCCGCTTTATCGAACGCCGAGGCGATCGCAATCCCCTCAATGCCTTTCAAGTCCAAGAGTTCAGCCATCCGACGATTGTTGATATTAATGGGGATGGCAAACTTGACGTATTTGTGGGCAAAGGCAACGGCAATCTCGAATTTTTAGAAAATATCGGTACCGCCACCAAACCTGAATTTGCTCCTGCACAAATCAATCCCTTTAACCTCGCAGGAGTCGGTAGCGATAGCGCCCCCACTTTCGCCGATATCGACGGCGATGGGGACTTTGATGCCTTTGTGGGTAACAGCGTCGGCGATGTCCTTTTCTTCCGCAATAACGGCGATGTCAATAGCCCCGACTTTGCTGCCCCAGAAACCAACCCCTTTGGTTGGAGTAATATCGGCACTTATGCCGCCCCAACTTTCGGGGATATTGACGGCGATCGCGATCTCGATGCCTTTGTGGGAACCTCCCTCGGGGATATCCGCTTTGTGGAAAATATCGGCACCCCCGACAATCCCACCTTTGCCCAACCCGTTTCCAATGCCTTTGGCCTGCAAAGTATCGGCGGTTTCAGCAGCCCCAGTATTGCCGATATTGATGGTGATGGGGATTTAGATATCTTGGCAGGACGCAATGACGAAGGGTTAATCTATTTCGTCAATATCGGCACCGCTACGACCCCAGATTTCATTCCCGTTGTCGGCTTACCCAGTCCCTTTAACCGGAATGTGACGGGGGCTTTTGCAACCCCAACCTTGGGAGATCTTGATGGGGATAGCGATATCGATGTCTTGGTGGGGAATGCCCAAGGCACCGTTAAGTTTTTAGAAAATTTTGGTACCGATGGGGATGGGGATGGCGTACCGGATCAAATGGAAAGAGTCGTCGGCGATCGCAACCTAGATGGCATCCTCGACAGCCAGCAAGCTAGCGTCGTTTCCTTTTCGACCTTTAACGGCGATCCGGGCAACCCCGATACCTTTGTTACCCTCGCAGCCACCAATCGCGAGACTCGCTTTATCCTCGCCGAAGCCGTCAATAATCCCGCTTTGGGCGCACCGGGCGATCCCCTCGGACTAGGGGCAGAATTCTCCTTCGACTTTCTCGATTTTCGCCTGCGTCCGGCGGCGGGATCGTCCTCTGTCACCCTCAATCTGCTGCTGCCCGAGGAACCAGAAAACCTCGGCTATAATACCCTCTGGGTTTACGGTCCCGAACCGAATAATCGCAATCCTCACTGGTTTGAGTTCATTTATGATGGCAATACCGGGGCGCAATTCTTCGATCTCGATGGTAATGGTAAAAGCGATCGCATTCTTCTCCACTATGCAGACAACCAACGGGGAGACCTCGATTTTCAAGGGGGAACGATCGCCTCGGTTAACGCCCCCGGATTCATCGAAGCCCCTCTCAGCTTGCAAGTGCAAAGCAACGATACCTTTACTGTCACCGGCAACGGCGGTTTTTCCAGCTTGGAATTTACCCTGCAACCTAGCGATAGCGATCGCGTCAGCGAAGTGGGCATCTTTAAAGTCGATGCCCGCGATCGCGTCAATGGAGTCTCTCCCACCCAAGATAATTTTAAAGACACGGCACTGCGATCGGGAACCACTATCTTTAACGTCCTCTCCAATAAATCCGATAACCTTATCGGCGGTTTGGACTTAACCCGCAATTTACCCATCGCGGCGGGCGATCGCTTTATGTTCTATTTCATCACTAAAGGAACGCGAGATACGATCCTGCGCGGGGATGCGGGAGAAACAGAAGTGTATTTTTCCTCCACGGCTGCCAATGATGACAATTTCGACCACCTGCGGGTCACAGGGGGCAATAATACCTTTACTCTGGGATGGGAAGAATCTCAAGGGGGTGGCGATGAAGACTATGCCGATCTGGTAATGAGTGTCAAATTAAATCGCAACCCCCTCTCCCTACAAGATCTCGCCGCCAACGCCCAAGGGGGACGCGAATCAGAATTAATTGACTTGAGAAACCTCGACGGGCAAAACATTCGCGCTGTTTTTCCTACGGTTAGAAGTGAGGCAGAATTTGAAAACACCGTCGGACTATACAAAATTGAAAACGAAGCCGGAAACGTTCGCCATCCTATTACCGGACAGTTAGTGAGTCCGGGAAGTAATGGATATATTGAAGCCGCATTACTCGCGAGTCAGCAACAAGGCGGGGGCATTTCCTTCGATCGCGGCGGTGGTGGTGCCGCAACAACATTGGCAGGTGGCAGTCTTTTTGCACCGTTTATCCTTGCCAATGGAACCATTGACGAACTCCTCGATAACGATGCCAGTAACGATCCTGAGATTTATTTTGCCTTTGCCAATGGGAATGCCGACACCCGAGATCACATCCAGTTATTAGGGGATAATCTCTACGGTTTTGAGGATCTGCCAGAATTGGGAGATGCCGATTTTAACGACATTATCTTTCAAGTGGAAATCGCAATCGGATAAGTCAACCTCATCACCTCACTCGTGCTAAGAACAGCGACCCAACCCCAAACCCAATTTTCCATGAGTTAAGATGAAAATCCCGATTGAGATAAGGGTGTAAGCGGATTAACTCCTGATAGGATTGGGAAATGGGAGAAGATAGATGGGGGTGAGCTTTTTCTCCTCGCGAATTCGACAATCCAGATTTTTATAGATACAGCTTGTATTGTCATGAGTTATTCTTTGTCCGATCTTGATGATGTAACGCGCCAAATAACAAGCATGGAAAGACCGAAAAAACCAAAAATGCTCGTCGTCGATGACGAACCAGACAATCTCGATTTGCTCTATCGTACTTTTCGACGAGATTTTAGAGTCTACAAGGCAGATAGTGGGGTCAATGCCTTGGATGTTTTGCAAAATGAAGGCGAAGTCGCCGTCATTATCTCCGATCAGCGCATGCCGGAGATGAAGGGGACGGAGTTTTTAAGCAAAACCGTCCCCGAATTTCCCGATACGGTACGCATCATTTTGACGGGCTTTACCGATGTTGAAGATTTAGTCGAAGCTATTAACTCGGGACAAGTTTACAAGTACATTACAAAGCCGTGGGATCCTAACGAATTAAAAGAGGTCGTCGATCGCGCTGCCGATACTTATAAAATTCTCAAAGAACGCACGGAAGAATTACACCGGGCGCAAGAACAAGCCACGCTACTCTCGGCGATCGCGGAAGTTGCGAGCTCCCAGCCATCGTGGGAAGGTTGTCTCGAACCTCTTGCTAAGGCATTTGGTGAAAGCTTTATGGCGGATGGCTGTATTTTTCAAGCCGTTGCGGGGGAAAGCCTCGCCAAAATAGGCAACTATGGCAAAACCGGAGCGACTCCTCTCACTTTAGAAGACGATCCTTTAGTGCGAGAAATACTTGTTTCTGGAAAAACCGAGGTTTGGGTTAATGATAATAGAAGCGAGCCGCCACATGAAGCTTACAGTAGTGCAGGGATCAAAGTTCACTTAATACTTCCCTTGGCTTTCCGCGATCGCACCCTTGCCGTACTATCTTTGCAATGGACGCAATCCCCCAAACCCAACGAAGAAGAGATCAAACTCATTCATCTCGCTGCCCAACAAGCAGTTTTAGCCCTCGTCGCAACCAGCAGTGATGGATAGCCATACCAGCAATCGGCGATCGCTTTCGGCTGGCGTTTTTGTATGACCCAAACAGGACGTTTATAAACTTTTGTTGTCTGAGCTTGAGTCTCCATCCGATGGAGACTTTAAACTAGAGATAGAGCGCTAGGAGGACAAAAGAATGAGGATAAACTCTACGAGTCAAATCGTTCAAAGTGCCGCTGTCGCGAGTGTTATTCTATTGGCTCTGAATGCTAGTCCCTTGTGGGGACAGGATACTTTAACTGAATCAACCACAGAATCTAAGTTCGCTCCTTGTTGGCTGAGATCGAATCTCGAATATCAACACCATCCCCACTGGATGACGCAAGGACAGGCGAGGGGCCGGCATCGGCAAGGAAACAGGGGTTGGGGACACCATCAACAGGGCGGAATGTATAATCCCAATACCGTAGAAACCATCAACGGAAAAGTTATCGGAAACGGCCAATCTACTCTGATTGCTGCCCAAATCAAGAAAGGAGAAGCAACCCTAACCCTGAGAAATGAAAGCGGTTTTCCAATTTGGCAGGGTGGGAGAGGTCATCAGTTTAATCGCTGATTTGTAAGCTAGATAAACCATTTAAGCTAAAAGTGAGGTATTGTTCATTGTTCATTGTTCATTGAAATGACCGATTCTGACGTTCAAGGACTCTTCGATCGCATTGCCCCCGTGTACGATCGCCTCAATCAAGATCTAAGTTGGGGATTGCATCGGGTTTGGAAGCAAATGACCGTAAAATGGGCAGAGCCGCAACCCGGCGATCGCGCTTTAGATGTTTGTTGCGGTAGTGGCGATCTCGCGTTTTTACTGGCCGAGCAGGTAGGAGCAGCAGGACAAGTCGTGGGGTTAGACTTTTCTCCTCAACAACTGGCGATCGCTTGGGAAAAAGCCCAGATAATGACTCCCTCCCCTCCTATTGAGTGGGTGGAAGGCAATGCGATCGCTCTGCCTTTTCCCGACCATTATTTTGACTGTGGGACAATGGGTTACGGGTTGCGAAACGTTCCCGATATTCCCCTCACCCTCAAAGAACTGCACCGCGTCCTCAAACCGGGAGCAAAAGTCGCCATTTTAGACTTTCATCGCCCCACTATTCCCTTAATGCAAGCTTTTCAACAATGGTATCTCGATAATATTGTCGTTCCCACTGCCGAACGATTTGCCGTTAAAGCCGAATATGAGTATATTTTCCCCAGCCTAGAACGTTTTCCCCTCGGCACGGAACAAGTTAAACTAGGAAAAGCAGCCGGATTTAAAACAGCCATCCACTATCCCATTAGCGGAGGCATAATGGGAGTCTTGGTTCTCGAAAAATGATTGATTAATAACTGTTAACTGATAACTGTTAACTGATAAATGTCCGATCTCTGGATTCTCATTATCCCTCCTGTAGCTGGAGGAATTATTGGCTATTTCACCAACGATTTAGCCATTCAAATGCTATTTCGTCCTTATAAACCCATTTATCTCGGCCAGCGTCGCCTTCCCTTCACTCCTGGTTTGATTCCTCGCAATCAAGAACGTCTCGCTCAACGCATTTCCGATACGATTATGGGGTCATTGCTGACTCCGAAAGAGCTACAAAACCTAACCCAGAGACTATTAACCCCCGAGCGCGTACAAAGCTCCCTTTTATGGCTTCTACGCTTGGCGATCGAGCAAATTCAAGCGGATAAAGAACAAAAAACCGCCAAAATTCTCGCAGAAGTTTTACGAGATCTCTTTAGTAACTCCCTGCCGCGCCTCATTCAAGTTTTTGCCAGACGAGAAGATTTTCTCGAAGATCAAATTAATCATATCTTCGATCGCGTCCTCTTAGATTTTCGCCTCAGCGACCCTCAAGCGCGTCAATTTGCCGATTGGCTCTTGCAAGTTGTCCTCCCGCCCGATCTCCTGCGACAGGCGATCGTAGACTTTCTCACCGATCGCAATATTGCCATTATCGATGAAGGATTCCGCGAAAAAACAAGCGGGACGACTTGGGTAGTTGCGAATTTATTTGGGGTGAAAAACTCTCTCGCTCGTTTGAGAACTTTCTGTTTAGATGAGAAAGAGATTGCCAATGCGAGACTAAAAGAATTAATTTTATCCTTAGAAATTCGCGATCGCCTGCGTCGCTGGTTGCAAAATCTTTCCTTAGAAAGTCTTCCCCTCTCCACCGTCCGCCAACTCCGCAAAACCACTCGAGAGACCGTGCGCGTTTATATTCAAGATAAAGGTAGCGGCCTCATTCAAGGCTTAGGATCTTCAATCGATTGGGATAAACTCTCGATTATTTTAATTAAACGACTTCGTAATTCTGAAGTTCTCAATACTTCCCTTGAAACCATCAGTTGGGAACTTGCCCTGATTCTCGAACGTTATTTAGAGCGAGACTTAGAGAAATTAGTCGCTCGGGTCATTCCCATTTTAGCGATCGATCGCGTCATTGTCGATCGCGTGAAGGCAACTTCCCCCGCTCAACTCGAAAGTACCATTCAAGGCATTGTCAAAAGCGAATTGCAAGCGATCGTTAATTTAGGAGGAATTCTCGGTTTTTGCATTGGGTTGTTGCAATCAATTTTCTTAATGTTGCGATAAAAAGAAAAAGGATGAAAAATGCGATCGCATGAACACTGGTGATTTTCTCAACCGTTTAGACTTAAGACATCAAAATCTTAGCGGCAAAAATTTAACGGGAGCAGATTTAAAGGGAGCTAATATTCGCGGTGCAAATTTAACGAAAACAGATCTGAGTGAAGCTATCCTCAGCTATGCAGATTTAATTGAGGCAAATCTCCAGCAGGCCAACTTGACCCGTGCCATTTTAACCCGCGCCGTTTTGAATTTAGCCAACTTAATAGATGCCAACTTAAGAGAAGCAAATCTGAGCGAAACAAGCCTAATCGGAACTGAGTTGATTCGAGCCAATCTCTCTGCTGCTAATCTGGTGGGTGCGAATTTAGTGGGTGCAAATTTAGAACAGGCAAATTTAGTGGGTGCAAATTTAAGCGGTGCGGATCTACGAGGCATACAATTTAAAAAAGTGGATTTAACCGGGTCTCTTTATAGCAATCGGACAATCTTTCCTGAAGATGTCAACCTGCAAAAACTAGGAGGATATTTATTAGCACCAGGAGTTTCTTTACAAGGACTCAATTTAAGTTGTGTCAATTTGAACAATGCCGATCTAAAAAATGCGGATTTGCGGCGAACTAATTTAATTCGTTCCTTTTTGATCGGTGCAAATTTAAACGGTGCAAATTTAAGCGGTGCAAATTTAAGTGGTGCAGATTTGACCAATACCAATTTAAACGGAGCGCTGTTGAATAAGGCAGTTTATAATCATCAAACTATTTATTCTGATAATATTGACCTTGCGGAATTAGGAGCTTATTTAATTGCCCCTCATGTTTCATTGAAAGAGATTGTTTTAACAGGAGTCGATCTGCAAGAAGCCGATCTAGTAGGTGTCGATCTTGGCGGGGCTATTTTAAATCAGGTTAACTTCAGCCATGTCGATTTAGGAAGGGCTATTTTGCGGAAGGCAAAATTGAAAAATGTTAATTTAACGAGAGCAGATTTAAGGAAAACCGATCTGACGGGTACCCTCATACAAATATCTGATTTAACGTTAGCCGATCTGCGGGGCGCAGATTTGACTCGCATAGAATTACAAGGTGTTTGTTTACAAGGAGCCGATCTGCGGGGTGCCGATTTAACTGGAGCAAAATTGTGTGATTGTAATCTCAGTTTTGCCGATCTGCGCGGTAGCGATCTGACACGCTCTTATCTTCGTGGAACAAATTTGGATGGGGTGAATTTACGAAAAACAGAACTCATGAGCGTCGATTGGGAAGATGTGAATTTAACCAATGCAGACTTGAGCGAAGCTGTTCTTTTTCGGGTCAATTTACGGGCAGCAAATTTACAAGGAGCTACTTTAAAAGGTGCTGATTTAAAAGGTGTTTTTCTACCCAAATCTGAAGTCAATTCGATAGATTTAGAAGAGTTGAGTTATAATGAAAATTCAGCCGAATAGATTGCTGCAATGAGCAATGTTAAGTCATGAGTCAATCTTTGTTTACCATCGGTCATTCTAATTTAAGTCTTGAAGTTTTTCTCGCACTTTTGCAGAAATACGAGATAACTGCTTTGGCAGATGTGCGATCGCATCCTTACAGCCGTTATTTACCTCATTTTAATAAAAAACCATTACAAGATGCAGTAGAAAGCGCCGGTATGCGCTATGTTTTCCTCGGTCGAGGATTGGGAGCGAGACCGACAGATTTAAGCTGTTATGTTCGCGGAAAAGCCCTTCACGATCGCATTGCAGCAACGCCTTTATTTCAAGAAGGAATTCAACGACTGCTCAAAGGACTAAAATCTTATAAAATTGCTTTAATGTGTGCAGAAAAGGATCCTTTAACTTGTCATAGAACAATTTTGGTGTGTCGAAAATTACGAGATTATGATATAATTATTAATCATATCTTGAGCAATGGAGAACTCGAATCTCAAGAAAGTGTCGAGGAGCGTCTATTAATCTTGCATGGTTTTAAAGCTGCCGAACAGCAGTTTGAGCAGTTATCTTTATTCAGTCTGATTGAAGTCCCACCGTCTCGCGAGGATTGTTTATTACAAGCCTATCAATTACAAAGCGATCGCATTGCTTTTGTCGAGAAACAAGAAAAATGATATCAGAAAAATGACAGAGCTATTTACCATTGGTTTTACAAAAAAAAGCGCCCGAGAATTTTTTGAGTTATTAATGCGATCGGGAGTTAAACGCGTTATCGATACTCGATTAAATAATGTTTCACAATTAGCAGGATTTACCAAACGAAAAGACTTAGAATATTTTTTGAATATTATTGGTAATATTGAATATTTTCATCTCTTAGATCTCGCACCAACCAAAAATATTCTCGATCCCTATAAAAAGAAAAAAGAAGATTGGGAAACTTACGAAAAAAACTTTTTAAATCTCATGGAAGAACGAAAAATTGAGAAAAAAATTTCTCCAGAATTACTGCATGAGAGTTGTTTATTGTGCAGCGAAGCTAAACCTCATTATTGTCATCGCCGTCTTGTTGCTGAATATCTCAATAAAAAATGGGGAAATGTTGGTATTCACCATCTTTAATAAATCATATATACAGTCAGATAATTCGAGAGTCGATCGGGAGAAGCGATCGACTCTCTTTGTATTACAAACTAGCCATCACTGTTCTGGCAGCTTCTAACGTTTTCTCGATGTCCCGATCGGTATGAGCCAAAGACGTAAAACCAGCTTCAAATTGAGAAGGAGCCAGATAAACACCCTGTTCTAACATGCCGCGATGATAGCGAGCAAACTTGGCTAAATCCGACTTTTTGGCATCATCATAGTTGTGAACGGGATCTGCCGAGAAAAAGAGACCAAACATGCCACTAATATGACCGCCATAAGTCTTGTGACCTGTCTCTTGCGCCACTGCTTGCAAGCCCGTAATTAACTGTTTTGTCACGCGATCGAGATGTTCGTAACTGCCGGGTTTTTGCAGTAATTTCAAAGTTTCGATCCCCGCCGTCATGGCCAAAGGATTTCCCGAAAGAGTTCCCGCTTGATACATGGGACCGGCGGGAGCCACCATGGCCATAATATCCTTGCGACCGCCATAGGCTCCGACCGGTAAACCACCGCCAATGACCTTCCCTAACGTAGTCAGATCGGGAGTGACACCGAATTTTTCCTGTGCGCCTCCGTAGGCGATGCGAAATCCTGTCATGACTTCGTCAAAGACCAATAACGCGTCATTTTCTTGGGTGATAACCCGCAACCCTTCTAAAAATCCGGCATCGGGGGGAATGAAGCCAGAATTACCCACGACGGGTTCGAGAATGACTCCGGCGATGTCCTCGGGGTTTTCGGCAAATAGCTTTTTAACGGCTTCTAAATCGTTGTAGGGGGCGTTGAGGGTATCGCTTGCTGTTGTTTTGGGAACCCCCGGGGAGTCGGGTAAACCCAATGTGGCCACTCCCGATCCGGCTTTTACCAAGAACATATCGGCGTGACCGTGATAGCAGCCTTCAAATTTAATAATTTTATTGCGTCCGGTAAAAGCTCGCATTAAGCGCAGTACAGACATACAGGCTTCTGTCCCGGAGTTGACAAAACGCACGATATCAATGCAGGGAACGGCATCGATGACCATTTCTGCAAGGGTATTTTCTAGCAAACAGGGTGCGCCGAAACTGGTGCCTTTTTCGAGGGCTTTTTGGAGGGCTGCGATGACTTCTGGGTGGGCATGACCACAAATGGCGGGTCCCCAAGTGCCGACATAATCAATATATGGGTTGCCATCGACATCCCAAACATGAGAGCCGTTGACGCGATCGAAAACGATGGGTTGTCCGCCTACGGATTTAAAAGCTCTCACGGGAGAATTGACTCCCCCGGGCATCAATTTCTGGGCGGCGGTAAAAATTTCTTCAGATTTGCTGGTATTCAAAGATGTAGTTGCGACCAAAACGTTCTCCTTATTGATAATTGATATTTTGGGGCGCGATCGCTAATGTTTGCCTCAATCGGCAAAAGCCATGAGAATAATGGGGGGATGGACGAGAAGATGCTCGGCGATCGCGTTTGTCTGTAATTGATTGCCAATTCCCTTTAAACTTTGAGATAGGCGATATTTTATCAGTTATTTAGTTATTGGTTGTTAGTTATTGGTTATTCGTTATTCTCTGTTCATTATTCTTGACGCTTTGATGCCTTTCAATTCTCCTCAAACCTACGCTCTCGCCTTGCATACCAGCAGTTCCCAACTCGGGCTGGCGATGGATAATTTTGCGGGGGACTCTCGCGATCGCGTTTGGAACGTGGGACGGGAGTTATCGACCCATTTACATTCTTATCTCGCAGACTTTATCCAACCTCAAACATGGAAAAATTTGGCTTTTTTAACTGTGGCCAAAGGACCGGGCAGTTTTACCAGTACGCGTATTGGGTTAGTAACGGCGAGAACTCTTGCCCAACAACTCGATCTCCCATTATTTGCCATTTCTTCTCTGGCTGGGTTTGCTTGGTCGCAAAAGGAGTCTTTTTCGGCAGGCGATCGCATTGCTGTTGAATATCCTGCCAAACGCGACGCAATTTTTGGAGCAGTGTATCGGGTCGCCTCAAATCAAAACGGTCTCGAGACTATTTTGCCCGATACTGTCATGACACCGGAACAATGGCAAGAAAAACTTCAAGATTTAGAAAAACCTTCAAGCATCCTGCCCGTTCCGCCAGAGTTGGGAGAAACCGTCAGCAGTATTTTAGAATTGGCCGCGATCGCATGGCAACAAGGCGATCGCCCCCATTGGTCTCAAGCACTTCCTTTCTACGGACAACACCCAATTCAGTGAACAGCGAACAGTGAAGGACTGATACTGATAACTGATAACTGTTCAGGCTTGATTGCTTTCCATTGCCCATCGTGCCAATTCAGTGCGATTTTTGAGTTGGGTTTTGTGCAGCATATTGGAAACATGACTCTCAACAGTTCGCTGACTGACGTTAAGCTGGTCGGCAATATCTTTATTTTTCATGCCTTGAGCCACTAATTGAACAACATTCATTTCGCGATCGGTCAGTTCGACTCCTTCGGGAACGTGTATGGCGATCGCCATATCTCCTCTTTTATCCGAGCTATCTCGGAGGCGTTCGACTTGAGAGAGAGATGATTTTACCTGAGCCACCAATTCTTCCGGCTCAAAAGGTTTGACCATGTAAACATCAGCCCCTTTACTCAAGCCTTTGACGCGATCGGAACTTTGTCCTTTGGCAGAGAGAAAGAGGAAAGGAATCCAATTCAGCTTAGGATTATCTTTTATTTTTTCCACGAACGTATAACCGTCCATTTCTGGCATCATGACATCGCAGACGATCATATCGGGAACTTGTGTTTCCAGAATTTCTAGGGCTTCACGACCATTTTCGGCGGCAATGACTTCATATCCTTTCCATTCAAGATAGTCCTTAACTAAAAGAATTAAATTCGGATCGTCATCTACGAGTAATAACTTTTTGGTCTCTTTTTGGGAGGTGTCTTTCATGGTCTGATTCTTCTCCTATCGCCACAAATTCAGCAAGCTGTATTCTTTTTAATCTATATTATCTCTCAAGAATTGGTGTTTCCCCCGAATCTTCAGAAGGTTTAACTGTTGGATTTACAGAGAGGGGATGTTGACAAAAAATATACTCTTCGACGGGGCGATCGCTGATTAAATGCTCCTGAATAATGCGTTCGACCACTTCTGGGGTGACATTGCGATACCAGATACCATCGGGATAAACCAGTAAAATCGGTCCTTCGCTGCAAACTCGCAGGCAATTCGTTTTCGTGCGGAAAATACAGGTTTCGCGATCGCCTCCCGGTTCGTCTAGTCCCAATTCCCGCAAGCGTTGCTTGAGATAATTCCACGATTCCAAGCCAACTTCTTTGGGGCAGCATTTTGGCTTAGTCTGATCCGCACAAAGGAACAGATGTCGTTGAATTTTTTCCAGTCCGAGATTTTCTACGCAGGATTCTAGTTTATTTGTATCAGACATTTTGGCGAATGAAGAGATTAATCAGAAGCCGCGTTTAACCGCTTCCTCATTATTGCAATGTCGAGCATCCGAGTGCATCCATGAGTTAGACAGCACAGGGATAACTAAAGCATTACATGCTGTAAGTCCAATCGCTCGTTGTTTCAAAAGGCTATCTGCTCTTTTGAGCAACAACCAACATTGACTTTGCAAGCTGCGGTATTCGGCCAATACGAATTATACGATGAACATTCAATCTTGCTTCGGATAATAATTGTGTAATTGTCTGTGGTGACCAGAACTTGATATGGCCATGATCCCACAGCGCAGTATAGTGAGCATCCATTTTTCCAGTAACAGCCAAGGCAAGGTTTTTTATATAACCGTGATAAGGTGTAGAAATTAGTGCATAACCACCGGGAGTCAACAGATCGGAAACACATCGAGCGTACTTACGAGGTGCATAAACATGTTCAACAACCTCTAAGCTAATTAATAGTGGGAAAGAACTAAAAATTTCATGAAGTGGATCGTATGCAGATCCGACCTTCAAGGTAAGTTCAGGGAAGGCATGATTCGCTTCTGCAATTCCAGTCTCAGAAGGGTCAACCCCAGTAACTTGATATCCCTGGGATGTAAGCCAGTTGGCAACCGAGCCATTACCGCAGCCGAGGTCAAATGCTTTCCTCGGTAATATCTCGATTTCTTGAAGAACTTCTCTTATTGTGGGCAACAGATATTCATGTGCACAGCTGCATACTGTATGTGTGTATCGATAGCCAGAAATATCAGACATGATGAAATATCGAGTGAGAGCTATACATTATAATAGTGGAATCTAACGCCTAGCTCACCGCGCGAGCATAGCAAGTCCAGTGCAGCTATTTGTTAGGCGAACTCTGATTAGAAAAAACATCAGTTTTTTGAAATTACAAAATTGTTGTACAATGAGCATCGCTATCAACTTACATATAGTGTACCAACAATAAGGCAGGCAATATAATTATGGAGTGAGCTAGAATTTTATTAGTAGCAGCACTACCTTTTCTTGGGCTAAGTATTTGTTATACGTTTGGTTTTTCTGTAAATCCTCTTTTTGAGGCACCAAACTTACCATCAGGACCCAAACACACGAATTACCACGCTTTTCGTGGTGGGTCCCTTAGTGTTGGCGTTGTTGTGGCTCTTGTTTACATGACCTTTTTTATTTCTCCTCAAGACATGCACAGCCAAACATGGAATATAGCTCTTATTGTGACAATATTTTACTTCCTCGGTTGGTGGTTGCCTGGTCCTTTATTGCGATTAGGTACCCTTTCTAGGATAGCTCTTATCAATCATATTGCAGCAACCACCTTGACCTTGTTAAGTCTTACATTGTCAAGGTCACAATTTTATAGCTAATAGCTGAATGCGAACGGCTATGTGGTTAAGAATTCCTTCAGACCCACATCAATCCCACATCGATCCCGATAGCCATTTTAATGCAGTCAAACAGACATAATAACCATCTGCTTTTTTAACAATTGATGCGGTTTTCAATTCAAAACCTTCAGGAATTGGGAAAATACACCATCTTAGAAATAATTCGGGTAGCAAAGAGGAATTATGGATGGGACAGCTATTTTAAATGCCCTTCGCGAGTATTTTTCTCAACCCTTTCCCAAAACCGATCCTTCCACGGTATGATAGAAGACTGTGAGTTTTTGGGCTAAAGGCTATGAAAGCGGAAGAAATTATTCGCTCGATTGAGAGTGAATATATCAAGGACAACTTACCCACAATTCACGTGGGGGATTTGATTCGCGTTGGCGTTAAAATCCAAGAAGGCGGCAAAGAACGGGTACAACCCTATGAAGGGACGGTCATTGCCAAGCGCAATGGCGGCATTAGCGAAACCATCACCGTGCGGAAAATTTTTCAAGGGGTTGGTGTCGAACGGGTTTTCTTGATTCATTCCCCTAGAGTCACGAATATTAAAATCCTGCGACGGGGTAAAGTCCGACGCGCTAAATTATATTATTTGCGCGATCGCATTGGTAAAGCCACCCGCATCAAACAACGTTTCGATCGCTCCCTCGACTAATTGGGGAAGAATTTTGGGAAAAAGACTGGCGCAGACTCCCCATTTTACGTTATACTGAACTAATGAATTCTTCTCGTTAGCCGAAAAATGCTAATATTGAAGATTGTCAAGCGCTCTTAGTTCAGTTGGTAGAACGCAGGTCTCCAAAACCTGATGTCGGGGGTTCAAGTCCTCCAGGGCGCGTTAACCACATAAAGCGCAGATTCTCTTCCCGATTGATATTTCCTATTTTTTCTGGTCAGTTTGTTAGACTGGTAGAAAAATTCGTTACGCGAACTGTGGACAAAATCAGTGGAGAAAATCAACTGTGGCCAAGAAAAAACCGTCGAAAAAGGACACCGGCAACAAAAAAAATAGACCGCAAAATAGCGCTCAAAAGACCAATCAAAATCCATCTGGCGATCGCAAAAATGTAAAAGACACTCCTTCTCTCGAGAAGGGCAAAGAATCCTCAACAGAACCCAAAAAAACGAATGGAGGATTTAACGCCGTTAAATTTTTCCAAGAATCAAAAGAGGAATTATCTAAAGTTGTCTGGCCGTCACGGCAACAATTAATTAGCGAATCGGCGGCTGTCGTCTTAATGGTAACGTTGGTTGCGACTACAATTTATTTTGTTGATAATTTATTTGTTTGGTTAAGTGGCAAGGTGTTCTAATGAATGTGACGCGAGACAATCTCGAAGACACAAATCTCGAAGATGCAAATGAAGACTTTCAACCCGCCGAGGTAGAAAGTTTTGCGACCGCAAAAAATGCCCGTTGGTATGCCGTTCAAGTGGCTTCAGGTTGTGAAAAGCGGGTGAAAACCAACTTAGAACAACGAATCCATACTTTAGATGTGGCCGATCGCATCTTGCAAATTCAAATTCCCCAAACGCCAACCGTTAAAGTTCGTAAAGATGGCTCGCGAATTCATGGGGAAGAAAAAGTTTTTCCGGGCTATGTTCTCGTCAAAATGATTTTAGATGACGAAGCATGGCGTGCCGTCAAAAATACACCAAATGTGATTAATTTTGTCGGGGCAGAAAAACAGCGTCCTTACGGAAGAGGACGAGGACACGTTAAACCCGTTCCCCTCAGTCCTTCAGAAGTCGAACGCATTTTCAGACAGACGCAAGAACAAGAACCCGTTGTCAAAATTGATATGGCAGTGGGTGATAAAATAATGGTTCTGTCAGGTCCGTTTAAAGACTTTGAAGGGGAAGTCATTGAAGTTAGTCCAGAACGGAGCAAACTCAAAGCACTTCTCTCAATTTTTGGACGGGATACTCCTGTAGAATTGGAATTCACTCAGGTCGAAAAACAAAGCTAAAATGGCAAAAAAAGTAGTTGCATTGGTTAAATTGGCACTTCCCGCCGGAAAAGCTGCCGCGACTCCACCCGTGGGTCCCGCTTTGGGTCAACATGGGGTCAATATTATGGCATTTTGTAAAGAATATAATGCCAAAACTGCGGATAAGGCTGGGATGATCATTCCGGTTGAAATCTCTGTTTATGAAGACCGCAGTTTTACCTTTATTCTCAAAACGCCTCCAGCTTCGGTTTTGATTAAAAAAGAAGCTGGCATTGAAAAAGGTGCGAGTCAACCCAACAAGGAAAATGTCGGTTCTATTACTCGCGAACAACTGCAAAAAATTGCGGAAATTAAAATGCCCGATCTCAATGCCAATGATGTTGAGGCAGCCATGAAAATTGTGGCGGGAACGGCGAAAAATATGGGGGTCAGTATTACTGATTAATCTGCCCAAATTTTGCCGCTTCAATCCCAAATTATCATCAAAATTATATTGGGGAGAGGCGATCGCTTCGTGAGAACCCAAGGAGTTAAACCATGACAAACAAGATGTCTCGTCGCTTGAAAGCAGCGATCGCGAAAGTCGAAGACAAAGTTTACGAACCGTTAGCAGCGATGGCGCTGTTAAAAGAAACCGCAACAGCTAAGTTTGATGAAACTGCCGAGGCACACATCCGTTTGGGGATCGACCCTAAATATACGGATCAGCAATTGCGGACGACAGTGAGTTTCCCCAAAGGCACCGGACAAACCGTCCGGGTTGCCGTCATTGCGCGGGGGGAAAAAGTAACGGAAGCAACGGAAGCCGGTGCCGATATCGCCGGATCTGAGGAGTTGATCGAAGAAATCCAAAAAGGAATGATGGATTTTGATAAACTCATCGCCACGCCGGATATGATGCGCGAGGTGGCTAAATTAGGACGAATGTTAGGACCCAGAGGCTTGATGCCTTCCCCGAAAGCCGGAACCGTGACCACGGATTTAGGGGGAGCGATCGCGGAATTTAAAGCAGGAAAAATTGAATTTCGCGCCGATCGCACGGGGATCGTTCATGTTATGTTTGGCAAGGCATCATTTGCCCCCGAGGATTTGTTAGCGAATTTGAAAACCTTACAGGAAACAATCGATCGCCATCGTCCTTCCGGTGCAAAGGGGCGTTACTGGCGCAGTATTTTCGTTTCTGCTTCGATGGGACCTTCCATTCAAGTAGACATTAATGGCCTGCGAGATTTAAAATTAGATGCTGCTTGATGCTAGAGTAGGTCATGCCTACCCGAAATTGAGAGAAATTTACCAAAAAACTTCATCAAACGCAAACCCGAGACAGCAGGAGCTACAAGGCTTAATTGATGTCCTGCCGAGGCCAGCTACATGATGGGAAGGAAAACCAAGAAGAATCAGCATTTTTCTTAATTCTTGCCCGCATTTAGACCCCGACCTCGGCAGTAGAGGCGGGGTTTAATTTTGAAGTTTGCTTTTGCAAGAACAAAGGAGGTGAGACTGAATGGGGAGAACCCGAGCGAATAAAGAAACTGTCATTGCCGATATCAAAGGGCTTTTAAGCGAGTCGCAATTGGCCGTCGTCGTTGATTTCCAAGGGTTAACCGTTGCCGAAATTACCGACTTACGCGATCGCTTGCGTCCGACAGGAGCCGTGTGCAAGGTGACGAAAAACACCTTAATGCGGATCGCGGTAGAGGAAAACGAGGAATGGAAACCGATGACAGAGTTTCTGTCCGGTACCAATGCGTTTTTACTCGTCAAAGACGATATCGGCGGTGCCGTCCGCGCCTACCAAGACTTTAAAAAAGCCGCCAAAAAAAGCGAATTTCGCGGCGGTGTCATGCAGGGACGCGCTCTGAATGAAGAACAAGTCAAGGCGATCGCGGATCTGCCATCGAAGGAAGAACTCATGGCTCAAATTGCCGGAGCCCTCAATTCTATTCCGACCAAATTGGCGCGGAGTATCAACGAGGTGCCGTCTTCTTTGGCACGAGGTATCAACGAGGTACCGTCTTCTTTGGGTCGCGCCGTGCAAGCGGTGTCTCAAAAAGAAGGAGATGCGGCTTAAGCCAATTCTGCTCAGAAAAAAGTCCGTCGGCAAAACGGACTCAAAACTTAACAAATTAATCTTCATTACTAAGGAGTTTACCCATGTCTGCTGCAACTGATGAAATTCTCGAAAAGCTGAAATCTTTGACCTTACTCGAAGCCTCGGAATTGGTCAAAGGCATTGAAGAAGCCTTTGGCGTAAGTGCTGCGGCTCCTGCTGGCGGTATGATGATGGCCGCCGTCCCCGGTGCGGGTGGTGGTGCTGCGGCTGCTGAAGAAGTTGAAGAGCAAACCGAATTCGATGTCATTCTCACAGAATTCCCCGGCGATAAGAAAATTGCTGTTCTTAAGGTGGTTCGCGCGATTACAGGTTTGGGTCTCAAGGAAGCCAAAGAGGTTGTAGAATCCGTTCCCAAGGCTCTCAAAGAAGGCGTTTCCAAAGATGATGCGGAAGCCATCAAGAAACAGTTGGAAGAAACTGGCGCAAAAGTTGAAATCAAGTAACTTTTGTTTGTTTTTAATCGCTGTATAAGCGCTTAAAGTGGGGATGGCGTTGAATACCATCCCCATTTTTTAAAGGACAGTTAGACAATGGATATGATTTCAGTTAGTTCATCGGCGATACGTTCTTTGGGTTACGATCCAGTGACTCAACAAATTCGTATCAGATTTAAGAATAGTAGCATCTATACTTTTTGTAGAGTGCCACAACATATTTTTGAAAATTTTCTTTCAGCCAGTTCAAAAGGAAGATATTACACTCGCTACATTCGAGGTTGTTATCATTGTTAAAGAGCAAGGCGCGTGATATTTTGTTACCATATAATTTCTCTATTGTCCTGAAGGAGTTAAAATAATTCCTATGATTTCATCCAAAGCATTAGAACTGGAAAATTCTATTCAAGTTTTATCTTTAGAGGAGAAACTTTGGTTATTAGAAAAAATTGTCGGACAAGTTCGACAATTAACAACGGATACAAACATTCAACTGGAAGAAATTCAGTGCGATCGCGAAGCTCGTCCGATTTGGGAAATTGCAGTAGAGATCGGCGCAAAAATTCCGGAGTCTGAATGGGAAAAAGTACCGAGCGATCTGGCGAAAAATTTTGATTTCTATCAAAAAGTTGGAGAGGAAGATTGAAAAGAGTTTTTGCAGATACGGGTTATTGGGTGGCTTTGCTCAACCCTCGTGACCAATTACATCAAAAAGCAGTCAACCTATCAAGATCCCTCGGTTCATTCTCTATTGTTACCAGTGAAATGGTTCTAGCAGAAGTATTGAATGATTTTTCTAAGAGAGGAAAATGGGAGCAGGTCAGTTTTGTAAGAACAAATATATTGAAAAGCTACAAAGCATTAT
>NZ_JCAMRX010000088.1:0-3905 GCF_059821285.1 Spirulina sp. LEGE 11439
AGAGGTGGTCGATGCAGACTATGCAGACGAAAACAAAGAACTAAAAAATGAGATGCTTTTTTACGCAAGTGAGGATCATCTTGAAAGTCTTGTTTCGGAACAAATCAAGCCATTTAGAGAGGATTCAAAACAACCTTAAAAAGCGATCACACTTCCTTCACGTCAAAATTATGAAAATAAAAATCCCATCGAAAAAAAACGGAAAGGTTCGTTTGCGGACAATTAACGGCAAAAGAATCCAACGCGATTTTGTGTTGGTTCGCAATGCTGACACGCGAGAAATAATCCATATCCCTTCTGGTATAAGGATCGGCACTTGGAAAAATGGATACATCCAGCTTATTCAAGAGCGTTGGGTAAGCGATATCCGCTTCAGCGAAAAAGCGATCGCCAGATTTGCCAATGAACTAAGATTCGTGCGATCGCTATTCCCTCAAAGCTGGGAAAAAGCCGAAGAGTGGGGGTTTGAATCCTGCCTTCACACCGCACAAGCAAACATCTTGTGTACTAGCGTTTGCAAAATTTTTAAAAACGAGGCTTATAGAGAGGCTATCTCACAGGGATCGACAATTATAAAATTTGCTTGAGGTGCGAGAAACTTCTCATGAAAAACTCTAAAATATTCTACTTTCTTGGGATGAGATTGTGCATAGATATCAAAATAAGAGTAAATCTTGTTCCAGCAAACGAAATAGAATTAAAAATCCGAGATAGGGAACAGCTTTACCCCAAACTTTGGATCGCCCTTTGCCTTTTATCAGGGCGAGCTTCATTAATTCGATATCCTTCTTATTTTGAAGGTGATTCACCAACTTGGTTTTTGTGCTTTAACTGCGAATCAGGTTATCAATTTTTCAAAAGAATTGGAGAAAAATTCTCTCTCCAATTTCCCGACCATCCGGATATCCCGTTCTAGAATGAAAATCATCATTTCGATCGCCCTAACTCAAATCATAGGGATGCTCTCAATCATTGCCATTGCTGAGAATAATCCTGATTTTAATCTCATTATCGCGCTCCTATTTTTGAATGGAATTATCAACGCGATCGCCGCCATAAATTTCACATTTTCTCACCATGAAACAGCCATACATTCTCATCTGGAAAGAAGAGAGCGCCAATCATCCGATTGCCTCTGATTTTGACATAGTAAAGCTAACTGAAGTGGTTGCTTATATCAAGTATCACCTACCAGATATAACCCTCAAAATTATTTGTCCTCCCAGTTCGTAAAAAAAAGCCATCGCGTTTCCTCCTACGGAAATAGCGATCGCACTTCAAAAAAGGAATAATCAAATGTTAACCGAAGATACAAAAACCGCCCCTCAAACCTCCTCAATTATATCACAACAACCCGGACAACAACCCGGACGATCGAGGCTTTGGGTTTCTCATATCCAAGAATTTCGTCTTAGCGCGATCGATGATGAAATTGCCTCTTTGAATTTTAAAAGTTTGAACGAAAACGATGCTTGGGAACATCTCATATACGCATTACCAGATAGCGATCGCCGCAACGATGGTCGCTTGAGGGACAAGATACTCAAGAAATACAAGCATCTTGCTAATGGGGGATGGTGGTGTAAAAGTCTTGACCCCAAAACGGGAGAGGAAAGGCTTTTCGGACAATTCAAACCCCATAGCCCGAGGACTGATTATCAAGGAAAAATCATAAAATATGAAACTCCTCCCAAAGCCACGGCTGAAGCATTTTTCTTGGAGCCATCACGCAAAGCATGGGAAAAGATAGCCTCCCGTTACGAAATAGAATATAGCCCCACTAAACCTATCACCTCTTTCTGGCAATGGGTTCGAGACAATAATGTCCCAATTGTATTAACAGAAGGGGCTAAAAAAGCAGCCTCATTATTAAGCGCGGGATATGCCGCGATCGCCGTCGTCGGGGTCTGGAATTCTTGCGAGAAAGTAGAAGTAGAGGAAGGTACGAAGCACCCCGATTTAATGATTCGAGAGAATGAAGAGACCGGAGAAACCAAATATTACATTCCCAAACTCATTCCCGACCTAGAACTATTTGCAACCCGCCGTGACATTTACATCGCTTACGACCAAGACAGTAAACCTGAAACTCTTAAAAAGGTTGCCAAAGCTATTCGCAGGGCTGCCAAATTGTTCGCTGATAAAGGCAGCCAAGTTAAAATTGTAGGCTGGGATAATAAACTAGGAAAAGGGGCTGACGATGTTATTAAAAATCACGGTCTTGAAGGCTTCGACAAATTAGTCACGGAGGCTAAAACCCTCAAAATAATAGATCGAGACCATACCCAACAGCAAAAAATTGCAGAAGGCTTGCAAGGAATCAAAATTGCAGAAGTTAACTCAGTAGATACTGTACTTCCACCTCCCGATAGCGAAAAAATTTGGACTCAAGAGGTTTATGAAGCATTGTTTGACAAAAAGCCTTGGATCACCGTACAGGGTGAAATGCACCAATGGACGGGAACTCATTATGAATCTGTAGAAGATGCAATTCTACTCAGGAAAATTGCAAGATGGCTGAACAATTATGGAGTTTTCGAAAAAAACGACTATATCTGCAAATATGCCAAACCATCGAGCGCGAACACTATCTTAGAATGGGCTAAGCAGCTAACAGGCGTGAGCGCGAATGACATCAATCCCCCCGGCATCAATTGGGCTAATGGCATCCTCAAGATTACATGGGAAGAGCAAACCCCCATTTATCACTTTATCTCTCACGATCCCTCGCAATACTATACGTATTGTTCGCACGCCAAATACGATCCTAATGCCGACCCGACAGACTGCGATCGCCTCCTCTCAGCCCTCGATCCCATTCAGCAAGATATCTTGCTAAAACTAATTGCAGCCAGTCTCGATCTAGAAAAAGTCCGGCAATTGCCCAAAGTAGGGAGAATGAGAGCCGTCTTATGTCAAGGTACCGGCTCCAATGGTAAAGATGCCATTCGAGAAGCTGTCAAGCAACTCTACGGGGGAAAAGGGATGTCTAATTGTTCCCTCTCCGACTTTCGGCAATACGATCAGGGGCGAAAATTCCCCCTTTCAGCTTTGGGTGAAAGCCCGCGAATTAATTGGAGTTCGGAGAACACGGGCGCTCTTTCTCTTGACCATATCCAAAGCCTGAAACAAGCTATTTCCGGAGATCCGCTTACTTCCGAGAAAAAACAAAAGGATGGGGTAGACTTCGATGTGAAAACCGTGTTTTTCTTCAATGTCAATGAAGCGCCACTGATTAACGCTTCACTGGAGGCGATCGCCACTCGCTATTGCATCTTGAGTTTTAATAAGACCTTCAAAACCAAACCCGATCCTAGTCGTGGCGAACTGCAAGCAGATCCGAGGTTTAAGTATGACCCGAATTTTATTCGCGATCGCATCTTACCCGCACTCCTCAATAAGGTATTAGATGCTCTGATGCGGCTGCCGACCGAAGGGATCGACTACGAATCAACCGAACAAGCGCTCAACGAAATACGGCGGGAAAGCAATCATCTTATTGCCTTCTGCCAAGATACAGGATTGCAAATTGCCCCTGATGCAAAAATTTATATCAAGGATATCTGGGAAAGACTCGAGCAATGGTACATCGATAACGGAACGCTCGAAATCGAAGAATCTGACAATGGGCGTAAAAAATATATCTGGAACGAACAAGTCCGCCGCTCTGACCATAACGTGAAGAAAAACCATGTTGCCGCTCGCTTTCAGCGACTATTCCCAAAGGCGAAGAAAGGGAAAGATTCTTATTGGTATCTATCGGGAATCGCTTTTCAATCAAATTTTCAGGATTGCATTGGCGATCGCAGCCTCATGGAACCTAAAAAGTTAGATAGTGACATAGATTCCACGATCGCCAATGCCCAAAATATCATTGACGATCGTGGGCGATCGTCAACGATCGT
>NZ_JCAMRX010000088.1:4005-15597 GCF_059821285.1 Spirulina sp. LEGE 11439
CGATCGCCAATGCCCAAAATATCATTGACGATCGTGGGCGATCGTCAACGATCGTCAACGATCGTCAACGATCGCCAATACAATCGCCAATGCTTCCAACCAGCGAAAGCCTTGCAGATAATACTATTCAGGGATTAAAAGAGACCGATCGCCAACTTGCCCCATTAGAAAAGGTATCGGAGGAGGAAGCCCGAGAAATTGCCGAAATTTTAGAACTTTGTGAATCGTTGGAGGAGCTGAAAGACTGGGGAATCAAAGAGAGCTTCGATGAAGATTCAGTCAAGAGAATATGGGTTCACGTTTCTCCAGAGAAACAGCAGTTGTTCAAACAATGGGAACAAGACGAGGCCAAACCGGTATCAGTGCCAGAGAACCGATTCAAGATAGGCGATCGCGTTCTAAACCTTTACGACCGTTCCCCGGAGGACTGGGGAATTGGTGAAGTAATCGAGGTGGTTAGCAGTTCCAATATTAAGGCAAAATTCCCCAAATACTATCCTCATCCCTGCAACTATTACCCCGGGCGATTGGTCAAAGAAGGCGATCGCGTTATTTGGCAGTCAGGAGAAAAATTGCTCTATGTCACAGTCGTCAGCCTTGAATCAGGAGATAAACCTCTTGTGCAGGCTGAGGATTGGTTGAGTGCGATCGCTGTTCCGATTCAGGAGTTACATCTTTTATCCTAGGACTCGGAGGGGATGAGCTTCTTGTAAATCTCCCCAATGTCCGCATGTTGAAAGTATTTGCCTTTTGATTTCTTTTGCAAATTGTACAGCACCTTGATAGCCTCTGGATTACCATAAGAGGCTACTACAAAATCGATTTCTTTTTTCAATCCCTCATACTTTGCCTCTAATAGAGTCTTTGATTTTTCGCAATCAAAGCGGCTGGTTTTCAAGAAATCAATTTCTTTTTGCAAAAAATCAACTCTATCCGATAAATACTCTTTATCTCCCTTGTTTTCATCATTAATCTCTTTAATTGCGGCTAAGATAAATTGATTTCTATCCTTATCCCTTGCAACCAGATAACCGATTGATGTGGTAAAAATAGAGCCTAGAGCAACCAGTATCTCTGTCCCCCAGTTAGCAAGAAACTGAACCATTTTTTTAATAATTAATTCTTCTTCAAGGATTTACAATAACTTCACCATTGAGATAATAAGGATCGCTTTCGATTTCCTCTAAAAAAATCTCG
This sequence comes from Spirulina sp. LEGE 11439, assembly GCF_059821285.1. NCBI lineage: Bacteria > Bacillati > Cyanobacteriota > Cyanophyceae > Spirulinales > Spirulinaceae > Spirulina > Spirulina sp. LEGE 11439. The sequence continues at coordinate 5,203 of NZ_JCAMRX010000088.1, forward strand.
AAATTTATTACTTTGGGGTATCTTCTAACCCCTAGCATTGCTTCCCATCTTGAATGTTCGTAATAACTCACAAAAAAGGGTTCTGGGAAATTAGTAAAAATAATTTTTTCATCTTTAGGATAAAAAAATTCTGCTCGTTCAACTGTTGAACCCGGCCCTTGAGCCTGTACGCCCCATTTTCTCCGCAATAAAAGGTGAAATTTAGAATCAATTTCTTCATTATCAACCGGAAGAAAATGAAGACGATACACCCCTCCATTTGTACTAGGATTGGGAAATTCAACCCAATTGAATGAAGGGGCGATCGTCCCCAAAGGGATAAAAAGAGGGAGAGGAGCGGGCATTTATCTAAGGATTCGCTCCCTCTAATTTTTGCTGAATCGCTAATAAAGCTGCCGGGCTATCAGGTGTTTCTGCACCGCCTTGAATTCCTGTTAATGCGTCAGCCTGAGCCGTAGTCATAATGCCGTATTGATTGCCAGAGGGCATTATGTAATAGGGGTTCATTTTGGCAGTAGCCCCCGACCTTTTTTCACTAGGAATAATAGTAGCAAGCATATCGGAAATATCAATCGTACTCGCAAAGCTCGGGAAATTGAACGAACCTTGATGAGTCGGATTTTTGTTTGATTTATTTTTCGAGTTTGCGATCGCTTTAGTTGTTACGATCTTCACGGTTTGTCCGCCTCGATTTCCAATTTTTCGCCCTCTTTGCCGTTGATGTTCCGCAACTTGAATAACCCCCGTTGTTGCGGGATCTCCATCAATCCGAGAAGTTGTTCGTTCGTGCGCCGCAACAGTAATCAAGCTATCCGTAAGGCTTAGTTGATTATTGATTGCGAGATCGAGCCATTTCGCGAGACCCTCACTACAAGAGAAAAGCCCAGCTTGCTTGACATTATCCCCCGCTCGCTTAATTTCGTGGTAGATAAGCCAATATATCCTATTGCCTTTTTGAAAATTTAACGCCATTTTCTTTGAATTTTAACTTTTGACTTTTGACTAAGGTCAAAAACTTATTGAATCTCAGCCGTAGACATAGCCGGGTCAAGGGGCACACGAGACAAAACCTGACAGGTTTTTACGACCGTTTCCAAACCAGTTTCTGCATCAATACTGACAGCGCTATAGGTGGGAGCAGGGTAGGCAGCAATTTGCTCTCCTGTATTCAATGTTCCATTTTTAATTGTTGCTGCTTTCCAAAGAGCCGTTTGTGTGATTGCAAAAAACTCAGCTGCTTCTGCATCGGCTGGAAAATTTGGGGCTGCCTGCCAATAATTTTTAATCGACCCATCTGGAAGCGCATCAACTAATTCTTCTTTTGTGATATCTGGCATTCTCGAACCTCAGCTATGACTATTCCCCATTGATAGCGCGAAAAGTCACCGGCATGCAAGGCTCACAGATATTCTCTTGCCAAATAAAATCAGGCAATTTGCTATACATTAATTTTTCAATCTATAATAGGTTGCAAAATTAAATCCCTACAGCGTCCGCAAAATATTACGAATTGTAAAGTGGAAAGAATTGCCTACACCGTCACTCGCGATCTCACAGCAAAGTTGGATAGTTCGAGTCAAGGCGACATTTTGACTCTCATCGCTAATGAACCTGACGTAGACCCGTTGCTGACCGATTTGAAGAATAAATCGGAAACCATCCATGCAGTGAAGAATCTTTACATCAAAAACCTCTCGGCAACGGTTGAGATGCCGTCCTTGCCCGAAACGCCTCATCCCAATATTAAAAATACGGATAGCGATACGGCAGCTTTAACTAAAGCGATCTCATCTGAGTGGACCCACAATCGCAAAGAACTCGAGTTATTAAAATGGGATATTGCTAATAATAAATGGCTGCACAAAGCGCGAATCAGTTTAATTAATTGGGAGGGCGTTCCTTATCAGCAATATAACCTCTATGATTATCTGACAGCTAACTTAATCTATGAACTTGGTCAAGGGGCAAAAATAGGATTTAGAATTAAAGGACTCCCCGGTTTTTTGTCTGGGGATGATTTCGTCATGTTTGATGGCAATTACGTTGAAGAATATGTAATTTTGTCTGACTCCAGTAATGGGTCTAGCAATGAGCCTGATTTAGTTCATTCGATAACAGAAGGGCAAATTCTCAGTCGCGATCCGGCATGGAATCTAAACAGTTACGAGTTCAGAAGCTCTCCTAATTTAGCAGGTTCAGCCGCGACAGGATTTTGGTTTTTGAGGAATAAATTAAATTTATTTATGTATGGAGGAGGGGCAACAAATGGAGACCTTAAAAAAATCCAAATTATCAACCAAGCTAATGATAATTTATTAATTGAAAAAGATTTAGCTGAGTTGATTGGTGAAGATACAAATTCTTGGAAATGGGCTGGTATTGACACTTCCGAGCATTCTGGGGGTTTATGTTACCTCAGACTCATTGATAATGATAACTCGGGCCAAACTTATAGCTTTTTCGCGATCGATTTGAAATATGTTTTTTCCGAGGAATAACAAAAGCGATTGTAATGTTTTTTGGTAATGTGGTACTATTAGATCGGAAATACTCTGTTTATGCAAGGAAAACTGAGAGACGGGCGCGATCATATAGAATTCCCCCATCCTGAAGGGTTTGAGATGCCTTATCCTACGCCTTCTGAGTGGGAGAGGCTTTTCTGGGAGCATCGATACTCAAGGCTCTCAAACGATCCCAAGGGACCTTATTGGGTGAGATACCGACCTGATGCAGGAGGTCGCAGGGTCTATGGTTAAAATGTTCAAACAACAACGGGGGGGGCGCGATCGCCCTTTTATCCCTTGGCGACAAGAACCCGGGGACGGAATTAACTTGCATAAAGACCCCTCACGACCTCATCGGCGGCCAACCATGCGAAGAGAACCGAGGCCGGCTAATGATCGCGATCGGCGTTTGCAATTTCCTGAGAGAGGGAAAGTACAGGAAGATTTAGCTCCTATCGGTTGGGGTTTTTACGGGACTCCGACCCATGAACCCGCTCATCCGAACGACTGCAACCGATGGCCAAATTCCCCGAACTGTAAACTTTTCAGTCCTAATTTCGCCGATCTCGCTAGTATTGGCGATGCTTTTGGCGGGGCTGATACTTATGAATTTATTGCTGACGAGTGTAATATTGGAATTTCTTTCAATCCCAGCCTCGGAATAGGTCCCTTTTCCTTATCGGGGCCGCAATATCAATTAGTTTTGCGAAAAGAAGAATGTAGGCGAGCAAAAACTCTTCCAGAACCAAATTATCCCTTACCTGAAAATATTAGGGATTGGCGCGGGAAAGATATGTTAGATGCTTATGCCGATGATGAACTGCTGCACGTTTTTACATCTGTTGATTACTTTAGAACTTCAGATAATTTAAGATCCTCATTTTCTGGTTTTACTTGCCAGCAAAATTTCTATAATCCGAACGATCGAACAACCTACGATCTATACATTACTTGCACGAAAACTTGGACATGGGATGAAGGAGGAAGCTCATCAAATATAGCTTCAGCGATGAAGGAATCTAGTTTAAGTCTTCAAGCAAGTTACTACCCCGGTAAACCCGGGTACGGGGATTATCTTGGGCTTCCCTTTCAGATTTTTCGCGTTACTGTAGGGGGGATGGCTGTTGCTTCTAAATCAAGCTGGATCGGCTATTTTGATTATGCTTTGACTCAAGGTGCTTTACATTCTATTGTAAAAATTTATCCTTTTTCTCGTTGCCAAAAAGAGCCTTACTATCCCGTTCCTCCTCCTTACCCTTTTCCTCCTCCCATAGGGAGATCACAACCTATGCCTTGTTCTTGCCCTTCTCCTCGCAACCAACGCGCGATCCTCGAAAAATTAGATGAAATAAACAATAAACTCGGAGACATAGATACAATTAAAAAAGCTATTGGTGATGGGATATTTGAAGTCCCTGAAACTTTAATAAGCACTCCTGAGAATCCCTTGCCCGGTAATATTAAGATCGATAATCTTAGTGATTTTCAAGGATATTTATTGGAAAGGATCGATGAACTCTTTGGGGAATGGAATATCCCCATAGAGATTGAAGATTCCGATCCAACTACAGGAGGAAATCAAGTCGAGAAAAAGCGGCTCTTTAATTTAGCTGAAGCAATAGCAGAGATGTATGGGCTTTTATTCAATACTTGGATTAACACAGAGCTATCTACAAGCATGGGATCTCGTACCTTAATCCAAGGAGGGCAAAATCTTCAGCAAGATTATCAGACCTATAAAATGGTTGAAACTTTGCTAGAATGGTCTGGTATTGGAACAAAAACAAGAAAAGAAGCATTCCCACTTTTATTTAATCCTGAATCAGGAAACGATCCCGCCCAATTTTTGGAGCCTTATGAATTACAAACGTCTGTAGTAGAATACAAACCCAATAAAAAAGAAACTTTACAAGATGACTTGTTAGATATTCGTCACGGGACGGCAATAATTCGGGCTGTTTTTTGGGCTAGGTCTGGTGTAGATCCGGGCAAAACAGCGTGGAATATTTGTCAAAATCTGGTCAGGAACAAGCAATCTATCAACAATAAAGAAAAAGATAAAAAAGAGGATTTTACAACTTGGTTAAACAATGCAGAGAGAGGTTTTAGCAACTTGCCTCGTGCGACTCAATCGACCAATCCTTGGGGGGCAACCTTCGCGAACCGACCGAAAATCACAGATATTTCCGAAAATCCTGAAACGGGAGATGATTAATGCCTTTTGTCCGTACTATTGCCAGTTTAGGTAGCCGGCTCGCGCGCTCTCGTGTCGTTCAGGGAGGCGTGAGAAGAATTGCCCCTTTCAAAAGCGCAATCCAACCCTCATCAGGAGGTATTTCAGGAGCCATAAAATGGCTTTGGGGGGGGATTAAGAAAATAGCTGGAATTGTGGGGTTTACTCTATCCGGGCTTTGGAGCTTAGTTACGAACGCGGCGGGCTTTATCTGGAATTTTAATTGGAACATAACGGAAGCAGAAATCGAACAAGAAGCCAAGGCAGCATGGAATCAATTAGGCGCCAACCTTGGAGCCCTGACAGGGCAGTCATTAGGATGGGCTTTTTGCGGCGCTTTACCCGGTATGGCAATTAGTGCCTTTAACCCGGCTTTAGGCGCTTGGGTTCTAGAGGAAGTGGGACGAGAAGCTTTTCAGGAAATAGCGGGAACTTTAAAAACTGTAGTGCAAGAAACGACACGCTCTTATACTCGAATTGCTTTTTTGAAAATCTATGCCAGCGCTCGAAAAGCTCTCGAGTTGAATTTAGGAAAAAATATCCAAGATAAAGAGCGCAAACCTTGGAGTTTAGCGTTAAAATGGGATGAGTACATCGAAAGCATTGATAATCAATTCATTGCGAATTTTTTAGAAGAGGCTCGAGAAGAGTTTGCAGAAGCCTGTACAGAGGCGGGGTTTGTTGTTGTTAACAGCATTGAGGGCTTTTATGCCAATCAACAACAAGCGATCGCTGCATCGGCGGGTCCAGAGAGAACAGTTGAAATTCAATTAAGAAGATGAAGAGAAAAAAGGTTGACTTCAAAGGAAAAATCTACGCTTATATGATATTGTTTATGGCTAAATTTTTCTGTTACCTCAGCACTTTATATATTTATTTTACCAAAAAATGGAAGGAAAAATAGTTTTAAATGGGCGGGAAGAATACCTTAAACCAATTATCACCCTTGTTTTAGCCAACTATCAAATAATAGAGCTAAAAGATATTGGACAGATTGTTGGAGAGCCGGCGGGAGATTACTTACGCCGAAAACCAACCCCCTTATCTCTAACCATTCATTTAAGCGGCGCAGAAAAACCCAGTCAGAGAGGGAGAAAAAACCTGAAAACTGCTTCAAAAGAAAATGAAGATACTACACACAATCCCTTTCAAAGGGCGCAAATTAAAATATTATCTCCGAAAAGAAGTTTGTTAAACTGGGCAACGATAAAAGCAGCCGTTGGAGGAAAAAACGGTTATCTTTGGGGACGATTTAGAGCGCAAGCTAATTTACAGTTAAACGAGGGGCTTGGAAAAATTGTTTGTCATGGTGGAACGAAAGGAGAGGCCGAACAAAGATTGCTGGCTTGTGCAAAATTATCAGATGGGGAACTACTAACTCTTGATATTAAAGAAGAAAAACGGTTCGGGGTTCGTATTCAAGGGCAAAAGCAATATAAGGAGACTACTCGCGTTTATCCAAATTATTTTACGATAAGGAATCAACAACAATTTATTTCTAATATCGAACGAGATAAAGGAAAGCAACATGTTGATGGCAATCAATACTTAGTGAAACAAGCAAAGATTCCTTTGTGGGCTGAGAGTGAACCCTATTGGGCTAACGATAAAATCAAGGAATTATTAAGGAGGGGAGATTGATGTTTCAATTACTGAGAACTTGGGGAATGTCTTTTGATTTATCTCGTATGAGGGTTGGTCAATTAGGGTGTGTAGAAGGGGGTCGCAAATTACAACTCAGAGGACTCAACAAGCAAACTCCTGAAGGTTTCTTTTTCCCTTGCGAACAAGATATTAATAAATTAATTGAGGCCAAAATAGCAGCGCTAGTAAACGAGAGAGTAGAAGAAGCGATCACTACTCTTACTACTCCTTTAGCCCCGGGGGATGTCGTTCAGACATTCAATAATACCTTACCCAACACGCCAATCGTGTCTCGAAATGGCTGGCTCTGGTTGAGATGTGATATTTTTGCCGGCACGATTGGCAGTGCCTCCAGTAATGCCGATTTGCCAGACGATCGCCTCGAGCAACTTTATCTCGCATGGGGAGGAACGCAAACTCAATGGGCTAATGGGGATGCGATCGACTTTCCTGAAATCAAAGGGCGTAAGATTACTTGTGCGGGGAAGGGATCGGGATTGAGCAATAGGGCGATCGGCGATCGAAACGGGGAAGAGAGGCACATGCTCACTAATAGCGAAATGACAATCCACTCCCATAAACAAAAGCGCACAAATGGGGCACGGGTATCGACTGGTATTTCAATGAACTGGACGAGCACAGGGCATATCGAATGGGGGACGCTAAGTTACGAAGGCGGCGGTCAACCTTTTAATGTTCTCGATCCCGATATAGCCTTGCCCTATTTAATTTTTCTAGGAGTAGCAACATGATTTCTCAAACGGACGACACAATCGCTTTAAACAATTTTGCTTTTCCTGCTCAATTTCTTCTCGATCGCAAATTCCCCAAATTGCCCGAGGGAATAAGAACCAGATATTACAATTCTCAAACCGGACAATTTTCGATGTTTGACGGCAAAACTCAGCTAAGTGCGGGGGATATCCCTTGGAAAGACGGGGAAGCATTTCTGAATGAAGCGGAGAACCTTCACAAGGAATATGTAGAATCTCAGCAAGAACCTGAAAGCGATACTTTCTCCTCTAATTTCCATCCCGATCGCTTTCTGCTCAATGCCTCTCAATCCCAACTTTATCAGCTTGGCAAAAATGCTGAAAGGCAACAAGCCCGAAGAGAATTTGAGGAGGTGAGAGAGATTGTTAATGGGCGCTTGCTTTTTATCCCAGAAGCGATCGCACCCAACGGGCTGTTACAGAAAAACTTGCGCGAACTGGTAGCGAGATTGGGGGATGTTCCTAAAGCTGCGATCGATGAGTTTAACTCATTTCTAAAAAATGATCTGGGTGTAAATTGGGAAATTTGAGAATGGGCGGTACTGGGCTCGAACCAGTGACATCCTGCTTGTAAGGCAAGATTGCCTCTTTTTATCGATCTGTGTCTGCTTTCCTTGTTTGTCAATGCTTTGGCGGTTTTATTTCCTTCAAAATTTCTCTTTTTTTGAGAGCGAGGACGGAATAGGGACGGAATCAGACCGCGATCGCAGCCATTTTTCAATAAAGATCGGGGACATTGGCCGGATCGATTTCTTTCAGCCCGGTATATTTTCGGATGACTGTCTCAACTTTGTCCCCGATTAGGCGGGCAATTTTTACTAAGGAGACTTCAGCCTCATGGTGCATATTTGTGACGTAGCTATGCCTTAAGCAATATGGCTTGAGATATTTGTGGATAAGTTGGTGCCTTGTCAGTCCATCAAGGATCGGCTGCCATTGTCTTGTTCGAAAATTATGGTGATCCAAGTAGCCTCCTTTATACCCCGGAAAAATCAACTTCTTTTTATGATAATCTTTGTAACTAATTTCTTTTAATATTTTGATTAGTGTTGGTGAGAGTGAAATAGTCCGAATTTTATAATTTTTTGTATGGGGAAGCAATACTCTTTTGGTATAAGCTTTCTCTATTCTTGCCTTACACTGAGTGCGATCGCCATTCCATGATATGTCGCCCCAAGTCAGTGCTAACGCTTCCTCGGGACGGCATCCAGTGTGTGCTAAAAACGCTACATAAGGATAATAAAAGCTGTGAGTGTATCGACTTTTATCATCACAATAACGATTATCTTTGAATGCTTGCAAGATAAATTTAATTTCGTTCGGTTCAAACCATTCTATCGGGGGGTCTGGCTCTGGTGGGAGTTGGCTTTTTAATTCTTTATTTTCTCCCGTGTAGAGAGCGATCGCCGCGTTCAAAAACTGAAAGGCTCGGTGTGTCGTTGATAAGGCACGTATTTTTAAGCAGTTTTGACCAAGGTTCTCTAATTCGGATAATTCTAATTGTTTTGGTGGGAGAGCATCCAGTAATCGGTCAATTTCTTTCCATGAATATATTTGGGTTGATGCTGCACTTTTATGTTTTTTAGCTTCTTTGTAATATTCCCAAATTTCTCTTAGTGTGGGCTGTTTCTTTTTCTTTATAAAATTAGTCTTTATAGCGCGATCTGGGTCGTATTTCTGCAAAGTTGTATCGAATTGGTTAAAAGCTAAGTCTCCATTGATGATATTAGCCAAGGAATAAGCAGCTTTTAAGGCATCTTTAGTTAAGCCTCCTTTGATAGTCAGGCTGTAATCTCTGTAATTGTGAGAAATGCGCAAGCGGATTGACCCCTTGCGCTTGGAAAGGGTCGCTCGCTCACATTTCTCAAATTTCCCATCAGGGAGTTCAAGCAACGTGGAAATATTCATTACGATGGGGACGGAATAGGGACGGAATGATTAGAGAATGTGTCTAAAACAGTTTGGATGTGTCAACGTTCCAGAGTCTTTGATGTCCTCTCATTTCGATGGGAGGATCGATCGCACGGACATCCTCTAACTTCCACGCCCAGCGACCGGGCTGCCAATCCCCGCAATCAAGTTCTAAATCGGTTTGACGCTCTATGAATTCAAGTGTCATAGGGATGCAATCGACTAAATCGCAAACGGCGATCGCTTTTCCGTATGGCAGTGAATTAATATCGAGGTTTATACCGTAGTTCTCCTCTAAAATTGATAGCTCCCATTTTTGGAGTTGATTTATAAGCAGGATGTCACTGGGGCAATTGACTTTCTTTTTCGCGGCATGGATGACTAATTTCCCGCGATAGTCTGTGAACCATGAGCGGGTCTCGAAATGCTTGTGACCGAGAAGGATTAGGCTTGCCCACGGCTGCCAGAGTGATAGTGCTTTAACTGTTGTCATTTGTTCAATCGGTGGAAATAAAATTATCATCAATAGAATGTCCCCATGCTTCGCTAAGCCAACATATATGGTCTAAAGCGTTGTAATCTAAAAAATTTAATCGCCAATTATATTGGCGAATTGGGTGATAACTTCGTGTTCGAGTTAAAGAAGCACCTGCCAAGACAGCTAGAACGATAAATAAGATAGGCTGTTTGTAGTTGGGGCGATAAGCATCAAAAATCGTTATGGTGTTATCTACACTAAAAACACGAATTCCAACACTAAACTTAAATGGATAAACAAAAGAGATAATGCAGCCTATCTCAATTTTCATTCCCCAAAAGTTGATAAATCTATAATCTCTCATGATTCTTTTTCTCCTTAGACGATGAAGCAACTCGGACTTGATAAGCATGGGGCTGGGCTAGTAGTAATGCTTTATCGGGGTCTTTGACGGTAAAGTGAACTGTTCCTGTGTAGGGGTCGTACACTTCATAGCTTTTTTCTTTCATTATTTTTAGGGCGATCGCCTTTCTTTTTCGCGGCATGAATGACTAATTTCCCGCGATAGTCTGTGAACCATGAGCGGGTCTCGAAGTGCTTGTGATCGAGAACAATTAGGCTTGCCCACGGCTGCCACTGCAGTGAGGACAATCTTCCGGATCGGGTGCGTCGCTCAATGCAGTGTTTTTGATGCCGGTACCGCCACAGGTTTTGCACAGAGGATAGTCTTTTTCAATCATCGAAATACTGTCGGAAGGAGGAGAAGAGGCTACATGATTCCATTTCTTTGTTTTGGTGTTCCAGCTATATAAATCAGAATGATTTGCTAAAAAAATGTATGCTTTTTTAATG
>NZ_JCAMRX010000004.1:0-26294 GCF_059821285.1 Spirulina sp. LEGE 11439
CAAAGTACCTAATTGATTCGATTTACGGAGCAATGAGCAAAGTAGCGAGAGAGACCATTAAACCCCCCTTAGACATCCATAATCGAACGATTTACAACACCGATAACAACTTTCGAGAATTTACCCATTATTTCGTAAAACAGGTAGATGAGTCTTCTCTGTGGAAACTACAAAGTGAACATCCATCTGACTACTTGCTCAAGACGTGGGCTATGCTTCCTCTAGGATTAAAAAAAGCAAGTAAACCTATTAGGGGGGAACTAAAAGGGATTGACCTGAAAGAAGCTAAAAACCTCATAGCCGACAGTTTAAAAGGCTTGGTGAAACTGTTACCCAAGCACTCGAATAAACAAAAATTAGTAGCTGAATTTGACCCCTCGAAGACTACACCTGAGGAAACATGGCGACTCTTTGAAAGTCCTACAGAACAGTAGTTTCAAAATGTGAGATACAAAAAATGGAGGGGAGAAACACCCCTCCATTCGTTCGGTTTGTCGCCAGATTAAGCGCCGATTTCTAACTGTTTCTCTAGGCGCGCAATAGTTTTTTTCCTGTCCTCTTCCCTTTCCTCGTCCTCTTCCCCGAAGAGTTCGTTACAGCTTTTTTCAGCCTCCTTTTGTTCAAAGTAATAGTTAACGATGTGGTCAAAACAGTTATCTAAACTTGGAGGGACTCCCTCATTTTCGTTCAAGTAGTGACCGCTCCGAACTTTCCACTTGCCTGACTCTAAGTCAATCTCGCAAAGGTCGGGATTTTCCTCGTAAAACTCTACGATCGCATCCCAGTAATCGTCATCGTCCTCGATATAGGCAAACTTTGCCGCGAGTTTCATCTTAAACATTTCACCGATAGACGCATCATAAAAGTCCTTTTCAATAGTTACCGTTTCGTTATCGCTAGACATGATCAACAGTCCCTTTCCTCGTTTGTATTTTTATAGTAAATAGTTTAATTTAACCGGTCAATAAGTTATAAGTAAAACTAAACTTGTGTCGCTTTTAAAATATGGGACATTTATTCTCTTTATCGTTAGTAAAAACAGGTTAAATCTTTCTGTGAAAAGGCTTTGGGGCTGTACCCTTTGTATTTTCTGAGAATTAAACTAATTAAACTAATTTAATTAATTCAATTCTCAGAATAGATACACACTATCCCTAACCAACGAAAGAATGAGGGTTTCTAGCCCTCGAAACCTTTCTTCACAAACCGATCGATAGAATAACCCAATCATGCTTTAATTTCATTCAAATCAACGCGCCCTAGGCGAGTGCTACCAACACCCATCTAGGACGACTTCCACCCCCATTGATACCACCAACAGGAGGGCGTTTTTATTATGCCGGAAAACGAAAACAAGAGAAAGATAGTTCACTGGTCTGAAATCGACTTACCGAACCGACCGTTACAGCCTAAGCGGGAGATGCTAATGGATCGAGGGTATCTCGACAAGAAGCCGTACAGAAACGAAATGATATTAATTCGGTACGACCGTTCCTATATTTCCTTTTGGGTTAAGCGATTTTTACTTGACCGACTAGGTGTAAGCGATCGCGAACTTTTTCGCCTTATCTTGGAGACAGAGAATATTTCAGGTAAGCCGATGTCACAACCATTCGAGACGAATATACCGGGGTTAGGAAAAGCGACCTTTGCAGAGTTCTTTCAGTTCCTATCGGAAGAATCCGCTAAGGGGCGTTTCTGGACAGTCACCGACAACGTTAGCGATCGCTGTCTGTTTATGACTGATAACGCAGACCCGAAACGGCTAACTATCCCTATCGCTGAACATATTGGGCGTAATTTCCTTGACAGTTGGAGAGACAGCTTGACCGAATATCATCAACTAAAACACCTTTTGATTACAGAGAAGATAGCACCTTCCTTTGAGTACAATTTGTATCAATTTGACGACTCTTTCGCTCACTATCAACAAACATATTATTTAGTAGACGGTCTGTTCGGTACACAGTGCAGAGCTTCCGTTAGCGAGGGTTGGGAACTACTCAGACCCGCTAACTAATCGGTCAGATAATTCTCGCAAGGGGTTGTAGTCACGGGGCTACGCCTTTTTTTTTGCTGTACCCTTTGTATTTTTTGAAAAGAGCCTTAGAGGCTCTAGAGCCTCTAAGGCTCTCCCAGAAATATACACACACTATCGCCTCGTCGCGATTAACGAATTAATAATTTCCCCGACAGGGCAAAAGCACAGACATTCCCCCTCTCCCATCCCTTCCAAAAAGAGAAAGAAAGCGTTGCGACGGCATTGAGTCAAGGTTTGATGAAATCAACAGAGCTTGACCTTGACGCAAGGACTAGCGGCGCTAACTTGTTCTCTCAAGGGATGGGGTAAGGGGTAATAATCAATCCGCATCGCGGTTTCGTTTAGTCTCTACAATTCCGTTAGTTTCTATCAGTAACTCGCTTAGCGACCCATGTTGATTTGTCGAGAATGCTTCTAGACCCCTTGATATATAAGGATTGTGATTTCAGTCACATTTCATCAAACTGATTAAGCTCATCAACTTTTCCTAATACTAATTAACCGATACAAACGAATTAATTTTATGTAGTATGTAGTATGTTTGCGTTAACCTCACATTATGAATCCATCGATATATAAGCGTTGTAGCGACTCTCTAGAAACGATGTAATCGCGTTACCGAGTATCAGACTACCTAAAGTCGTTATCGCTCGTCGTAGAGCGTTCTAGGTGGAGTAGGAAACGTTCCGATAGGACGGGTTTAAGAAAGGGGGTGCGGGGGGAAACATTCCCGACGAACAGTTACGCGATCGCCTTTCTCTCTTCTCCCAATAATCGTGAGGTAAGTTTGCGAGACCTTTAAGGTTTCGTTATTCGTTACCCAGCGTTACTTCAAGCACGCGATCGCCTCGAGATAAAAACGCTCTGGCTTATATTCGTGTTGATTTGTCGAGAACCACTCTGTAACCCCTACCCTCTCGTTACCCCATAGGGGCTTATTTTGCCCTCTAACGAGTCTAACCTTACTCGGTATCGTTTCCTCTAAAAAAAAAAGCACAGCCTAAAACTATACCCTCGTTATGTGACGGTTGTGTGACTCAGCCCTGTACAGCCTTCATCATCTGTAACTCAGTTCGCAACCGCTCTATTTCCTCGTCCTTGAACTGTATCGCTGTTTCTAGTTGAACTACTTTTGTTTTCAGTCGTTCGTTTTCTTCCTTTAGTTTTTCGGTTTCAGACTGTTCATTTTTAACCTTTTCCAAGGCAGAAACCATATTATCTATCTTCCTTTCAACGGGCATTGTATCGTGATAAGTCGTAGTATTCATCAGAATAGAATGACCTAAAGACTGAGACAAGACACTAGGATTAATTCCCATTCCATGACCGCGATGGTTGTAGGCGTGACGTAAAGCGTGAGGAGTAAAACCAAATTCGTGACTTTTGAAAAAAGCACAAGTATGTTTAGCGCACTTATACCCCCCCTTTCCTTGTGCCACATTTTTTAATGCGTCCTTGATAGTTGGCAAATTTATCGGCTGATTCAATCCGAATAGTTCAAACCAGTTTTTACCATTTGGAGACAATGGCGCTGCCAAACGGTATCCCGTTTTTGTATTGTGTTTAATCGCTAAGAATTTATTCTTATTATTTGGATCGAGAATAGCAGGGATAACCGTCTTTTTTGTTGTTTGAATATTTTTTGTTTCCTCGCTCCAATCTTCTATCTCAACCCAGTCACCCTCACCCAGAACAACTGGTTTATCCCAGTTTGCGATGTTCCATGCTTCATGGATACGCAGTCCATAAACAGCTAATAAGCTATAAAGAAACTGCCATTGTGAAAAGTTTTTTTCGTATCTTTTTCGATGTTTTGTATTAATACAAAACCCATTATCAAAAATACGTTCAATCTCGCTGTCATTGGGAATATATTTACTTTGTTTGACTGGCTTATTTTCTTTTTTGTATTTTTCGATTACCTTTTCGTATTCATCTTTTTTATCGATCCATTGTAAAAACCTTGTTAAACCAAGCAGAGTATAATCCCTGCTTTGTGAGTCTTTTGATGTTTTTTCTATACATTCAATGATTAATGACTTGCTTAGTGTGTTATCGCAATCTAAAAATGCTTTGTCCAAATTTCGATAAAAAGCATACCAACACCCAATCGGATTTTTCATCGGGGAATTACTCCGCTTGTCCTCATCAAACCAATGCTTTTTGTATGCTGCAAATAATTCCCCTACAGGCTTATTCTCTTCCTCTTTTTCCTTCTGTTCTTTTAGCCGCTCCTTTTCCTTGGTAGTGAGTGTTTTTTTCTGAATAACCGATTCAAACCAGTCCCAAGAAAAAGAACCAGTTTGTATAGCCTGAGTGACTAAATTAGCTTTTTCAGCCGCTTCTAGCACCCCGTCGTTAGTAAGTTTGCAATCAATACCTTTAGGCGATCGCGATCGTTCCCTCGTGGGGTCGGTGAATTGCAATGCAACTGTACCGTTTACAGGTTTCAGCTTAGCGATGTACTTAGGCTTTGGTTTAGCCGTTTTCCACTTGGTGTCTAAATCCTTGTTTACTCGCTTAAGCAGTTCGACTGGCTGAAAACTGCCATCGGTGATTAGTCCTTCCCAAATAGGCGTAAAGCCTACGATAGCGTTGTTACTCATTTACTCAATTTTTACTCAATTTATGGTGTGCCGCACTCCAGAGAGCCTATGAATAAAAGCATAACACAGTAAATAGGTTCAAAGCGAGATATCGATCCCAGTGCTGTCAGCGATTATGACGATTAGACGATCGCAATTTAAAGAATAAGGACTGGCGAGGGTTAATAGCGAATCTGTAAAGTCACGGAAGCTCTGACGGTTTGTTCCCCGCCAATCACCGGAGAATCGGGTTGCTGGGAAATCGCTTCCTCTCTGCCAAACAAGACATTGCCTCGGGTCAAAACCGGCGCGATCGCATGACCAATTTGAACGCTGACCACTTCCTGTGGATTCAAATTCAGGGCATCGAGAACAATGTCGGCTTGTTCGCGAGCATTTTCGGTTGCTTTCACGAGGGCCTGCTGTCGAGCGGCTTCAATGGCGCTCTCTTCTGCCGTAAAATTGACTCCATTAATGCGGGTTGCCCCGACCCGAACCGCCTCATCAATAATATTTCCTGCCCGGTCAGTTGCCACGCGAAAACTGACCGTATTCGAGCCAATATAGCCAGTTAATACCGATTCGTTCCCTTGAGAAGTGCGTCGGTTATTATAGCGGGGGTTGAGACGAATACCCGTAGTTTGCAATTGCTCCACATTGCGCGATCGCAATAACTTAACAATATCCGTGGTGCGTCGGGCGATTTCTTGTTGGGCTTGAGTGGCAGTTTCGGCTTGAATTTCCACCCCCAAATTCACTTGGGTCAAAGTGGTGGGAATTTTCTCGATCCCCGTTCCCGTCACCGTTAGGGTGCGTAATAATTGCTCTTGAGCCTCAGCACTGAGGGGAATGAAAAGACTGGCAAGGGCAAGAGCAAAGATGAGAGAACGCGATCGTAGAGCGCGGTAGTAGGTATCTCGCCCAGTCGATATGAACTTTAAAACCATTTGTTGAGTATCTCCTAAACAAAGTTTTTTCTCTTTTCCCACTATTGCCTGTTGGTACGAAGCTAAGCCAAAGTGTTGCTGTTTTTGTAACAAAATCTTGTACAATAACATTTGTTAACAATTCACGGGCATTCCCTCAGCTTCGAGTGGCTTAGTGTAATTCGTCCCTATAATTGTAATATTTTTGAACTTTTTTAAAATTAGGAGCAGCAAATGGTAACTCTTAAAATCGTCGTTTCTCTGGTTGTCACCTTTTTCGTGAGCCTCTTTGTTTTCGGTTTCTTATCTGGCGACCCTTCTCGGGCTCCCAGCCGTCGCAATATGGAGTAAATAGAGTCTGCGATCGCCGATTGAGACTTAACTAATACTCGAGTATTGAAAATCGAGGGACGGGAATTTTCTCTCGTCCCTTTCTATTTTCTGAGAATTTTCTCTCATCCCGTTCTATTTGCAAAGATTTACAGGACTGGGATCGGACTTGTACACTAGCAATTCCACCGATCTCGATTTAGAGACAAAATGCCGCACTTCGTTCCGCCCTTTAAACCTGCGCCTCCCGTTATTTCTTCCTCCGCTTCGGAGGCCATTCAAAAATCTCTGAAAGCCCACCCCGATCGCGACATTGCGTCTCTCGACTCAGAGATTATTCCCCAGCCCCAGAAATTTTCTCTCCTAGAAGATTCTCCGCCACATCCAGAGAATTTTGCGCCAGAATTTGCTTTTCCCACTCTGCTTGAATTCTCATCCTCTTTTGAGAATAATGAATTGCTCGATACTGAGTTCGAGCAAAATTCTTTTTCCTCTGCTACGGTCAGATCGGGTAACGCAAAAACCCCCCTACTGGAAAATTTAGAACGAGATTTAGAGCAGTTTCGCCTCGCAACCAAACCCCAACGCGACCAATGGGATAATATACTCGAAGCCGTTCGAGAAAGCGATTTCCGGGAACATCCACAAGATAGAAGTATTCCTGAAGTTATAGACCCGCATACGGACATAACTTCACCTTCCATGTTCACCCCGGAAATTCCGCCCCTTCCTGCCTCAGATAAAACCACTTCCGCAACCAGTTCCAACGACCGAGCAATCGTTGCCTCCCCTTTAAATGCAACAGTTTTAGAGAATACCGAGGCCATCGCCATAGCTCAACCCACTTTCCCAGAACGTTTTGAGCCAGAAGAATTTATCGACTCTTCAGAACTCGGGCAACCTATGTCTCTGGGTTATTTGCCCTCAATGGGGATAACTGATGCTCAGTTTAGTTTTCCCGCACCGGATGCGATCGCCGATGATGCAGTAACATTTGCCTCGAATGCTGCCTATTTTGCGGCGGCCGATCCCAAACCCAGCACCACAGAAAAAATTCGCTTGCAGTGGACGAGTGAAGGCGTAGGGGGGTTGCAAGAAGAAAAACTCACTAATCTTATCGTTCAAGAACGAGGTGGAGAAATACGAGAATTTGAGTTAGACGATCGCCCAGAAACACCATCCTCAGATTCAGAAGACATCACACCTGCCGCGACTCCGGAAGAGGCAGAGCCGGAAACCGATGTTTCCCCTCCTCCCACCGGACTCTTAGAAATTAACGCCGATCGCCAAGAATACGACGAAAATCAAAAAGTAGCTTATGCAGAAGGGGATGTAGAGGTACGCTTTGCCAAATCCGTCGTCACTGCCGATCGCGTGCGAATTAACCTCCCCAACCGCTTTATGAGAGCAGAAGGCAACGTTGCCCTCAGACGCGGCGATCAGGTCTTGCGAGGGGAAGTCTTCGAGTATCAATTAGTCCAAGATACCGGCACGATGGAACAGGCATCGGGAGAAATCTATCAACCCACCACCTCTCGAGATTTCGATCCCTTTTCCTTCTCGGGGGCGATCGCCAATGAAGTGACCCCCGATCGCCCGTTAAGCGATCGGCTCATTCGCCAACAACCCATTCAAGACATCCGCCAAGAAGAAGGATTAGAGTTTACCATTGGAACTAGCGTCAGTGCTGACGGTTTGCCCTTTCCTACTACCGGCACGCGAGGACAGGTCAATCAATTGCGATTTCGTGCCGATTATGTCGAGTTCGACAGTGACGGATGGCGGGCAACCAATGTCAGTTTTACCAACGATCCTTTTTCCCCTCCCGAGTTAGAAATTCGCGCCGACACCGCCGAATTTAACACTCTCAATCCGCTTCAGGATGAAATTCTTACCACTAATTCTCGCGTTGTTTTCGACCAAGGCTTTTCCCTGCCCCTGTTTCAGGATCGCATCCTCTTAGATCGCAGGCCGGATCGCGATGGACTGTTTGCCATCGGCATTGACGACATCGATCGCGGCGGACTCTTTATCGAGCGTGGGTTTGGCATCATCCGAACACCGAATTTGCGCTGGTCGATTTCCCCTCAATATTTGCTGCAACGAGCGGCATTAGAAGAAGGGTTTTTCTCACCTAAATCCTTTGGGCTGCGAACAGATTTAACTGCCGATTTCGATCGCCGCACGCAATTACGAGTTTTTGGCAGTCTCAGCAGTTTGGATTTAAGTAATGTTGAAGATAACTTGCGAGGGAGCGTCCGCTTGGAACATAAGATCGGCGACTTGGGCAGACCTCACCTTTTGACCGGAGAGTTTAGCTATCGCGATCGCCTTTTTAATGGCTCCTTGGGTTTTCAAACCGTACAAACCAGCTATGGTGCGATTTTGACTTCCCCACAACTGGTTTTGGGAGATAGCAACGTCAATCTACGCTATCAAGCCGGAATTCAAGTGATTGAAGCGGATACCGATCGTGCTGACTTATTAGCAGCCGATCGCGAAAACAACCGTATTACTCTCACTCGCATTCAAGGGGCTGCCGTCCTCGGATATAATTTCTATCTCTGGCAGGGAGATCCTCTACCCCCAACCCCAGAAGAAGGGATGCGCTATACTCCCGTTCCTCTGCGTCCTTTTGTCCAAGTCACCACGGGAATTACCGCCATTTCTGGATTTTACAGCAGTGGAGATACTCAACAATCCATTCAAGGAACCGTGGGTTTGCAGGGTCAATTCGGGCATTTTTCCGATGATTTCTTTGACTATACCGGCTGGCGCGTTGCTTATTCTCAAGCCGCGATCGCTAATCTTTCACCCTTCCTTTTCGATCGCATTGCCGATCAGCGAGTTTTATCCTATGGCATTACGCAACAAATTTATGGACCGTTTCGCGTCGGGTTTCAAAGTTCGTTAAATTTAGATACGGGTCGCGAGATCAGTACCGATTATTTCCTCGAATACAGTCGCCGCACCTATAGCATTCAACTTCGTTACAATCCCGTTTTTGAGTTGGGTGCCGTGCAGATTCGTATTGGTGATTTTACATGGGGTGGCTATTCCGAACCGTATTAACAGTGAACAGTAAACAACTAATAACTAATAACTAATAAAATGAAATTCGGTATTATTGTTTTCCCCGGCTCGAATTGCGATCGCGATGTGGCTTATGTTACAGGCGATCTTCTCCAGCAACCTACCCGTATGGTTTGGCATCAAGAAACAGATATTAACGATCTCGACGTGGTGATTATTCCGGGAGGATTTAGTTATGGCGACTATTTGCGCTGTGGTGCGATCGCTCGTTTTTCTCCCGTCATCAACAGTGTTTTAGAACACGCTAAAAAAGGAAAATATATCCTCGGAATTTGTAATGGCTTTCAAGTTTTAACGGAAGTGGGACTTTTACCCGGTGCTTTAATTCGCAATCGCAATTTACATTTTATTTGCGATCGCGTTTCCTTAACAGTGGAACGCACCGATCTTCCTTGGACAAAAAATTATAATTCTCAACCCGTCGTTAATTTTCCCATTGCTCACGGCGAAGGACGCTATTATGCCGAACCCGAGACGCTAAAAACATTAGAAAATAATGGCTGCATCCTGTTTCGTTATGCGAGTTCTTCTGGAAATACAAGCAAGGAGTATAATCCTAATGGTTCGCTACATAATATTGCCGGGATTATTAACGAACAAGGGAATATTTTGGGCATTATGCCTCACCCAGAAAGAGCTTCAGATCCAGTTTTAGGGGCAACTGATGGCATTCATCTTTTTCAGGGATTAATAGGGACGTAATGCTTCCACTACTGGCTGAGTCGTTGTTAGCTTTTCAGTACGATCAATTGCCAAATGGCTATTATCATCAGATAAGAACGAGCAATGTTCTCCTCAACTCGTCCTTATCTCATTGAAAAATTTTAACCCCCTGCAACAGCAGGAACAATACTTACTTCATCTCCATCACTCAACGATGTATTTTCATTATCCATGAAGCGAATATCTTCACTATTCACGTAAAAATTAATAAAACGGCGGGGTTTTCCCGACTCATCGCAAATCCTTGCCTTAATACCGGGAAAACTTGTTTCTAACCTATCAATCAACTCAGTAATATTGCCACCATTGGCCTCAATGGTGGCCTCGTTGTTGGTGAATTTTTGCAAAGGAGTTGGAATTAATACTTTAACAGCCATTTTTTCTTGGGTAATGAGTAATGGGTAATAGGTAATGGTAATGGGGAATCAGGAAGAGAATAATGCGATCGCATCCGCCCTTCCCGCTCAAAGTTTTAGCTTAGACTAAAACTTGTTGCCAGTCCACGCGATCCAAAGTTTGCGCCCGTTCCCAAGCCCGCTCAAAACTATCGAGTTTGGCATCAATTGTGAGGGGTTCGCCGATATAACCTTGAACGGCTTCCTGTGTTTTCAAGCCATTTCCAGTAATATAAACTACTGTTGTTTCTTCAGGATCGATTTTACCTGCTTCTGCTAATTTTTTCAGAACAGCAATAGTCGTTCCTCCCGCCGTTTCTGTGAAAATTCCTTCAGTTTCTGCCAACAGTTTCATCCCTTCAATAATTTCCGGATCCGTGACAGATTCAATGTTACCGTTGGTTTTCCGTGCTTGCTCGAGGGCGTAAACTCCATCGGCAGGATTGCCGATCGCGATCGATTTTGCAACCGTGTTGGGTTTAACGGGAGAGATAAAATCTCGACCTTCTTTAAAGGCTTGCGCGATCGGAGAACAACCTTCTGCTTGGGCTCCACTGCAACGGACGGGTTTATCTTCCACTAAGCCGACTTTAATAAATTCTTGGAAGCCTTTATAAATCTTGGTGTAGAGAGAACCAGAAGCAAGAGGAGCAACAATGTGATCCGGTAACTTCCAGCCTAATTGTTCGGCAACCTCAAAAGCGAGAGTTTTCGATCCTTCAGAATAGTAAGGACGAAGATTAATATTCACAAAACCCCATCCTTTTGTATTAGCTACTTCAGAACAGAGACGGTTGACTTGATCGTAATTGCCCTTCACAGCCATTACCGTGGGATTGTAAATCAAAGTCCCTAAAATTTTACCCGCTTCGAGATCCGAAGGAATGAACACGCAACACTCAAGACCGGCATGAGCCGCGATCGCAGCCGTAGAGTTCGCTAAGTTTCCAGTACTAGCACAGGAAACTGTGGTAAATCCTAATTCTCTAGCACGGGTTAATGCTACCGAAACCACTCTATCTTTGAAACTGAGGGTCGGCATATTCACCGCATCATTTTTAATATAAAGATTTTTTAGACCCAGACGGCGTGCCAAACGAGTCGATCGCACCAAGGGAGTCATCCCCGTTCCCACATCAATGACATTATCCGTCGCTACGGGAAGGAAAGGACGGTAGCGCCAGATCGAATTGGGTCCGGCGGCAATACTTTCCCGACTGACTTGGCGACGAATGGCATCGTAATCATATTGAACTTCTAAGGGTGCGAAGGTGTTTTCGCAAATATTAATGGGCAGTAAGTCGTATTCATAGCCTCCTTCCTTAGAAACCAGCTTTGTAAAAGTTGCTGAGGAACTTTGGCCGGGATTTTGGGTTTCGGTGGCGATCGCCTGAGTCATTGGGATTTTCTCCTTCCATCTACGAATTGAAAAAAATCTAACACAGACCGGGAAACCCTGTCAAACATACCCGACTAATTTAGTCGGGATTAAAATGGAGAGGGAAATTTCAACCAAGAGATGTTCTCATCTTCCCGAAAAAAAACTTGTCTATCCTGTCATCCTGTTCATCTCGATCGATGAAGGATAAAGTATGAAAGATCAATTTTGCTCAACAATCCGAAAAATCCTCTCATCCTGCTCAAAAACCTCCTTAATTCAGCCCATCCTGTGAATCGCGATCGCCGACCCGTTTTACGCTCATTTCCTTGGTTTAAACTCGCTTTGGCGGGAATTTTCTTGCTGTCTTTGGGGTTGCGGTTTTGGCGGTTGGGACAATTCAATACATTAGTTTTTGATGAGGTGTACTATCCGGTGTTCGCCAATCGCTACTTACTTGGCGAAACCGTCTACAATACCCATCCCCCTTTAAGTCAACTCATTCTTGCCGTGGGAATTTGGTTCGGCTCTCATTTACCTTTCGGACAAGAGATTAATAACACTTTAACTGGATCTTTACGAACGACATTTAGTTATCGTTGGTTAAATGCGCTGACAGGTTCATTCATTCCCGTAGTTATTGGCGCGATCGCCTATCATCTGACCCATCGCCGCAGTTACGGTGCGATCGCCGCCTTATTTGCCGCTTTGGACGGATTATTTCTCGTTGAATCTCGTTACGGATTAAATAATATTTATTTAGTCCTTTTTGGATTATTGGGACAGTTATTGATTTTACTCGCCTTGCAAGCATATCCTCAACCCAAACAGCGTAAAATTCGGCGCTTGCGGAGTTATCAAGGGAGTCGGTTTCGCTTACTTCGCTTGGTTAGCGATCGCGTTAGTGACTTTTTCCGAGATCGTCGTCCTCGCTGGCAACTACTCATTTTAGCCGGTATCTTTTTTGGTTTATCAGCAGGGATAAAATGGAATGGACTGGGCTTTTTATTGGGAATTTATTTGCTTTGGTTTTTGGCATGGGCGATCGCGATCGTGCAACCTGCAAATCAAATTGGCAATGGTAGAGCAAAACAGCTTCCTTTAACCCATTTAACCTCTCTTAATTTACTGCATATTATTTGGTATTTGGGATGTATTCCCATTTTTTCTTATTGTTTGACATGGGTTCCCCATCTTTTGTTGAATCCCAAACCCGGATTCTGGCAAATGCAGCAAGATATTTTTTCTTTTCATCAAAAAATTGGCAGTGGTCCAGAAGTTCACCCTTATTGTTCTTCTTGGTATAGTTGGTTGATTATGGGACGACCCATTGCCTATTTTTATCAAAAAGTGCGGAATGTTGAAGAAATGATTCCGGCTTATCCACCTTTACCAAATGGAGTCGGAGAGATCGTCTATGACGTTCATGCCATGGGAAACCCGATCTTGTGGTGGTTTTCTACCCTTGCGATCGCCAGTCTTAGTTTGTTTTTAGTTCTAAATTTATGGCAAGGGAAGTTTTGGCGATCTCCAATTTCACCGAGTATTTGGCTAATGTTATTTTTAGCGTGCAATTACGGCGCAAATTTACTCCCTTGGCTAAAAATAACGCGATGTACCTTTCTTTATCATTACATGGGAGCATCAGTATTTGCTATTTTAGCAGGAGCATGGATCGTTGATAATTGGCTGCATTCTCCCCAATATGTTGCTCGACAAATTGGTCTCGTTCTGATTATTTTAGTTATTCTTGCCTTCATCTTTTGGTTACCTATTTATCTCGGACTCCCGCTTTCTACAGAAGAGTATAAGCTGCGAATGTTATTTGATAATTGGGTTTAATCATTATTTTTAAATCCGCGTTTTCTCAAGATCGACAGCCCATTTTGAGGAGGAATGATAACAGCGCAGGAACTCCCAACCCAAAAAATAAATTCTCCCAAGGAAATAAAACAAAAACAAGCCCCCAACAAATCACTTTAATTCTCATTTTTCAACTATTAATTACCAACAATCGATCGTGTAAAAATTGTTCTTGCGAAAAGATTCCACAACTTGCGTTAAAATCAAAAGACGCTCTGGAATAACTATACGGACGAGGAAAATATGCAGGCTCGGGTTTCCAACCATTGGAAGGTCGGCACGACCCTTCTAGACCTGTACGCAATCGAGAAGACCCTAGATCGGGGAGGATTAGCACCAGTCTACCTCGCCCAACATAAATCATGGGCAGTAAATATTGCGCTCAAAGCCTTATTGCCAGAATCGATCGCGACTTGGGGAGGACGGCAAAGATGCGAAGGAGAACTCGAAGCGTGGGTTAACCTAGCGCTGCATCCTCATATCGTCAGTTGTTACTATACCCGCCCCATCGAAAACGAGTTGGCGATCGCCTCGGAATATGTCGAAGGCGGAAGTTTAAGAGATTGGCTCGAGAGCGATCGCTTGTATCGCGGCGATCGCAATGCCGCCCTCAAGCGCATTCTCGATATTGCCATTCAATCTGCTTGGGGATTGCAGTACGCCCGAGAGCGCGGCACGATTCATGCCCACTTCAAACCGGAAAATATTCTCATCGCCGACGGAGGCATTGCCAAAGTTACGGATTTTGGCTGGGCTAACTTACGTTCGGCTTCTCCTCCTTATGCTGCTCCAGAACAATTGTCAGACAACCGCTACAGTCCGAGCAGCGATCTGTGGAGTTGGGGGCTGACAATTTTAGAAATGTTTCAAGGGAAACGCACTTGGCAAACGGGAACTCAAGCCCGAGAAGCCTTAGAGCGGTACGGACAAACTCAAACTAGGAGAGATATCCCTCCCTTGCCCGCCGCGATCGCCGAATTACTGCATCATTGCTGGCAAGACCGGGAACATTATCGTCCGACGGATTTTCGCTTTTGTACTGATAAATTAATCCAGATTTATCAGGAAAATTTCGGAACGGTTTATCCCCGCACAGAACCCGATATGGGCAAATATCGCGCCGATATTCTCAACAACCGCGCCGTTGCCCTCATCGACTTGGGACGCAAGCAAGAGGCGGCACATTATTGGGAAGAAGCGAGACGCATCCATCCCAATCATCCCGAATCGACTTATAACTGGGGTTTACTGTTGTGGCGATCGCGACAGACCAGCGATGAAGGATTGCTTCGTGCGTTGAAAAAATCCCTCGATCCTCAAGATGAACTCACCCCCTATCTCCTCGGCTGGGTGCATTTAGAGCGAGACGATTGCCAAGCCGCGATCTCCGCCTTTTCATCCTTGCCCGAGAGAACTGCGCGATCGGATAATGCCAATGTCCTCGCCCTCGCCCGGGCTCGCCTCCCCGAATCCAAATATCGGCGAGTTAACCTTCCGGGCAAACAACCGACAGCAACTCGTCCCAAACCCGTTAACACAGTCTGTTTTAGCGCCGACGGACGTTATGGCTTATCCGGCAAACAAGATGGCACCCTAGAATTGTGGGATTTTAAAACCAGTCAGAGTCATATCTTCGCTGGAGATTGCCAAGGAGAAATTCTCTCCATTGCCATTACCCCAGACAATCGTTACATTATTTCCCTGTCTCGGGGAAACTTCGGTCTCCTCCTCCAATTGTGGAGTTTGATGATCGGCAAATGTTTGTGTACCTTTGAGAATATCGACCATTGGGAAGCTCCGAAAAATACGCTTGACACTCAATTGGCCGAGTTTCCCGAAGTATTAGCCGCTTTAGATGTGCCGCGCAATCCTTCAGAAGATTTGGGAACGGTATTTTGGGTTGGAAATCCTCCCCAGCGAGAAGCAACAGGAAAGCCAAAGTCGAAGAGAAAAGAGGGGAGGGAAATTGAGGGAGAGGTTCAATCTTCTACTTCATCCCGCAATGAGATTTTTAGTGAAGACGGTCGTTATATTTTGTACCGAGGGGCGATCGCTGTAACGTTGCAAGAAGTCGCCACGCAAAAGAACCTCTACACTTGCTTGCACGATGGCACGCCCTTGCACCTCAATCCTTCGCAGCGTTACGGCTTATCAATCGAGTCCCGTCCTCGATTATGGAATTTAAGCGAAGGCAAACCGTTGCGCCAATTTGACAATCTCGGCCGCGTCGCGGCAATTTGCCTTTTTGCCAATGGGCGTTTTTGTCTGGCTGCAACGGAAGATGGCAATCTGCAATTGTTGTCTCTCTCTACCGGGCGCATTCTCCGCACGATCGCAACGGATCGCTCTGGGATTCACGCCCTTGCCATTAGTGCGGACGGACGCTATGCCTTAAGCGGGGGAGAGGATTTGCAATTGTGGTGCGTGGAAACGGGAAGATGCTTGCGAACTTTTGAGACCTCCGAAGTCATTACCACCCTTGCGATCGCCCCCGACGGACGTTATGCCTTGAGTGGAGGAGACGAAGGAACGAAATTATGGCAGGTGAATTGCTATTCCTCCGCCCCCACTGCCCCCTTGCGCTTGTGTCAAACTCAGCAGGGAGTAGATCTGCTCTCCGTTGAAGAACTCTACGAACAGGAATTAGCACGGGGAACCCTGCTGATGGAAGCAGAAAATTATCTGGCGGCCTTAGAATGCTTGCAACAGGCGCGATCGCTGCCGGGATACGAATGGGAAGAACGAGGGCTATTTCTCTGGGGAAGTCTTTATGCTTACTTGCCCCGCACCTTCTTGAGAGGGGCGCGAGAAATTTTAACCGTCAATCCTCATCGCGACTGCGTCAACGCGATCGCCATTTCCCCTTCAGGAGAATGGGTCGCCACGGCCAGTAATGATAAAACCATACAAGTGTGGCATCCGAAGACAGGAGACATTCACCTAACTTGTCAAAATGCTGCCTTGGGCAGTGCGATGGCGCTGGATTTGAGTCCGGACGGAGGCTATCTCTTGGCCGGAGGAGATGGAGGCAGCGTGCAGATTTGGGACATGGTCAAAGGTCAATGCCTCTCGCGCTTTTCCAGCAATGGCAGCACCCCTCTAGCTGTCAGTTTCAGTCCCGATGGCAACTATGCGATCGCTGGCTTTAGCAATGGCGAACTCCGCTTGTGGGACATCAGCAGCCAACGCTTGCTGCGTCGCTGGCAAGGTCATCAAACCCCCGTTTCTTCCGTTGGTTTCAGTCCGGACGGGCGCTATCTTTTATCCTGTGAAACGGGTTCGGCCAATACCGAGAAGAGTTGGCAACTGGGAGCGATCGCGAATGGGGCGGCGGGACGATGGAAATATTGGCAGGTCGCAACAGTGGAATGCTTGCAAGATATTGTCACCGAAGGAGAAAGTTTACAGGGCATTTGCTTGAGTCCAGACGGTCATTATGGGGCATCGGCGGGAAGTCGGGCCGTTTCTTTGTGGGCGATCGCGGTGGGTCGCTGCCTGCGGGTTTTACCGGGTCACGAAGGAGCCATTACCACCGTAGACTTTAGTGCAGACGGCAATATTCTTCTCTCGGGTAGCGAAGACGGTACCTTAAGAGTGTGGAATGTTTTGAGCGGAGAATGTACCTTCGTTTTTGAAGGACATCGGGATGCGATCGCGATCGCTCGACTGAGTGCCGACAGTCGCTATATGATCTCTGCCAGTCAGGATGGGGATTGTAAAGTATGGGCCTTAGATTGGCAGTTAGCAGCACGCAAGACAGCAGCATGGAATGAAGGGGCAAAACCCTACCTCGATGCGTTTTTATGGTTGCACGTTCCCCCAGCAGTCACCTTACCCGATGCACCTCGAACCGATGCGGAAATGACCTCGGGATCTCAGCCTTTGCCTTGGAGTTATGGGGGAGTTCTCTTTCTCTTAGCTTGGTCGGGAATGGCCTTAGCGACAGAAATTTTGACCGTGGGGGACTTGAATACTATTTTGCTTGCCTCGGGTGCTGCGACCTTTATCGCGGGCTATTATCTCAGTCGTGAAATTGGCAATCCCAGCCTGCAATTGGGGTCTTTATTCGGGGTAGGGATATTGGTGGCCGCCGCGGCGGTGAATGCTTCCATCAGTTGGATTCCTTTAGCCAGTGCGGGGCTGGGAATCGGAGTTGGCTTGATGACAATGGGGGCGATCGCGGGATTATTCGTTCGCGATCCCATCTCGATTCTGCCCGGTTTAAATTCCGTTCGGCGATTGAAGTATAAATGGGGACACTTGCCTGCGATCGCGGTCTTACTCCTCATCAGTTGGGCGGGGACGAGATTGGAAGCTGCGATCGCCCGACACTGGCTGAATCCCGGGCTGGTTTGCGGAATTCTGCTGGCTGTCCTTGGGGCGATCGCCATCAAACAACTGTGGGACTCTCAACGAGAACGCAAGGACAAGCAGCCCGACGACATCGCGAAACAAGATATCCCGAGGAAGCGACCTTTTTCTTTATCTCGTCTGGCTACTTTTTTCCTGCACCCTTCATCTTTCCCTCGTCCTTCCACCCTCCTACAAAAGTTATGGAGGAGTATCGGTCGCGATGGGAGAACTGCCTTATTGGTTGCGACGATCGCCTTGAGTGCTTTTAAATGGAGTCTGCCCAGTTCTGTTGGCATTACCCCTCCGAATCTCTGTCGCGATCCTGCCATCGTCCGCGCTTATCTCTATCGCGGTGGCAACCCAAATGTTGGGGTTAAGCGAGAAGTTCTTTCCTCCTTGGGGGAAGCCAAGCGGATTTCTCTATTGCAATGTGCTTTAGTGGGCGATCGCTTTGAAATTGCCCAACTGCTCCTCGATCGCGGCGTGAAAGCCGAGTCCGTCCAAATTTCCGGACGGGTGACTCCCCTACATATTGCCTCGGGGAAGAGTATCGCCGATATTGTTAGGGCATTATTAACCCAAGGTGCCGATGCGAACATCCGTGATGAATACCATCGCACCCCCTTGCATTGGGTGCAAAGTCCCCGGATTGCCGCATTCCTCCTCAATGCCGGCGCGGATATCGATGCCTTCAGTCGCGATCGCGGTACCCCTTTACATTGGGCGATCGCCACCAATCAACTGCCGTTAGTCGAACTCTTTCTACAAAACAAAGCAAACCCAAATTTAAAAAATGCTGAAGGTTTGACCGCTTGGGAATTTGCCCAGCAACAAGGCCGTTCAGAAATTGCCAAAGTCTTACAGGAATGGGAAAGTGGCGAAATCTAAAATCAATCCCATAAAATTGCCAAAGGCGCGATCGCTCCTCGACAATACAGCTAAGACAACCCTCAATCCCAATCTAGATCGTGTCATTGGGAAAACAAAAAAATAGTTAAGATCTGCTTTTGGTTGAAGATTTACGAGGAACAGGAAATGGGAGAACCCAAACGTATTGGCATTCTTACCAGTGGTGGCGATTGTGCTGGATTAAACGCTGTCATTCGAGCCGTAGTGAACCGCGCTGTCGGAAAATATGGCTGGGAAGTGCTGGGAATTAAAGGCGCGACGATGGGTTTATTAAGCCGTCCTCCCGTGGTAATGCCCCTCAAGCTGCACAAAGTCGATTCTTTGCTCACCCAAGGTGGAACAATTCTCGGTACCACCAATAAAGGCAATCCTTTTGCCTTTCCCATGTCGGACGGGAGTCTCAAAGATCGTTCGGAAGAAATTATTGAAGGCTATCATCAATTGGGGCTAGAAGCCTTGATCGGTATTGGTGGGGATGGCAGTTTGGCGATTTTGCGTCGCATTGCCCAACAAGGCAATATCAAGCTCATCGGCATTCCCAAAACCATCGATAATGATGTGGGTCATACGGAACTTTCCATTGGCTTTAGCACGGCAGTAGATATTGCCACAGAAGCCCTCGATCGCTTGCATTTTACCGCCGCCAGTCACGATCGCGTCATGGTACTAGAAGTAATGGGACGGGATGCCGGACATATTGCTCTGCGTGCGGGAATTGCGGGAGGAGCTCAAGTTATTCTCATTCCTGAAATTCCCTATCATCTCGATAAGGTTTGTCAGAAAATTCGCGATCGTCAAGATGCGGGTTTAAATTTCTCCATCGTGGTCGTTTCAGAAGCGGTCTGTACCGCCGACGGAGATACCCTCGAGAAACTACAACAATTTGGCGAATGTCGTTTAGGCGGAATCGGTCAATATGTTGCCGATAGTATTGCCAAATGTACGGGAGCAGAAACCCGCGTCACAGTCTTGGGTCACATCCAACGGGGAGGTCGTCCTTCTGCGATCGATCGCATTTTAGCTTCGTCTTTTGGTATTGCGGCGGTGGATTTAATCGCTAACGGTAAGGAGGATTTAATGGTTACGTGGCAGGATTCTCAAGTGATTAATGTTCCCATCGCAGAAGCCATTAAAGACTACAGAACTGTAAATACTGAAGACACTCTTGTGAAAACCGCTCGCGGTTTGGGGATTTGTTTGGGGGATTAATCATGAGGCGGGACATACCCGCCCTCTCAGTACGGGACAAAAAGATCGGGATAGTTTGTGGGGTGACAAAAGAGCGATAAAGTGGAGAGAATAAGGCGTTGAGCGCGAAGACTCTGTTGAAAAAAAGTCAACAAGGATTATTGGGATGTAGAAAATCAGGTATTTTTCCGTAATGTTTCAATAATTCGAGTATTGGCTTTTGGAAAAGGAAATTGGTCAATTTCAGCCAATGTTACCCAACGGATTTCTTGACATTCGATCGCTTTCGGTTCTCCTCCTAAGTAGCGACAATAATGAACGTGAAGGGTAATCCGAAAATGAGTATAGGCATGATCGAGGGTGATTAAATGTTCTCCTACTTCGATCTCAATTCCCAATTCTTCTAAAATTTCTCGTTTAATACAGTCTTCAACGGTCTCACCAGTCTCGATTTTCCCTCCCGGAAACTCCCACAGACCCCCTAACAATCCTTCCTCCAAACGGCGATCGATGAGAATATTTCCCTTCTCGTCACGAATTACGGCGACACCAATGTTTTTGTGCGGTAAAGGTTTGGCTGGTTCTTTCATGGGTAATTGAGATTGAAGTCCTTGTAAATAGGCTTGACATTGTTGTTGCCACGGACAAAGGAGACAGGTAGGTTTCTTGGGCGTGCAGATGATCGCACCCAAATCCATGATGGCTTGATTGAAATCTCGAGGATTGGCGCGATCGAGAAGGCGATCGGACAATGACCATAACACCTTGGTCGCTTTTGCTGTCGGTCGGGGTAAAGCACTCAAACGAGCAAGAACCCGTTTGACATTCCCATCTAAAATCGAGATAGGTTGGTTAAACGCTGCACTGAGAATGCCTCCCGCCGTCGTTCGACCAATTCCCGGTAACTTTAATATAGCTTCTAAAGAACAAGGCAAAGTACCTTCATGGATTTCAACAATTTGCTTGGCAGCTTTATGAAGATTGCGACCTCGAGCGTAATATCCCAAGCCTTCCCATACTTTGAGAACGGTTTGTCCGTCGGCGGTGGCTAACACTTCTACAGTGGGAAAAGCATTTAACCATTTTTCATAGTAGGGAATGACCGTTTTCACCTGCGTTTGTTGCAGCATGATCTCTGAAATCCAAATTCTATAGGGATCCCTTTCTCCTCGCCAAGGTAACGTTCGACCTTGTTGGCGATACCAGATCAATAGCGATCGCTGCAATTCTTCCACAGGCAAAACTGACAGACCGGTTTTCCAGTCTGTCAGCTTGGATAAAGGTTGGCGATCGCCCATCCCTTAACTCGCTAAGTATTCACGTACTGCACCGCGACGCTGGCGCAATTTTTTCAGGGCTTCTCGTTCCAACTGTCGGACTCGTTCCCGACTGATCCCGAGTTGCGTCCCGATTTTTGCCAAGGTCAACGGCTGTCCGTCTCGCAAACCATAGCGTAGGGCAATCACTTCGCGCTGTTGAGGAGTCAGATCCACCATTAACTTTTCCAAGTCTAATTGCAAGGAAGAGTGGGTGGCGAATTCTTCGGGGGATTGTCCGTCATCTTCGAGCAATTCCCCCAGTTCGGTGTCTTGGTTGTCCCCTACCCGTAAATCCAAAGATAAGGGGTGACGCGCCCGTTCTAAGAACTCCCGCACTTGTTTGGGGGTTAGATCTAATTCTTGCCCCAATTCAACGATAGTGGCTGCACGACCTAATTTTTGCGTTAATTGGCGCTGGGCTTTTTTGATCTTATTCAGTTTTTCGGTGATGTGAATGGGCAGGCGAATCGTTCGGCTTTTTTCCGCGATCGCCCGGGTAATGGCCTGACGAATCCACCAGTAAGCGTAGGTGGAGAAGCGATAGCCTTTGGTGGGGTCGAATTTTTCTACCCCGCGCTGCATCCCGATAGTCCCTTCTTGAATCAAGTCCAGCAAATCGAGATTGCGCTTGATATATTTTTTGGCCACGGAAACCACCAAACGCAGGTTAGCCTCCACCATTTTGTTTTTTGCTTTTTCACCAGCTTGCAGAATACGCTGTAATTCTGCGGTCGTCACTTGAGCGGCTTTAGCCCACTCCTCCAAGTTCAGTTCCTTTTCGTCTTGTTCTTGTTGAATTTTTTGCAAGGCGATCGCTTTCTGTATCCGCTTGGCCAAGACGATTTCTTCCTCATGACTCAGTAAGGGAACGCGACCGATTTCTTGCAAGTAGATCCGCACGGGATCGGTAGAATGTTTTGCAGTTTTCATGGCAGTTGGGTAGAAATCAATGGCCATCGAGCTAGTTTTGTCTCAATTGTTTCTCGAAAGCGTTTTCTGAGACCTCTCGACATTAAAATTTATAATTCTTTGCATTCCTTATTGGGGAAGCTCAAAATTACAGGTCAAAATAAATTGTCGCGAACTTTTCATCATATCACAGTTCCTCCCTTTTTTCCTAAGCTGTTCTGGGTTTGCTCTCAGTGTCCTGAGAATTTTTCTTGAGACTGTTATTGAGATGGCAATGGAGACAAACTCAATGTTAAGTATTGTAACATTTATGAAAAGAAATGGGTGAAAAGGGCAGGCTAAGGGAGCGATCGCGGAAATACCCCGACCTAAAGAATATTCCCGACAATAAGGGTCGATAGTGCATTCGCCTCCAAGTTTTTTATGATTTATAGAACAAGGTGTGTGACTTTATCATCTCTCTTGGGGAGAAAATGCAAAGTTTATGAGAGACGAAGACAAAACTAAGGAACAACTCATTGAAGAAATCGTTGTGCTCCGTCGGCGCAATGCCGCTCTAGAAGCGCGATGCTCTGCTCTCGAGTTGGGCGATCGCGAACCGTTTCTTTCTATGTTACAGCATGATACTACAAACATAACACAAAAACAGGAAGTGACAACCGAGGCACTCTTTAATTTAAACGAACGACTTTTAGCGGATGCCACGAGATTGGCCAAAGCGGGAGAAACGTTACGGGTAGCCAAAGATCAGCTCGAATCCGTCTTAGCAGCCGTTCCGGGGATGGTGTCGTGGATCAGCGCAGATCTGAATTATTTGGGAGTCAACGATCATCTCGCTCAGTTATTTGGCTTGGATCCCGATGATTTTATCGGTCAGGATATTGGCTTTTTAGGGGCGGGATCGGATTTTAATAATTTTGTCCGGGATTTTTTCAAAAGTCCAGTCCGCGATCGCTTTGGGGAAATTGTCTCGAAAATTAGCGGCACGTCCCGCCATTATTTGATTGTGGCCCAGAAGTACAACCGCGATCGCGCGGCTTTTATCGTCGGGATTGATATTACCAAACGCCAACAAACCCTAGCCGTACTACAACGGCTGGCGACTTTTGACGGACTGACCCAAATTGCCAATCGTCGTAGTTTTGATGAAACCTTAGAGCGAGAATGGCGGCGAATGATGCGAGAAGAAGAGCCACTCTCGCTCATTTTATGCGATATCGATCGCTTCAAAATGTATAACGATACTTATGGGCATCAGGCGGGAGATGATTGCCTACAGAAGGTAGCCGCAGTGATGGCCGAGGCGGCCCAACGACCGGGGGATCTGGTTTCTCGCTACGGTGGTGAAGAGTTTGCGCTGATTTTACCGAGTACCCCTTCCTATGGAGCCGTCACCGTCGCCAAGAATATTCGCAAATCCTTGAAAAAATTACAAATTACCCACGAAAAAGCGCGATCGGGCTATGTCACGGTGAGCGTTGGTATTTCCAGTTTGATTCCAACCACGAGAAGCACTTTTGAAGGGTTGCTCAAATCTGCCGATCGCGCCCTCTATCAAGCCAAACAAGAAGGACGCGATCGTATTATTGTTTCTTCGGGGTTAAGACCGCATTAACGGGTGAGGGAGTGGCGTATCGCCTCTTACTTCGGAAAATAACGAAAATGCGATCGCGAAGTGTCTCGGAACGAGAATCGCATCTCTTTCTCGGGTTTCTCTTGAGGAGGAAATGCGATCGCGAAATATCTCAAAATGAGAATCATATTGGGCAATTTTTGGGTGATACTTTGAGGATAGAAATTAATGAAATGAGGGTTATATCGGAAATGGGCGAATTCGGTCGGAACTAATCTAAACCTTGATAAAGTTGTTCGATCGCAATCTCTAAATCAATACTTGGGAAAATGACCCGTTCATTTAGTCCATAGGTGACCGTCTTCCAAGTGTTGTCAGACTGACGACGATGACACTCTACTTGTTGTTTGTCTTGTTCGATGAGGATGTATTCTTCTAGGGCAGTAATTTTTTTGTAGTCTGTGAACTTATCGTCTCGATCGAATTTCCTTGTACTCTTTGAGAGAACTTCGACAATAAGTTTAGGGTAGCGTTTAATCTGGCGATCTTGTTTGTCGCGATCGTCATAGGTGACAAAGGCATCTGGGTAGTAATAAAAGTCATCTTCATCATTGACCTTGACGTTACCCGAGTAAAAGCGGCAGTTCTAACTGCCTAAATGAAGATTAATTTGACTCAGTAGATTTAGGGTAATGCGATCGTGGTTATCTGTACCTCCTGCCATTAAATAGGCTAAACCATAGCGATATTCATGGCGGTATTGACTATTATTTTCCTGCTCTAGATATTCTTCGGGGCTGATGTAGTGGGGAACGGCAATCATGATACTATTTGACCCTGCATTGAGTACATTATAGCAAATCGTTACAGCCAATCCACGGGAAGAGGATGCAATGCTTGCACCCTGTCCCGATAATTGCGATCGCCTTGTTGATTAATGATGATTGATTAAAAAAGCGATCGCATTGCTTTTTCGGGATGATATTAGGGTGGAAATGCGATCGCCTGCTAAAATGGAAATAAGTTTTTCTTTGGTCAGTATGTTATGACAACAACAAAAGAAACCGTCCGCTCTCTACTCGAACGACTCCCAGATAACTGCTCTTTTGAAGAAATTCAATATCACCTTTACGTTCTTACTAAAATTGAGCAAGGGTTGGAAGCTGTAGAAACTGAAGGAACAATATCTCAAGCAGAAGTAGAGCAAAAATTGAGTAAATGGCTTCAGTAAACTGGTCTCAAAAAGCATTAGATGATGTAGAAGCTATTGCGATGTATATTGCCCGTGACTCTACGATATATGCTTCCGCTATCGTACAGAAAATTATTGACATTACCCGAAATTTGAATCAATTTCCTCTTTCTGGTCGCATTGTTCCAGAATTTAATTCTCCTCTCATTCGAGAAAAATTTGCTGATAATTATCGAATTATCTATCGTTTTGAAAATGATGTTGTAACTATTGTTGCTGTCATTCATGGAAAAAGACAATTAGACCAAACAGAATTTAATTAATTAGACGCGATCGCACTTCTTTTCGGAATAATTTTGAGGAGGAAATGCGATCGCATAATGTCTCGGAACGAGAATAATATTGGGCAATTTTTGGATGATATTGTGAGGATGGAAATTGAATAAAATTGGGGTGATATCGTAAATGGGCGTATGCAATACGCCCCTACCCCAAAATCTTTTTTGACCCCGACAAAACCTCCCAATTCTATCATTTTACCGTAGGGGCGCAATGCTTGCGCCCTGAATTGTTGCACCAAATCAATTATTTTGGATTTGTCCAACCATTGATTCGATAATCTGTTGCAAATATAGAACGCTCACCTGCAACAATTCCTCCACTCAGCCCTAAGCCAATATCAATGTATTTGACTTCTTTTGTACTAGGATTATAGCTTGTGACAATGCCAACGTGACCATATTCTCCATCAAATTTAGGAGGGTATTTACCAAAAGAAATCACTGCACCTTGTTTGGGTGGATTAGATGTTAAACTAGCGGTTGTTGTGTAACTCCCGAAATATTCTGGAAATTTACTTGCTACTGTCGAAGCAGTTAAATGACCGTGGTTATAACCACCAAGATGAGCCTCTTTCTGGTCTTCAGGTAAAAATACCTCTTGAACATATCGAACAATCAAACTGACGCATTGTCCCGCCGTTTCCCAATCGTAAGCCCATTCATCTAAGCGATCGATAGGTTGAGTTTGTGCTTTAGCCCATTGGAAAAATGCTTCTAGTGCAGATTCATCTTGATGAGGAACAATCTTCCAATCGGGATCTTCTACAGGAACAATAACCTCATTATTAAGAACTGTATGACCATCTTGACCTCCCATTAACCAAATCGAATTTTGACCCAATCGTTGATGTCGCCACAAAATATCTGATTTTCCATCTCCATTGAAATCTCCCGTTCCGACAATCTTCCAATCGGGATCTTCTACAGGAACAATAACCTCATTATTGAGAACTGTATGACCGTCTTGACCTCCCATTAACCAAATCGAATTTTGACCCAATCGTTGATGTCGCCATAGAATATCTGATTTTCCATCTCCGTTGAAATCTCCCGTTCCGACAATCTTCCAATCAGGGTCTTCTACAGGAAAAATAACCTCATTATTGAGAACTGTATGACCATCTTGACCTCCCATTAACCAAATCGAATTTTGACCCAATCGTTGATGTCGCCATA
>NZ_JCAMRX010000004.1:26394-226173 GCF_059821285.1 Spirulina sp. LEGE 11439
TCCAATCAGGGTCTTCTACAGGAAAAATAACCTCATTATTGAGAACTGTATGACCGTCTTGACCTCCCATTAACCAAATCGAATTTTGACCCAATCGTTGATGTCGCCATAGAATATCTGATTTTCCATCTCCGTTGAAATCTCCCGTTCCGACAATCTTCCAATCGGGATCTTCTACAGGAACAATAACCTCATTATTGAGAACTGTATGACCGTCTTGACCTCCCATTAACCAAATCGAATTTTGACCCAATCGTTGATGTCGCCATAGAATATCTGATTTTCCATCTCCGTTGAAATCTCCCGTTCCGACAATCTTCCAATCGGGATCTTCTACAGGAACAATAACCTCATTATTGAGAACTGTATGACCGTCTTGACCTCCCATTAACCAAATCGAATTTTGACCCAATCGTTGATGTCGCCACAGAATATCTGATTGTCCATCTCCATTGAAATCATTCGGAACATTAGAAGATTTGGGAGTCTTATAAAAGCGGCTGAAAATCCTTCGTAAGAACTGATGCCAATTTGGACTGGAATAGCCCCCAAAAATCCCCAAAAACGAATCCCAAGAAGGCAAAGAACCACTCGCAGAACCCGAAGAACCGTTATTTGCAGCCCGTTCCATCGGAGTCACCTCACCTTCCCCACTCCAAGTCAACGGCACATACTGCAACTCCTTCTCGTACTCCTCCTCCTGCTTCGACTGCGCCAAATTGACCGCCGCCGCCATATTCAACAACCCCGCACCCGTTTCCAAATCCAGCCCCGGCTCCTTCAGATCGATCGCAGTCTCCTTCAAAATATCAATGACTTGTCGATAATGTAACTCCGGATTTGTCGCCCAAACGCGAGAAATCGCCCCCGTGACTTGTGCTGTCGCCACAGAAGTTCCGTGCATTCCCTCCACGCGATCGCCAACAGTAGATAAAACCGGATTTTCTAACGTCCCTCCCTCCGCAACAATATCCAACCCTTTCCCATAACTGGAATAGTCCGCACGTTCCATGCCATCCGCAGCACCCACAGTAATGATATTATCGAACTGTTCTGAAGCCTGACCCAAAGCCGACATCACACCCCCATCATTCCCCGCAGCAACTGCGACTAAGACATCATTTTGACGGGCATATTCTAACGCCGCCATTTCCAAAGGTGTAAACTCATAGCGCGTACTGACGTTACCCTCTACATCGATTTGCGTCAAATCCATGCTTAAATTAACAACAGCATTGGGTTGTCCCGACTCCTGTGCTGCGTCCACAAACTCCACCAAAGACTCAGCCCATTTCCCCGAACCCACTGCACGCCCCACCCACAACGGCGCATCGTCATTAATCCCATCAATGCCCAGATCGTTATCCTGCGTCGCCCCAATAATCCCTAGAACGCCATCTCCATGTTCGCTCCCTTCGGCCTCACTCAATAAAGGATTACCGTCACCGTCTATCAAATCCGAACCCAAAATAATGCGAGAATAATCCAAAT
The DNA here is from genome assembly GCF_059821285.1 of Spirulina sp. LEGE 11439. Lineage (NCBI taxonomy): Bacteria > Bacillati > Cyanobacteriota > Cyanophyceae > Spirulinales > Spirulinaceae > Spirulina > Spirulina sp. LEGE 11439. Next base: position 27,886 of record NZ_JCAMRX010000004.1, read on the forward strand.
CTGGATTCTTTTCACTAAAACCCGTATCAATTACCCCGACAAAAGGCTGGCTCTCATTCTCCACATCCTCCACCGTGATATAATCGAGGATTTCCAAACCCGTATCCGTTCCTCGCCAATCCATATCCGGATCGATGAAATCGTCCATATCCGGAGCTTCTCCCGTTGCCCCCGTTACCCGAAAGATAATATCGTCATAATCTTCATCCGACCCCCGATCCAGCCGTAAATCTTCCATAACAAACGTATTCCCCTCCCCATCCACATCGGCAATTTGTCCCAAATGCAAGCCATCATCGGGGTTAGCCGTTGCTAAAGAAAACAGCGGCGTTTTCGCTCCCCCAATATCGGGATTTTCCATCACCTCTTCTACCGTCCCATTGGGAATCAACATGACCCCAAACTTCGTTCCCGCCTTCATTTGCAAGTTTTTGACCCCTTTATATTCTCCCGCATTCCAATCTGTCTTTTCTCCCAAGGTGCCATCGAATAACGCTCCCTCAGTTTTGTCGGAAATAACAATATAGCCCTCCTCCGTATTAGAAAAGGCACGTTCCGCCGCCTCAGCAATAAATTCTTCAGAACCGGGTTCTAAATCCCCCATTCCCTCCAAACTAAAAATCCCCAACTCCCCTTTATACTTACCGCCATCAAAGAGAAACTCAATACCCACTTCTCCCGACTCTCCGACGGTAAAGACTCCCGCATCAAACTGTGCAGCAGAGGTTTCCCCGACACTGAGAGGGGGCAGCACCTCATCCCCCAAAACATCATCCACATCCGGCACTTCCTCACCATCAAAAGGATTGTCCACGAAAGCACTGGGAGTTAAAATCGGTTCGAGGATAAAAGCCTGAAAATAGGGTTCTGACGATTCTTGAGCCTGTTCGGAACGACGAAATAGTTTCAGCAGTAGATTGAGAACGAGCAACATAGTAGATATTTCTGAAATTAACGTTTCTACCTACCTGTCTGGAAGAAGGGATGACTTTTATGCAGAGAAAGAAAAACTTGTTACAAAACTAAACATTGCTAGGAATGTTAAACATTCCTAGCAATGGCATCACAATATATCCTCAGTCATGGGATTTGGATGGGGGACTACATCATGCCCATGCCGCCCATACCGCCCATACCACCCATGCCGCCCATGCCGCCCATGCCGCCCATGCCGGGATCGCCAGCAGGCATCGGGGGAGCGGGTTCGGGTTTCTCAACCACTAAGGCTTCGGTGGTGAGAACCATGCCCGCGATCGAACCAGCATTTTGTAGCGCCGATCGCACGACTTTGGCCGGGTCGATAATTCCCGCAGCAATCATGTCTTCATAGGTATTGGAGACCGCGTTATAACCGACATTAAATTCGGTGGTGCGGACTTTCTCCACCACGACGGAACCTTCTACTCCCGCATTGGTCGCCAATTGGCGCAATGGCTCTTCGAGGGCGCGGGTGACAATATCTGCCGCGACTTTTTCCTCGTCGTCGCTGAAGGTTTCTTTTAATTCGGCCACCTTACTGGAAAGGTGAATCAAAGTCGTGCCACCTCCGGGGACGATACCTTCCTCAATGGCGGCTTTGGTCGCATTGAGCGCATCTTCGATCCGTAACTTGCGGTCTTTGAGTTCTGTTTCCGTTGCTGCTCCGACTTTAATTACAGCAACGCCGCCTGCGAGTTTGGCGATGCGTTCTTGCAATTTTTCTTTATCGTAGTCTGAGTCAGTTTCTTCGAGTTGCTTGCGAATTTGACTGATGCGTTTGTTGACATCATTGCTGTGATCGCTGGTGGCAACGATGGTGGTATTTTCTTTATCAATGGTCACTTTTCGCGTCGATCCCAGCATCTCGAGGGTGACGGTATCTAAGCTCAAGCCCACTTCTTCAGAAATGACTCGTCCTCCGGTGAGAACGGCGATATCTTGTAACATTTGCTTGCGGCGATCGCCAAAACCGGGGGCTTTAATGGCGGCAGCATTGAGTACGCCGCGAGCCTTATTGACGACGAGAGTTGCAAGGGCTTCGCCTTCTACGTCTTCCGCGATAATGAGGAGGGGAACCCCTTCTCGGGCTACTTTTTCGAGAACGGGAACTAAATCCGCGATCGCGCTGATTTTTTTATCGGTAATCAGCAAGCGAGGATTTTCAAACTCGACGATTTGCCGTTCTTGATCGGTGACGAAATAAGGAGAGGTGTAGCCGCGATCGATTTGCATCCCTTCCACGACATCTAATTCCGTGGCCATGGATTTAGACTCTTCTACGGTAATGACCCCATCTTTGGTCACTTTGGCCATGGCTTCAGAAATCATGCGACCGACTTCTTCATCATTTCCCGCCGAAATTGTCGCCACTTGCGCGATCGCATCGCCTTCTACGGGTTTGGCGATCTTGGCGATTTCTGCGACTAAATGGGCGATGGTTTTTTCTAAGCCGCGACGCAAAGCTACGGGGTTGGCTCCCGCCGCCACGTTCTTCAATCCTTCTCGGATCAGAGCTTGAGCGATCACTGTCGCCGTCGTGGTGCCATCACCAGCAATATCCTTAGTTTTGGAGGCGACTTCTTGCATTAATCTCGCCCCGGTATTTTCGAGGGGATCTTCAATGTCGATTTCTTTGGCAACGGTAATGCCGTCGTTCACAATTTGCGGTGCGCCGAATTTCTTCTCGAGGAGAACGTTGCGTCCTTTCGGTCCGAGGGTAATGCGAACTGCATCGGCAAGGGTATTAACCCCTTTTTCCAATGCACGTCGGGATTCTTCTTTAAACGAAACGATTTTAGCCATTTTTATTTCGAGTTCCGCTATCTCTAATTCTCTACCATTAGCAAATTTAGCACTCTCTCGACCGGAGTGCTAAATTTCTAAATAACTCCTCGGAAAAAATCCTGAATACCTTGCTAAAACTGGATTACAGGCTAAGAGTCGAGGCTGAATACACATGAATTAAAATTTGTCAAGCTACATAGATGTCGTATTTTCCAGAATAAGCGAGTGAGTTATTCCAAGTTGAAGGAATTGAGGTTTTTAAAAACTGGAAAATGCGATCGCAGAAAATTAATTAGCAAAAAATCAATATTTTTATCCTCCGGATCCGATCGCATCACAAATAGTCTCAAACTCATTTTCCTCTAATTTCTGCACCAACCCTTCTAAAATGCGCTTGACCATCCACGGACCCTCATAAACCAAACCGGTATACACTTGAATCAAACTCGCACCCGCCGTCATTTTTTCCCAAGCATCTTCGGCTGTAAAAATGCCCCCTACTCCAACAATGGGTAATTTTCCCTCAGTTTGCTGCCAAATAAAGCGAATTACCTCAGTAGAGCGATCGCGAAGAGGGAATCCGCTAATTCCGCCGGCTTCTTCTGTTACGGGGTTTCCTGTTGCGCTAATGATTCCCGTTTTTAAATTATCCTTGCGGATGGTGGTATTCGTCGCAATAATTCCTGCAAGTTGATAAGTTTTAGCTAATTCGAGAACATCTGCGATCGCTTCCCATTCGAGATCGGGGGCAATTTTGACGAGGATGGGTTTTTCGCCTCGATTTTCCTGTTGAATGGCATCTAGAATGGAGGCGAGTTGCTGGCTATTTTGTAGCGATCGCAGCCCGGGAGTATTCGGGGAACTGACATTAATAACAAAATAATCTCCTAAACTTTGCAAGCGCTGGAAACTGCCCAAATAATCTTCGGCTGCTGCTTCTAAAGGTGTTATTTTAGATTTCCCTAAATTAATCCCAATTGGAATTAAAAACTGCTTTTCTCGCTGCTGTAAATTTTGTTTTAAAACTTCGCTTCCTTGATTATTAAAGCCCATCCGATTGAGAACGGCTTCATCTTTAAACAAACGAAATAAACGAGGTTGAGGGTTTCCACTTTGAGAATGGAAAGTTACAGTGCCTAATTCTGCAAAACCGAAACCCATTTTACGCCAAATCCCCGCCGCAATACCATCTTTATCAAACCCCGCAGCCAGTCCAAAAGGATTCGCAAACTTCAATCCCCATAAGGTTTGTTCTAAGCGACGATCTTCAATACAGCAAGATGCTTCTAAAGAGTGCAGTAGAGAAATTGCGAGAAGATTTTTTGGATGAGAATCCAGCCAATGAAGAATATTTAGAGTATTGCGATGAATGAATTCTGGATCGGCTTTGAGTCCAGAAAATAAGAGTGGTTTAATTGTTAATTTATAAATATCCATTTATCATATTTTTCACAATTTATTATTTTGTTCAGTTTCATCCTTATTTTATACTGTAACTATAACATTTTTGCGTCAAGGTATAATAATTAAAAAGATTAATGAGAATCGGAATCGATTTTCTCCATTACAATATAAACCGGACGCTTTCGCACTTCATCAAAAATACGCCATAAATATTCGCCAATAACCCCTAGAAAGATAAGTTGAAAGCCGCCAATTAACAAGATAACCACCATTAAAGCCGACCATCCCTGTACGGAGATTTTCAAGGTTAAACGTTCGATCGCAATTAAAATTCCGTAGAGAAATCCTAAAAAAGCCAGCCCTATTCCTAACACGGTACAGGCTCGAATCGGTAAATAAGAAAACTGAGTAATGACACTAATGGCTAATTCTACCTTTTTCCAAAAACTCCAGCCAGATTTTCCCGTTTTTCGACGTTGGCGATCGTAACTAATTCTCGTTTGCCGAAAACCACTCCATAAAATTTGTCCGGTAATATGAGAATTCTTTTCCTGCATGGATAATAAAACGTCAGCAACCGGACGAGAAATCATAAACATATCTGCTCCTGTTTTTGGCCATTCCGACCAAACAGCGTGCATTAAACGGTGAAATAAATGGGAGGATAAGCGATCGAGAAAACGATCCGCACGAGTCCTTCTTACCGCCCAAGCGACATCATATCCTTGTTGAATTTCTGAAAATAATCGATAGACTAAATCGGGAGGTTCTTGCAAGTCTTGAGGAAGAAATGTTATATAATCTCCTGTCGCGTTTTGAATACCTGCAAGAATAGCAATATATGACTTAAAATTTCTAGCGAGTCGAATGGCTTTAAAAGTAAAGTTTTCTGACTTTAAATCGCGCACGAGATCGAAAGTTTTGTCTTGAGAACCATCATCAACAAAAACAATTTCTGTATTAAAATAATCTCGATCGGCAAAAGCCAATTTTTCCAGTTCTTTGGGTAAAACTGTCCAAAGTCTCTCGGCATAATACAAGGGAATAACAATTGATATTTTTGGTTTATTCATATTTCATCAATAGGCTGTGATTTTACTTTTCTCCCTTCTTTATCTACCCATCCCATATGCTTTGCTGGAACGCCTCCAACTAATTCAAAAGGTTTGACATCTTTGGTAACGACGGCACCAGCAGCAACCATTGCATAATGACCTACAGTTAAACCGCATAAAATAGTAGAGTTTGCACCCAAGGCAGCACCTTTACCAATTAAAGTTGTACCGCGATACCAACTGGCATCAGTGTCTTCAAAATAGCGCTTTTGCATGGCAGGATTGCGATGAGAACGAGGATAAATATCGTTTGTAAAAGCAACATTAGGACCGATAAAACAATAGTCTTCGATCTCGATTCCCGTCCATAGAGAAACGTGAGTTTTAATTGTGACACCATTACCAATTTTTACGCCAGATTCTATAAAAACATGATCGCAAATATTACAATCTTCCCCGATTTTAACTTTGGATAAAATATGAACAAATGCCCAGATTTTTGTGCGATCGCCGATTTCTTTCGTCTCAACAATTGCTTGTGGATGAATATAAGTATTCTCTGGTAGTGATAATCGATAGTGACTCATTGATGACTGTTCGTGAATAATTAATTATTGATGCTTGGTTGCGGCAATTTCGAGAAATTGTTGGTAATCTCGAATATAGTCTTCAGCGATATAATGTTCGGAAGCCAAAACCACTAAAACTGAATCTTTATGATAGATCAAATCGCCCCAAATGAGTGGTTTTTGATGTAATCCGATGGTGGGAGAGTTTAAACAAAACTCGTATTTGTTTAAACCATCATGTAAGATTATTTCTACTTCTCCTGCCACACAAATAAGAATTTGGTGTAAATTATGATGAGCGTGTCCTCCTCGTTTCATGCGATCGCGACAGCCATAAACCCAATAGGTTCTTTGAATCGAAAATGGACAAGTTTTTTGTGCTTCAGCAACAGCAAGATAGCCTTCTTCTCGAGAGCCAATTGTCGGAAACTGAATCAATAGTTCATCTTGATTGATAAAAGGCTTTAATTCTGTCGATGACATAATCTTGCTGTTCGTTGGTTAAACTAGGATAAAGGGGTAAACTGAGTTCTTCTCGGGCAATTTTTTCGGTAATCGGTAAAGAGAGATTAGCCCAAGCTCGATCGCGATAGCATTCTTGTTGATGAGAAGGAATAGGATAATGAATGAGCGTTCCAATTTCGGACTCTTTGAGAAAATGTTGCAGGCGATCGCGTTCCTCCACTAAAATTGGAAAAATATGATAGACTGCGTTGGCATTATAGGGTAACAAATAAAGGGGGAGATTGCGTAAGTTTTCAGTATAGCGCTGAGCTAAACGTCTCCGTTCTGCATTTTTTGTTTCTAATTCCGGTAATCTTTGCCGTAAAATAGCTGCCTGAATTTCATCTAATCGACTATTCCAACCTGCGAGTTGATTGTAATATTTCCTCCCGGAACCATAGTTTCTCAATAGCTTGACTTTTTCGTCGATTTGTGCATTGGAGGTAACGACCGCACCGCCATCCCCTAAACAACCGAGATTTTTAGTGGGAAAAAAGCTAAACGCACTGGCATCCCCCCACGATCCGACAAAGCGATCGCCAATTTTTGCCCCGTGTGCTTGAGCGCAGTCGTCAAAGAGGAGTAAGTTATATTGGCGAGCAATGGCCTCTAATTTGTCCATTGGGGCGGGTTGGCCGTATAAATGAACGGTAAGGATAGCTTTGGTGCGATCGCTTATTTTTTCCGCAATGCGATCGCAATCAATTTGCAGAGTTTCCCAACAAGGTTCGACGAGAACGGGGATCGCCCCAATTTGCGTAATCGCCAAAATGGTTGCAATGTAGGTATTGGCAGAAACAAGGACTTCATCCCCCTCGCCAATATCCCCCGCAAGCAACATTAAACGCAGGGCATCTAACCCGTTTCCCGTCCCGATACAATATTCAGCTTGACAAAATGAGGCGAATTCTTTCTCAAATTCTGTAACTTCTCGCCCTAAAATATACCAGCCCGAGTCGATAACTGAGGCAATGGTAGAGAGAAGGCGATCGCGATCGTGATGAACGCCAAGGAGATTTAAATAGGGAACTTGTACCAAGTATCAATTATCAATGAACAATTATCAACTATGATATTACTGCTTTGCCTATTGGATGAAGTGAGATTGTTATCTGTAGAGATGGTGCAAAAGTATTGTAATGAATCGCGATCGCTCGCATAAGAAAGTTGCTAAAATTTGAACCAGTACAATATTTAAGTTATAATAATGCTGAAAAATATTTTTACAAAAGTTAGAAAATCTTTAAAGTCAATAATTTATAATAGATTAACACTATTTAAATTTTTGAGTTTTGTCTTCTTTACTCTATTATTTATAACTACATTATTGATTATTGAGCCGAATAACAAATTATCTGCCATTAGTTATATATTTATTAGTCTGATTATTGGATCGGGTTCAACGATAATTACAAGCATGGTAATCATTGAAGAAGGAGAGGAAGCTCTTGTACAAAGACTAGGTAGATATAATATAACACTTAGACCCGGACTTAACTTTATATTGCCTATTTTGGATGAAATTGTTGTTCGAGACACAATACGAGAACGTGTAAGACAGCTAGATTCTGGTTTAGTTATTAGTAAAAATGGGATTCCTTTGCAAATCAATTTATATTTATATTGGGAAATTATCAATCTAGAAAGGGCATTTTATGAAGTTGAAGATTATTTGGACGCACTTGAGAAGCTAATAAAATCAGCATTACAATCAGAAATTGGCAAGATTGATTTAGAGAAATTTTACTCCTCTCAAGAGACAATTAATCGAAGATTATTGATTGTAGCAGATGAAGGAAGCTATAATTGGGGAATTAAAGTTACTAGGATCGCAATTGGGGATATAAATTTAGCTAGAGCCGTTCTTGGAAATACTCCTAATACAATAGAATTGCAATTTTATAATGGAATTGATTGGACGGCTTTTCAATATTCATTTAATTTAGTTGTCCAAAATGAAGAGATAGATTTGAAAATACAAGCAATTGAAAACACAGATGATATACTGATGGTTAGAGTAAAAGTTCCACCAGATGTGGATAAAATAAAACTTTATCAAGATTTGACACAAACTTATGAAATCAAGCTAGAGTCTTTAGAAGCACAATATCGAAAGGAGTTGACAAGTAAAGACTATGAACTAAAATTTTACCAACAATATACAACCAATTTAAAAAGTCTGGTCGATAAACTAGCTGTCAGACCAGTAATTTTAGAAATTAATACAACTGCGGAGAGTCAAGCCGTGTCAGAAACACAGAAAAACAAGATCGAGCAAAGTGGTTCTTTTGGTGCTGGATATATCGAACAAGCTCAAAATAGTGAACTTGTTGGTACGCAACATAATTATGCTCAATCACAACAGAATCTTGCCGAAGCAGCCAAAGAAATTCAAAACCTTCTCAAGCAATTAGAAGAGTCAAACCCTACTTCAACAACGTTAGAACAAATGGCTGTTGCAACAGAAGCCATTCAACAGATTGAAAATAATCCAACTCTCAAACAGCGCGTCATTAATGCAGCAAAAAATGGAGCAGTAGAAGCAATTAAGCAAACCCCTATTGGCGCAATAGTAGCGGCAACAATTGAAGGTTGGGTTAAGACCGATAATCAATAATAAGCGATCGCTCTTTTGATACATGACCGAACTCGACCAACGTGCAGAATACGACTCCCCTTGGAAAGAAGCCATTTCCTTCTACTTTCAACCCTTTATGGCATTCTTCTTTCCTTCAATATGCGATCGCTTAGACTGGACTCGAGGCTATGAATTCTTAGATAAGGAATTTCAGCAGATCGTGCGAGATGCCGAAACCGGACGCAGAGATGCTGATAAATTGGTAAAAGTCTGGCAACAAAGCGGTGAGGAAACTTGGATTTTGATTCATATCGAAGTTCAAAGCCAAGCTCAAACCATATTTCCCGAACGGATGTACATTTACAATAGCCGTATTTTCGATCGCTATCGCCATCAAGTCTTGAGTTTAGCCGTACTGGCCGACGAACGGGAATTATGGAGACCCGATCGCTATAGTTATAATATTTTGGGCTGTAGCGTTTCACTGCAATTTCCCACAGTAAAACTTCTGGACTATTCTACAGAAACCCTAGAGGAGAGCGAAAATCCCTTTGCCATTATCGTCACGGCACACCGGGAAACTCAAAAAACCAAGAATAACCCAAATAATCGCTCTCGGGAAAAATTGAGAATTGCCAAGAGTCTCTATCAACGCGGCTATCAAAGACAAGATATCCTAGAACTATATCGGCTCATCGATTGGATGATGACCCTACCCGAATCTATTCAACAGGGATTCCAAACAGAAATTCAACGTTTCGAGGAGGAAAATCAAATGACATTTGTTACCCATATTGAACGTCAAGCTCGTCAAGAAGGACGTGAAGAAGGACGTGAAGAAGGACGTGAAGAAGGAGCTATCCGTACAAGTCGAGAATTAATTCTTAAGCTATTAGACCTTCGTTTTGAATCCGTATCCGAAGAATTGGGGAATTTACTCGAGCAAATTCAGGACACTTCAATTTTAACTCGACTGTTTCAAGAAGCTGCTATGACAGATTCTCTCACAACTTTCCAAGAACTACTCGATCGCGCAATTGTCTCGAATTCCGATATCAATGAATAAAGAGCGATCGCAGATTCCCCAATACCCATTATTAATGAGTGTTGGCAGTACAATGTTATTTTTCTTCCTCGCAACCCTGCGACACGCTTTATTCAAATCCAATGCTTACGATTTAGGGTGGTTCGATCAATATGTTTATTTAATCAGTCAAGGTTTACCGCCGGTTGTTTCTTTTTGGGGTTATCAAGAATTTCACCTTTTGGCAGATCATGCAGCAATTATTTTTTATCCTTTTGCTTTACTGTACAAAATTTACCCTACCGTACATTGGTTGTTTGCCATCCAAGCGATCGCCTTGGGTTGCGGCTGTTGGTTGACGTGGCGAGTATCGTTACAAGCAGGTTTAAGCGATCGCGATGGGGTGATGATGGCGGGGGTTTATTTACTCTATCCCCTCATTTTTAATGTCAATATTTACGGCTTTCATCCAGAAGTTATTGCCATTCCGGGGATTTTGGGCGCAGTTTGGGCGGCGAGAGAGAGAAAGATAGCTTGGTTTTGCGGCTGTATTGCCCTAATTTTAAGCTGTAAAGCCGTTCTTTCCCTGACTGTGGCTGCAATGGGGTTTTGGTTATTTTTCTGTGAGAGACGGCGTTGGTATGGTGCGATCGCGCTATTTTCAGGAATGGGTTGGTTTATAACAACAACTCAATTAATTATTCCTCAATTTCTGGGTGCCGAACAAGATTCTGTTTCTCGCTATGGTTATTTAGGCGATTCTGTCTTAGAAATTGCTCTTAGTCTCATTCTCAAACCCGATCTCATTTGGGGACGCATTCTTTCTTTCTCCACTCTAGAATATTTGGCGTTACTGTTCGTGCCTGTTTTCTGGGGACTATTTCCGCGTTATTTAGCGCCATTAATTTCCGCAATGCCAGCTTTAATGTTAAATATTCTCTCGGATCATTTCGGACAGCGTACCCTCGTTCAACATTATGCCGTACCGATTTTCCCTTTTGTTATATTGGCGCTTATTGCTGCCAGAAGTCAGGGAAAAATGTGGATTCGCAGTCGCAAAATAATTTTAGCTTGGAGTTTGTGCGGGTTTTTAGTCTTAGGGAAATATTACTTTTTTGGCACCCTTTATTTAGATTCTCTCGATACATGGCAGGCAAACCGAGAAGCGATCGCACTCATTCAAACCCGAGAAGCTGTTATGGCACCCTCTCAACTTATTCCTTATTTAACCCATCGACAAACAGTTAAAGTTCCCAGACCCGAAACCGAATTTATAGAGCTAGAAAACTTTAAATACATTCTTCTCGATCGCCGCCATCCCGGTTTTGCCAGTTCTCCTGAAACTGTTACTCGTTTAACTGAAGTCTTAGGTAAAGATGAACGTTTCGATCGCATTTACGAACGAGATGAAGTCGTTCTTTATCTAAGGCAAAAGTAAAATCGTTACTGATAACTGATAACTGATAACTGAAATGACAGTTTTATTGATGGTTAACTTTGCGACGTAATTTAATACTACTCAAAGCAAAAGTGACTAAAGCAATTGTTACCGCAGGTTCGGGAATATCAACGGGTTCTTCTTGAGGAGGTTGCGATTCCATATACTCAAAGTAAGCGATCGCGCCACTGACGTTATTATATTCGACCTTAACATCTTTCACGCCGTCAAATGTACCGTCTTCATTCTTGAAGTAATACTCTCGTAAAGAATTATCGCCTTCTAAGGTATTACCATCCCAATCATAAGATAAGAGCGTTTCCTCAATATAATTCGCGTAATTGCTATCATCGATAATGAAAGGATTTCGAGTTTCGTCAACATACTCGAAAGTAAAAGATAATTTTTTGTTGCGAATGATGGCTTCATCAAGATCGACAAAACCAAATTTTTCAAATGTTACCCCTTCTTCAAAGAAGAGGTTATTATTATCAAATTCTGTATTAAAGTTTAGAGAAACTTCACCTCCTTTTGCATCATCGTCGGGATCGAAGTAATCGCTATTTTCTTGCAGAATGAGGACATTTCCTTGAGCTTCGGTATCGTAATCGTACCAACTACTATTGTGGTAATATTTCCCTTTTCCAGTTGCGAGGTCTCTGTCTCCTCCAGTACAAACATCGGTAAAGCCATCTTGGGAGACACCTCGCCAGCCACTTTTCCCGATGCACTCGGTATCGTAAAGCACGAGACCGTAATCAGTGGTTCTATTGTTCTGACTATCGAAGGTGACACCGTAATCTTTTTTGTATTGGTCGGTGATGAGGGTGCCATCTCCGGCTGTGCCGGCTAGTCCTTCATCAAAGTTAATGGTGAAGGCATTGGCAGCACCAGTTGAGGTTGATAATGTTCCTATCGCGATCGCAGTGGTTGCTGCGCTCAAGAGAGAATATTTGGTTATTTTGGAAGCAACTTTAAGAATCATTTGTAGCTGGTCTCCGTTTCAAGTGAATCTAAATGTTTAGATGTACGCACCCTGATTTTTACCCCTATTAGAGCCACCACAGATTAGCTCTATCTTTATCTCTAACTATTTTCGCTAATTTTTATGCAGTGTTTAGGGCAAAATGGCGATCTTTACCTGCTCTTGATTCAAACGAAGGCAATTGTAAAATTTTAATATAACGCTTGGCGATCGCGATCGCCAAGCGTTAAAGTTGCTTCTCTTTCTCCATAACGCAGCTTTTTCCGTTGAGTCAATACCTGTATTGACGATTATCGCACCTGCGATTTGACTTGGCGGCGAAATTTCCCTCCTCCCAAAGCAAAGATGACCAGAGCTATTGTCGCGGTAGGTTCGGGAATATCTATGGGAGCGGGATCTTCGGTAGGAGGTAAACCCCCTTCTTCAACAAGAATGTAATTATTATACTCTTCTAAATTTCCGCCGATGAGCTTATCGCTTCCTCCGTCAATATTCGTTCCATCAACCGCTTTGAAACGCGCAGCCGTCGTTAAGTAACCCCCTTCAACGAAGCCATCAACAACCCATTGCTCGAGTTCCGCAGCACTAGCAAATTCCGTAGGAGCTAAATTGAAAGTAACTGTTTCTGATGCACCCGCGTTTAACCCATCTCTTGGGTTTCCCGTGGATAATAAATTTCTGCTAGTAACAAGACCAATATCAAAGGTAATGTCATTTAAGCTAACATTTCCCCAGCCGTCACCGTCTATCGCTGTGGAAGAAGAAGTTCCACCACTCAGAGAAGTATCGTCGTAAACGATTTCATCAAAAGCCGGATTCCCGAGGCTATAACTGACAATGTTTAACCGATCGGCTAAATCTCCATCGGCAAAATCAAAACCTACACTCAGAAATTCTGACTCAGTTGCCCCATCTGTTGTCAGTCCTTCGGTCATATTAGCTTGTCCGGTGGTATTAGTCAGGAGTAATTCTAGTTGAATGCTACCATCTGCCAAATCGGTAAAGGTGAAGTCTACTGTTGCCGATGCTCCTGTTGCGGGGTCATTGGTGCTGCCAAAATAACCGTTGTAGCCAAGGGTAAAGGCTTCGGCGGGAAGACCTACAGTTAACACTCCTGCTGCTAAAGAAATTACACCTAAAACTTTACCGAAAAGATGGGGTGTAGTTTTTATGATGTTGTTTAGTTGCATTTTTAGTTGGTCTCCCTGTTTGGATGAAATTTAGTGTAATGAGATATTGAGAAGCAAACACCCTGCTTTGTACTCAGATAAGAATTATTAAAAACTGCTTCTATCTTTGTCTATAACCATTGTCCCCAATTTTTATGAGGTGTCTAGGGTCAAATGGCAATCTTTACCGAATCTTGATCCAAAGGAAGGCAATTGTAAAGTTTCAATGTGACGTTTGGCGATCGCGATCGCATTGTTCCTGTGTCTTGCGGTTTTTATCTGACCCAGCTTTTTCTTGTCATGGAAAAAAATATCTTTCCGGATATATTACGACTGACAGCTTTGTTCTCTTTCAGTAATTTTCTGCTGTAGTGCAGAAGATACGCCTAAAGATGAGTTATTGTAAAGGCGATTGAATTCGCGATCGTAATGAGCCGCAACAATAGGATTTTCAATAATTAGGAGAGTTTCATCATTATTATGATTCGCTGTTGCCGACCAATTATGGGAACCCGTAATAACCGTTGTGCGATCGATGACCCCTACTTTGTGATGTAAAACATCGCCAGAGGGTAAGTTGGGAATGCCAACAGTTGAGATGGGATTTTGCCAAGGGCGATTTCCCGGTTCGATGCTGCAATCCCGCCGCAGTGCTGCTACTCCCAGCATATCCAATCCTTCGCTATATTCCCGAAAAGCGAAACTCGGATCGATGAGTGCTTTAACTTTTGTCCCTTGTTGGTGACGATTGCCAATAATATCCACTAATCTCTGTTCTGAAAAAACAAATAAGGCTAAATTAATTTCTTTCTCAGCTTGATTTAAGGTATTCCCAATTAAACCATTACTGCTTTCCTGCCAACTTTTAGAACCAGAAATGGGAGAAAATTGAATAGTAATGGTAGATTCGCCAATTTGCAGTTTTCGAGGCGAACGATAGGGCTTCTGCACGCCGAATTTACTATCGGTTTTTCCTCCTACTCCATCCCCCCACATCAAATTAAATTCTTCAATAAACAAATGTGCCAAGGAAGTATCATTAATTTTCAGTATATTGTTGGCATTTCCCCGACTTTCTGCGGTTGTCAAATCGCCATGAGTTCCACTTGTGGTCCAATTTGCCGATCCTGTCACCACGGTAAACCCGTCCACCACCATAAATTTATGGTGCATTAATCCCGATCCTTTCGAGCCGTCAGCAGTATCATCAATGACGGGAATTCCAGCATTGCGGAGAATCATGAGGGCATCGCCCCGATCGCGCTCTTCTGGGGAGATAATTTTATTACGATCGCGATCGGCTAAAGCGATAAACTCTTCGTAGCGGTTGCGTTCGCGTTCGCTAAGTTTTTCTATCTCTTTTTTGTTGTACTCACTCCAAGGACGACTATAGTTATTTTCTAAAATCACTCGCACTTTTACCCCTGCTTTCTGTTTTTCGGCAAGGGCGAGGGCAATATTAGGCAGGCGAAACTCTTGTACGGCAACCTCAATGGTTGATTGTGCCGAGGTAATAGCATCGATAATGACTTGTTCGAGATTGTCTCCGGGTCGCGCAATTTTGCGATAGGGATCGGTATAATCTGCCCCTTTGGCCTGATTTTGATTCATGTAGACTTCCACCAAAGTATCTTGAGGAAGGCGATCGGGGCGATTGCCTTGTACGGATTGACTCTGGCAGCCACTCAGAGACAGAAAGGTCACCCCCAACAGAAGACAAAGATTCAACGGCGATCGCATGAAAAGAATGAACCTGCTATTTTAAAGAATAATCTGTAGTATATTCTACAAACTCAATTTCATTCCCGTCTGGATCGCTAACATAGATGCGGTATTTGGTTTCGGGGGATTCGAGAAGGTAATATTCAATCTCGTGTGCCAAGAGAATATTTTTGAGTTCTTCTCCATCGTCAATGACAAAACCGACGTGGTTGAGACCGACTCCCTCATAGGGATATTGCTGGCGATCGCCTTGGGTCGCATCATTGAGGGCAATATAAACGCGGTCGTTACCAAAATGTTGCCATCGTCGACCCTCGGGAGTTATGCCTTGCGATCGAATGCGCCAATCGGGAAATAACGTCTGATAGAATTTTTGACTGGCATCCATATCTTTACAGCTTAAGTTTAAGTGTTCAAAACGGTGAAGTTGCATGGTATTTCTCCTAGATCTTTAAAATGTCGGGTAGGGAAAAATTGCTAACCCATTCCGATCGCTTATCTTTATATCGTACTCATAACGACTATGAGTTGCTAGGGGTTATGAAGTTTTGTAATTTTAGTACAATGAAGAGAGCGACCTGTTGTTAATTGCTCATTGAAATGCCCCGAGTTCGAGTTCGCCAGCACGTCAACCCCTTAAGCGATAAATATCAGATTCCTCTCATTCCCCCAGACTGGACGCAGATTTATGCCAACCTTCAACAGCCGTTACATTTAGATATTGGGTGCGCTCGGGGGCGATTCATCTTAGAAATGGCACAATTGCAACCCGATCGCAATTTTCTCGGTTTGGAAATTCGCGAACCCCTTGTCATTGCAGCGAATCGCAAGGGAGATGAATTAGAACTCAACAATTTACACTATCTTTTTGGTAACGCTAATATTTCTTTATCAGTTTTGCTCGAATCTTTACCCGATCGCGTTTTAGATTGCGTGAGTATCCAATTTCCCGATCCGTGGTTTAAAAAACGTCATGCTAAACGTCGGGTCGTGCAACCGGAATTGGTCGAAGAATTGGCGCGATCGCTTCGGGATGGTGCAACAATATTTTTACAATCGGACGTGGAAGCGATCGCTACAGAAATGCGCGAGCAATTTCAACAACATCCCCAATTCTGCCCACAGCACCGAGAAAAATGGCAAGAAAAAAATCCCTTTCCCGTCACCACGGAAAGGGAAAAAGCAACGTTTGCCAAAAATGAACCTGTTTATCGGTGCTTGTTGATCAAAGGCAATCTATCAGTTGTCAATTAATATGCCAATTAATATGCCAATTCATATTTTATGCTTCTGCCGCAACGGGTTCGGGTTCTTCTTCCTTGACCTTTTCTTTGCGATCGCTGAGTTTGAGGGTTAAATAACGAATCACTTCCTCGCTAAAACGCATCGATTTTTCGACCGGTGCCACTTGTTCTCCTGCGGACTTGTAAGTAAATAGAACATAAGTTCCATCTTGAAACCTTTGAATCGGATAAGCCAAGCGCCGCTTACCGAGGATTTGCACGGAAATATCCGTCGATCCGTAGTCTCCCAGCATTTGCTTATACTTATCAATTGTTTCTCTCGTTCGCTCTTCCCCTAAATCAGGGCGCAGAATCAGCATCATTTCGTAACTTCGGCTCATGTTGGGTTTCTCCTTGTGGACGAGAGGCTTCTTCGCAGTTGTCAAAGGCGATCGCCTGAGATTTTCGCTTTAGCTCAACAATAAAGAAGCAAGGATTTACAATCTTACTACGATCTAGAGTAGTCTGGATTATTTTAAGGGGTTAATATTTTCCCCAATCCAAATTTTACCAACTGTTTAAAATCGCGAATGTCTTGCGATCGCCTGAATTTGTTGTTTTTCCAAGATTTCTTGTCCTATGGCGCAACGTTATGTCCGAGTCAAAAATTCTCAAGGACAGACCTTTTACGGACTGCTAGACCCCGATCGCAGCATCCGAGTCCTCGATGCTCCTCCTTGGTTGGGAGGGCAGCCTACCGACTTAATGCTCGGAGGGGAGGACTATACCCTACTCGCTCCGTGCGCTCCTTCTAAAATTATTGCCGTGGGGAAAAATTATTCCGCTCATGCGGAGGAAATGGGAACTCCCGTACCAGTCGAGCCTTTACTCTTTTTAAAACCCCCGACTACCGTCCTTCCCCATCATCAACCCATTATCTATCCTTCCCAGTCCCAACGGGTTGAATATGAAGGCGAATTGGCTCTGGTAGTTGGCGATCGCTTGCGCTCTCTGTCCCCAAAAGAAGCAGAAAGTAAAATTTGGGGCTATACCATCGCCAATGACGTGACGGCACGAGATTTGCAGCGCAAGGACGGTCAATGGACGCGAGCCAAAGGTTTTGATAGTTTTTGTCCTTTGGGTCCTTGGATCGTGCGCGAATTAAGTGCAGGCGCTTCTTTACAAACCTTTGTGAATCAGGAAAGCGAACCCCGTCAGTCGGCATCAATCGAACAAATGGTTTTTCCTCCGGCTGTTTTACTGTCCTATATTTCCCAGATTATGACCTTACTACCCGGGGATATTATCTTAACGGGAACACCTCGAGGGGTAGGGGAAGTCAAAGATGGCGATCGCATTCGTATTGAAATCGAAGGGATCGGCTCTTTAGAAAATCCCGTTCAACAATTATCCCCAAGGGATGAGGATTAAACCCTGAGAAATTCCCCAGACCAAATTCCAAGCCTTCCATTTTAGTGTTTGGAACTGATAACTGATAACTGTTCACTGATAACTGTTCATTGTTCACCGAACTTGATTGTACGCTGCTTCGGAAATGACGGGTATTTCAGCATAGACTCCGCGCAAACATTGAACGATCGCATAGCCTGATACTCCCATAGCACCAATAAAAATTACAGTAGGTAAAATGTATTCTGGGAGAAAATTTCCTCCTCCACCGATCCTGCCCGTTAAAGGATTCAATAATTCTTGAGAGAACCCCAAAAACTCGAGAACGAGACTGCACAAAAAAGCTAAAATTGAGATTAAAAGGGCTTGAAGGGCATTAAAACGTAAAAAATGCGAATGCCTTGGATTTTGAACGACAAGCATATAAAGAGCGATAAATATCCCAAATTCAACGATCGCCAGTCCGCCAACGGACAAGAAATAAATCGGCATTAACAGGAACAAAGGCATAAATAATAATGCCAGAGGAGGAAAGAAGGCAAAAATTAGAACGCCAAAACGTAATGCTTCAATAACCGGAATCAGATAAGTTAAAGCCGCGAAAATTTTATCTTGTATTTTTGTCATGTCGTACCAAGTTATAATTACGATTTTATTGTGAAAAGATTAGAGGAAAAGGAAAGAAATTGCGATCGTCCACTTTCTTCTCATTTGTATTTTAGCTTTTTTGTCGTTAATGACACCAGACGCGATCGCGATCGCCGTGTCACAATTCAAGCACGGCGTAATAAATATAGAGCATATCTTCCTGAATAACTCAGGAATTACGGTTTGGGGTGGGCATAGCCCACCTAACGAAAGCTAACCGCGTTGTTGAATAATTTTTTTGATTCCTGCTTTTGCTGCTTCAATGACTTCAGGAGAAGGTGTTGTTTTTTGCCAACTGTTTCGTTGTTGTAAAGTCTCGCACCATTTTTCGACCTTGGGATATGCGGCTAAGGAAACGCCAAAGAAATATAAAGTCGGAACCGTTGTTCCCGCCACAATATCGGCTAAAGTGAAGCGATCGCCGAGAAAATACGGTTTATTTTCGTCAAGTTGCTCCTCAAAAAATTGTAAAACTGTCGCAACTTGCTTTTGGGATTTCTCTAATAGCTCGGGAGGGACTTCAAATTCTAAAGCCTTTCGCATTAAGGGAAAAGTCGGCGGAATCAGTTCATTGAGGGTCACTAATTCTACCATGCGAACTTTAGCGATACTTTCTGCATCCGTTGGCATTAATTGAGGATTGGGATATTTTGCTTCAAGATAGTCGAGAATTGCTAGAGATTCAAATACTTTGAAACCATCATCAACCAAGACAGGAATATGATGAAAGGGGTTCATTTCCAGAAATTCGGGTTTAAATTGTTCGCCTTGGTTGAGTTGGATAAAAATCTCCTCAAATTCGAGATTTTTCTCAATGAGAGCAACCCAGACACGGCGAGTATTGGAAGAAATGTGACTATTGTAGAGTTTTATCATGGTATTAACTCGAGTAGCAACTTTTGTTTATTGTAGCTTGTAAATTTAAAGCACGAGGATCGCGATCGCTTTGTGAGCAAAAATAGATAAAGTTAAATTTTATTTCACTTGCAAGTATTCATTCTCTCATTTACTGTTGTTTTAAATTTAAACTATAAATTTGTACGGGAATATTATGAAAGAAAGCATCTTTTTCGTAAGTCATGCCAATTTTCTCGACAACACGAATCGAACGAATGTTTTCAGGTTCGATAATCGCAATTAAACGCTCAAATTTAAACTGTTTTAAACCATAATCTCGCACGGCTGTTGCTGCTTCTGTTGCCAAACCATATCCCCAATATTCCCGAATAAAACGATAGCCAATTTCGATCTCTTCTCGATCGCCAATTTTTTGAACCAGTAAACCGCAAATTCCAATTAATTTTTGTTGAGCTTTATCAATAACAGCATAAAAACTAAAGCCTTGGCAATCGTAAGCTGGTAAAACGCGATCGCGCAAAAATACGTCTATTTCTTCCTGTGTTAAAATTCCTTTTAAAGAAAATCTCATCACCTCCGGATCGCCAAAAATATTGTTGAGATCGTCGCGATCGCTCAGTTGCAATTTCCGAATGATTAATCGTGATGTTTCTCCGATCGTCATAATTTCTAAAATCCAGAATTTTAATAATTGTGAGATCTCTCAAAGTTATCTTTTTCTAATTTATAAAAAATAGTTTCTTTCCCATCAATATTTTTCTGTTTTTCTCGGAACATCTCCAGCTTTTCGAGAATAGCGATGGAGCGTTGATTGGGCGCATCCGTACTGGCAAAGACTTGTGTAAAACCAAGGGTATTAAAACCATATTTTACCATTGCTTTCGCCATTTCTATTGCTAATCCTTGACCCCAACAACTATCTGATAAGCCATAGATTAATTGTATCTCGGGCGGCTCAAAAAACGGCCAGTAACCGCAAAATCCAATCAAGGGATTTTGGTCAATTTTTCTAACTCCCCATAAACCATATAAGGATTGAGATAAGGCAGTTTGATTGCGAGTTACAATTCTTCGAGTTTCATCAATTGGAATGATAAGATCGTCCCATAAATATTGCCGAACTGAAGGCTGTATCCAAATTTGATGGAGTTCCTCAGTATCTTGCTCTATAATTGGCGATAATTGCAATCGTTCTGTTTGGATTTGCATTTTTCTTGTAAGCTCTCTAAGAATTGAGAATTGCGATCGCCTTGTCACAAACTCAGGCTAAGACTTTGAGAAAAGTGAGAGTTCGATCGCATTTTAACATTAAGCATACAGTAAAATATTACTCATTATTGAATCAAATGAATAATTTTCTCGATGCAGCCCGACAAGGAAAAAATAACTGGTGGAGATACATGTTAGGAATCTTTATCACGCTATTTTCTTGGTTAATTGTTGGCGGTATTCTTTATATTATTACTCTAACTGTCGCCTTAGCAGTTTCGCTAGTGACGCGAGAAATTATAGAAGGAGAAATGCCAACTGTTACCTTAGATAGTGCCGCAGATATACAAGAAATTGTCAACCAAATTCCTCCGGCGATCGCTTATTTTCTGCAAAACATCCCTTCTGTCTTGTTCTTCTTAAGTTTATTTTTTGTTGTTTGTATCATTCATCGCAGGCATTTTTTTACACTCATTCGAGGCGATCGCAAGATTCGTTGGTGGCGTTTTTGGCAAGGCTTTGGTCTTTGGTTTATTCTTTTAAGTAGCATTAATTTTATAGTTTATTTTCTCAATCCGGGGAGTTTTGAGATTAATTTTAATCCGATATTATGGCTAGTTTTTGTTATTCCAGCATTCTTTGTTGTTATTCTGCAATCAGGTGTAGAAGAGTTGTTTTTTCGAGGATATTTATTACAAGGTATCAGGTTATTCGTTAAAAATAAAACTGTTTTAATTATCGTCACTGGAATCATTTTTGCTATTCCTCATTTTCTGAATCCAGAGATGTTGAGAAGCCCAGCCCTTTTATCTTTAACTTATTTATCATTAGGCTGGTTTTTGGGACTTATTGCAGTCAAAGATAATGGCTTAGAGTTAGCTTTGGGGCAACATGCAGCCAATAATTTTGTTATCGTCGCACTTTTTAATACAAAAGATTCTGCTTTAGTCTCCCCGGCAATTTTTCTTTCTGATTCTAGTAATCCATTAATCGGATTAATTGTATATTGGGTAGAATTTGCTATTTTCTATTATATTTTATTAGGACGCAAAAAGAAGAATATTTTACAAAATTCTCCGGAACACTTAGATTAACTCACTTTGAGAACTTGCAAAACTTCCACCGGATCGCAACCATAAATTCCCGCTCCCCAAACCGCATTTTGTTCGACAATAGCCCAGCCGCGATCGCGAATCATTCCAACATCCAAACAAGCCGATCTAGGCAATTTTATGCGCGAATCTGAGAGTAATTTTGTCACAAATTCTCTCAGTTCACTTTCCTCGCGATCGCTATATTGAAAACCTGTTTCTTTTTGTAATTCTCCATCGCGCAGATAAACAGAAAAAGTTTGTAATTCCTTCTCTAAAATAAAACAGCGAAATTCTTTTTCCCACTGAATAATTTCCGCAACAAGAACGGGAGTTTCCTGCAAAAAATCATCAGGTAACTCTGCACCAAAATAAGTCCGAGCGGGAAAACTTTTATCGTTAGGAGGTTTAATAAAAGCAGGTTTTTTAAGTGTTCTAGCTTCAGCTAAAGTTGTTAGATAAACCCAGCGTTGACGATATTCTTCGGGAAGTTGAGGCAACCAATTTAAAGGAACTTCTGGTAAGGTTATCCCGAATTTTCTGGCAATACTTTTTGCCATTAATGCTTCAAGATAAAGAATAGGATCGGGAAGAGAAAGAAAGCGATCGCTAACTCGCCAACTGCTCAGTCGTTCGACATTCCAACCCAATTGGATCGCCGCTCTCCAAAGTGCTTGGGAGTCTTCTGTAAAGCGTGGGGTTAAAATTAAAGTAGGCATTTTGTCAGTTATCAGTCACCAGTCACCAGTTATCCGTGAGATTTTGAGACTTTGATTCATTGCGATCGCTGCCTTAACTGCGATGCCATATCGTCCCGTCAGGTTTATCAACGAGAATAATTCCTTTTGCCTTTAATTCGTCGCGAATGCGATCGCTTTCAGCAAAGTTCTTGGCTTTCCTCGCTGCAGTACGTTGTGCGATAAATGCCTCAATTTCCACCTCATCGATCTCAGAGGCTTTGGTTTCCTCGGGTTGAGTTTCAATTCCCAAAACTCCCGCTAATTCAACTAAGGTTTTCCATTGTACTTCTAATTCTTCAGAAGAATTATCCGTTTTGCCTTCATGAACGAGTAAATTGCTTTCCTTACGCAACTCCTTCGCCAATTCAAAAATTACCGCCAGTCCTTCAGGGGTATTAATATCATCATCCATGACTGCTTGAAAGCGCTCTTTATACTCATTTGTAGTTGTTTGCATCTGAGACAATTTCCAGCCTAATTTTGCCCCATAACGCTCGCCAAACCGCAATCCTTCTTGGAGAGTTTGCCAGCCATTTTCTGCCGAGGCGATCGCGTCTTCGGTAAAATCTAACGGCTTGCGATAATGTGCTAAAAGAACAAACAAGCGCAACACCATCGGGTCGTAAGGATGCTCTAAAAAGTTGCGAATGGTAATAAAATTAGACAGAGATTTCGACATTTTATCACCGCCAATTTTTACCATGCCATTATGCAGCCAATACCGCGCCAATAGCTTATCCGTTGCAGCTTCTGACTGAGCGATCTCGTTTTCGTGATGAGGAAAAACCAGATCGCCTCCCCCGCTATGAATATCAATCGTTTCCCCTAAAATTGCCCGCACCATCGCCGAACATTCAATATGCCAACCGGGACGACCTTTTCCCCAAGGAGAGTCCCATGCAGGTTCTCCCGGTTTGGCCGCTTTCCAGAGGGCAAAATCAAAGGGATGTTTCTTTTTCGTCTCTTCCTTGCTTAAGCGTCCACTTGCGCCCGCTTGCATATCTTCTAACTTACGTCCGGAGAGTTTACCATAGTTAGGAAGCCGTTCGACTTGATAGTAAACATCTCCTCCTGCGGGGTAAGCATAGTCCTTATCAATCAAATCTTGAATCAATTGGTGAATCTGAGGAATATGTTCCGTGACGCGAGGATATTCATCTGCATCCAGTACATTGAGAGGGCGAATGTCGGCAAAATATTCTTGGATATAGCGATCGCTAATTTCCTGCATCGTCGTCCCGCGTTCTTTGGCACGTCGGAGGATCTTATCATCAATATCGGTAAAATTCTGCACGTAGCGCACTTTATACCCGCACCACAACAAATAACGGCGCACCGTATCCCAAACAATATACGATCGCGCATGACCCAAATGACACAAATCGTACACCGTTACGCCACAGCAATACATTTTCACCTCATTTTCGACAAGAGGGATAAAGGCTTCTTTGCGACGGGTTTGGGTGTTGTAGAGAGTTAGAGTCATAGTCGGATGGGGTAGTGCGATCGCGGAAGTCTTCCTTAAGGAACTTCCTACTTTCTCAGTCTAAGCAATAATGGGATATGCTGACTATTTTTACAATTCTTTTGCGATTTTGCGATCGCACCCAGAGAAATTATGCAAACAGTCGATCCTCAATCTAGTAACGTTCTCGGACTGGAAGCCCCCAAACAAGGCTTACCCGTTACCATTATTACCGGTTTTCTCGGGAGCGGAAAAACTACGCTTCTCAACCATATTTTAAGCAATCAAGAAGGACTGAAAACTGCGGTTCTCGTCAATGAGTTCGGAGAAATTGGCATTGATAACGAATTGATCGTCACGACGGAAGATGACACGATCGAGTTAAATAACGGTTGTATTTGCTGCACGATCAATGAAGATTTAGTCAATGCAGTTTATCGCATTCTCGAACGGGACGATAAAATTGACTATTTAGTCGTAGAAACAACGGGTTTAGCAGATCCGCTTCCGGTTGCACTGACCTTTTTAGGGACAGAATTACGAGATATGACTCGTCTCGATTCTATTGTGACGATGGTGGACTGTGCGAATTACAGTTTAGATCTGTTTAATAGCGAGGCTGCTTACAGTCAAATTGCTTATGGTGATGTCATTTTACTCAACAAAGTCGATCTCGTTGATGAGGGGGATGTGGATCTATTAGAGGTTAGAATTCGCGATATTAAAAGTGATGCAAGAATTATTCGAACCAGTAATTCTGAAGTTCCGCTTCCTTTAGTTTTGAGTGTAGGTTTATTTGAGTCGGATAAGTACTTCGAGAAAACAGAATCCGAACACGACCATCACGAACATTCCCACGACCATCACGACCATTCCCACGATCATCACGACCATCACGAACATTCCCACGACCATCACGAACATTCCCACGACCATCACGAACATTCTCATCACTTAGAAAATGATGGTTTTACTTCCATTTCTTTCCAAAGCGATAAACCAATGTCAGTTCGCAAATTCCAGCAGTTTTTAGACTATCATTTAACGCCCAATATTTTCCGTGCTAAAGGGATTCTCTGGTTTGAAGAAAGTCCCGATCGCCATATTTTTCATCTCAGTGGCAAGCGCTTCTCAATTGAGGATGACGAATGGGGCGATCGCGAACAAAAAACGCAATTAGTCTTCATCGGTCAGGATCTAGAACATGAAAAAATCCTGCAACAATTAGGAGAATGCGTCGCTTAAAAATAGGGTGGGCAATGCCCACCTAAATTACGCTCGTGTCAACTTTAAAATGACTCAATTACCGACTGGTTAACTATAAAATAAAGCTGAGATCGCTAAACTTTTATTTTCAATCAATTTATGCGCGTTATCATTCAGCGAGTCCGCTCTTCTCAAGTCGCTATCGATGGCGAAATTGTCGGTCAAATTGGACGAGGACTTAATTTATTAGTGGGAATTGCTCCCACAGATACAGAAAAGGAACTGGATTGGATGGCGGGAAAATGTTTGCAATTGCGATTGTTTCCCAACCCAGAAAATAGAGAAGGAAAATGGGATAATTCTATTCAAGAAATCGGCGGAGAAATTTTAGTCATCAGTCAATTTACTCTCTATGGAAACTGTCGTAAAGGTCGCCGTCCTTCCTTTAGTCAATCTGCCTCTCCAGATATTGCTGAAAAGCTCTACGATCGCTTTGTGGAAAAACTTCGCCAAAGCAACCTCAAAATTGCAACAGGACGCTTTGGTGCAATGATGCAAGTCAGCATTGAAAATGATGGCCCTGTCACATTATTGTTGGAGAAAGAAGCTTAAACAATTCTTCTCATTGAGCAATTTATCATCCTCAATCTATAGTCGTATTGATTTTGGGCATCTTTCAGGGCATGATACAGAAAAATAATGGTTTGTTTCAGAAGATATGGCGATCGCGATCGACTTTGGCACCAGCAACACGGTAATTACCCGGTGGAATGCCGCCAAACAACAAGCAGAAACCCTAAAATTTCCCGCTCTCTCCCAACAACTCGGCAAAAATCCTCCCCTCATCCCCAGCTTAGTGTACGTGGAAGATGCGATCGCAGAAAACATTCCGATCGGCCAGCAGGTGCGCGATCGCGGTTTGGATCTCGTCAGCGATCCCCGCTTTTTTCGCAACTTTAAACGCGGGATCGGGACAGACATTCAAGGTTTTTTACCCACTCTCGATGGCAAAATTATTACCTTTGAACAGGTCGGAACGTGGTTTTTAAAAACCCTTTTGCAACAGATCGACGCAGCAGAAGAACTCGACTCTCTCATCTTAACGGTTCCTGTTGATAGTTTTGAGTCCTATCGCAACTGGTTAACCCATATTTGTCAATCTTTAAATGCCGATCGAGTTCGCATTCTCGACGAACCTACTGCCGCCGCATTAGGATACGGTACGGAAACGGACGATATTTTGTTAGTGGTGGATTTTGGCGGCGGAACTCTCGATCTCTCCCTCGTACAATTAAATTTAGGTAACAATAAAAACTCGCAGAAGCCAATGGGATTTATTCTCAAATGGGGAGATAAATTATTAGGAGAAAATGCTAATCAAAAAGTAAAAACCGCACGAGTTTTAGCTAAGGCAGGAGAGAATTTGGGCGGCTCAGATATTGATAATTGGTTGATCGATTATTTCATTCAAGAACAAGGTTTACCCAAATCTGCCTTAACCCTTCGTTTGGCCGAACGAGTCAAAATCAAACTTTCCTCTCAACTCGAAGCCAGTGAAGTTTACTTTAATGATGAAACCTTAGAAAGTTACGAACTGAAACTCGATCGCGATCGCTTGCAAACGATCCTTGCAGAACGCAACTTTTTCCCAAAACTCGACGAAATGATGGCAGGAATTCTACAACAAGGACGCTTGCAAGGGATTGAAAAAAATAATATTGATGCCGTTCTTCTCGTGGGTGGAACCACACAAATCCCTGCGATTCAAGACTGGATTGCCAATTATTTTCCCCTCGAGAAAATCAAAAGCGATCGCCCCTTTGACGCGATCGCGACGGGGGCATTGCAACTATCCCGAGGATTTGAACTGAAAGACTTTCTCTACCACAGCTACGGTATCCGCTACTGGAATCGTCGCAATAAGTGCCATGACTGGCATTCCATTATCCCTGCCGGACAGCCTTATCCCACCCCAGAACCCGTCGAATTGCTCCTTGGGGCATCTGCCGACAATCAACCCAATATCGAACTCATTATCGGCGAATTGGGAGAAGAAAACACCAGTACTGAAGTTTACTTTGATGGCGATCGCCTCATCACTCGAACCCTTGATGCGGCAGGGGAACAAACCGTCAAACCCCTCAACGATCGCCCCGGGGCAAGAACTATCGCCGAATTGTCCCCTGCGGGCTACCCGGGAAGCGATCGTATAAAGATACAATTTACGGTTGACGAACAACGCCTCTTACGCATTACCGTAGAAGATCTATTAAGCGATCGTATTTTGTTAGAAAATCGTGTTGTTGTGCAGTTAAGTTAAAAAAATTTGATTACAATTGGGTAAAGTAATCATAAGTCGATCCGGACTTCCGAATCGGTTCAAGGGTCTAGACCGTCCTACAACTTGAGGACGCTTGCCAAACTGGCAGGTTGGGAAGTGAGTGTTTTGAGACCTTTGCTATGGTAAAACCATTTCAACTCCGATGGAACGCGATTTTGATACAGCAAGACGATTGCAATTCAGGCAATCCTCGGTCAAATCGTAAAACGTAGAAGTCCACCGCCTCGGTTATCCCATATCATCACCCAGTCCACCCGTCCATGAAAGAAATACCCCAATTGTCTTCTCGTCTGCAGCATTGGTTCGCAAATGGCACCTTTGTCACTTTGGCTGTTACTTCTGCAGTTGCTCTTTCTCTCGTTCCTCCCGCACAAGCGAGCTTGGAAAACAGCCCCAAAGCTATTGTTGATGAAGTGTGGCAAATTGTGAATAACGAATTTGTCGGGGGCGACTTCGATCGCGAAGAATGGCAGGTCACTCGCCAAGACTTACTCGAACGGGAGTATACTTCTCACGACGAGGCTTATCGAGCAATTCGTGAGGCTTTGCGCGATTTAGGCGACCCCTACACTCGCTTTCTCGATCCCAAAGAATTTGCCGATTTGACCACTCAAACAACAGGAGAACTATCGGGAATCGGCGTGCGCTTGAAAATTGACACGGCTGGAAGCGCCCTCACTATTGTTGAGCTATTGGGGAATTCACCTGCCGAAGAAGCTGGCATTCAAGAAGGCGATCGCATTCTGCGTATCGATAGTCAAACTACGGCTTTGATGAATACCGAACAAGCAGCCGAACTCTTGCGCGGAGAAGAAGGAAGCGATGTAACATTGCAACTGACGCGCCCCAATAAAGGCTTGTTTGAAATTACCCTCACTCGCGCCCCCGTGGAAGTTCCCGTTCTGCATTACAGCCTACAAGAAGAAAATGGGATGCGCGTGGGCTATTTGTACCTCGAGGAATTTAGTTCTCACGCCGCCGAACAAATGCAACGGGCGATCGCGAAACTACAAGAACAGAATGTAGACGGGTTCGTTTTGGACTTGCGGGGTAATCCGGGAGGGTTGTTATTTTCCAGCGTTGATATTGCGCGGATGTGGATGGAAACTGGGGCGATCGTGAAAACCATAGACCGATCGGGAGGCGATCGCGAATATGCAGCCGATCGCACTTCTTTAACCGAGTTGCCTTTGGTGGTCTTAGTGGATGGCTATTCTGCCAGTGCTAGTGAGATTCTTGCCGGTGCGTTAAAAGATAACGGACGGGCGACATTAGTAGGAAGTCAGACCTATGGCAAAGGAACAGTGCAATCGGTTCACTCTCTCTCAGATGAGTCAGGCTTAGCCGTTACGATTTCTCGTTACTATCCTCCTAGCGGTATTAACATCAATCATAATGGTATTGCGCCTGATGTTGAAGTCAGATTAACGCGAGAACAACAACGACTTTTACGCAGCAATCCGACGGTGCGAGGAAGCCAAAAGGATCCTCATTATAGTCGTGCTTTGAATGTTTTACAGGAACGTTTTGCCCAACAAGAGTCCCCGGTTACACCGCCTGCACCGATTAGCATTCGTCAACTCATTGAAGATGTGGCGGAATAGCTATTAGTTGTTAGTTGACCTCTTTAATTCCCTTTTTAGTAAAAGGAAATTAAAGGGGTTTTGAGTCGTGCGATATTCAAATCTCCTAACTTAAGCTGAAGAAACTGATAACCGATAACTGATAACTGATAACTGATAACTAAAATCCCCGATCGCGCCAAAAATGCAAGCCGCTATAAAGTTGAAAGGCGGGATCCCAAAGACTGGGTTTGCGTCGTTCGAGATCGATGCGAGATTCCATGCGATTGAGGGTTTCGCGAAAATCGATCGCCGTCTCGGCAAAAATTGTAAAATTATTTCGAACGGGGCGATCGGCTAAGGTTTCATTGAGAAATTCTGTCAGATAGTCCCAATTTTTACTCGCAGTTTCCTGTTCTCCGAGGGAGAGAGAAGGAGGTTTGTTTGTCAAGGTCATTCCTTGTTGAAATTGATAGGTGCGATCGCAAAAGCGGAGAATGCAGTTTCGACGAGGTAAGTGTAGATCGCAGAAAGGCACGCTATCTTGTTTTTGGGTTTTGCGCTTTAAGTTTCTCCTGACATCCAAGACCACCACCGACTCAAATAAAGGAATCCGTCCGGTGATACGTTGAGTAACCTCTTCCCAGTCAAAACTAAATCCTCCTTCTTGTCCGGTCTTATTTTTGCAGCGCACTTTAACTGGGGGTTTGAGGGTTTTAAAATAATGCACCTCAAACACCTCGATCGCGTCAATTTTCTGCAAAGGCTGACAAAAGCTGGGAATATTGGCCTGTTGGAGGCGAGAAACATAATAATTGAGTTCTCCTATTTTTCCCGGACGATACAACCGCCATCCTCGCGCGGGCAAGCGCAACCGGGCGGTGTAAGCGTCCATATTCATAATTTCACCAAAGGCTTTCGCCGCAGCGAGTTTGGCTTCTGCGGCGATCGGTTCGAGAATTAACACCCCTAATTCTTCCCCACCGGTATTGGTCAGTGCATCGGCGATCGCTTGTTCTTTTTGCGATCGTGCGGCTGCTTCGAGGCGAGAAATTCCCTGACGAATTTGTCCGATAAGTTTGGGGTTTGTGGTACGAGGTAAAAGATAGAGATAAATTTTTTCCGCTTCTTCTCGCTTCCCGAGTCCTTCCTTAATGCGACCGGCATAAAATCGCACCCAAGGGTTCTGAGAGTCCGTTGCAATCAGAGGTTTTAATAATTTAGCTGCCATGCGGTAATCTTGCCGCTTAATGGCTTCGGCAACGCGATCGAGCATGATTGAGAGAAAGTGTTTTTGGACTGGCGATCGATTTAATAATTAGATTGTACCGTTTTCATCGTATCGAGAGAGGAAAAACCAAAGCGATCGCAAAAATCAGATTACAATACGAGTCTTAATTTCTATCATTTAGCCAGTAATTTCAACAAGGCTTTCTCCCGATCGCAATAGAGCGATCGCATCGGGAAGAGTAGCTGCTAAAATTTCTTTGAGTCTGGCATTGGAAGTATTGCCGCAAGTTAGCCAAATGACTTGCGGAGGAGAACCAAAGCGATCGAGCAAATCGACAAAATCTCGATCTTTCGTCATTAAAATAGCGCTTTGTTCTTTAGCTGCTGTAAAAATTTCTTCATCTTCTGCATCTCGCAAACCAACATCTCGTAAAGCGATCGCGGTTATTCCCAATTCATTTGTAATCCATGTTGCGATCGCAGGGGAAAGATGAGCATTTAACCAAATAATCATGCGACGAGAACTGGATGATCTAATTTACGTGCAGCATACAATAAAACCGCTCGCAGATCGTCTCTTTCGAGATCGGGCATTTCTTCTAAGATTCCCTCGAAACTCAATCCTCCTGCTAGTAATTCCAGCACGTCAGAAACTCTAATTCTCATTCCTCGAATGCAGGGACGACCTCCACATTGTCGAGGATTTACTGTGATTCTGGATAATAATTCTGACATCTAAATTCCTCTGCTGAACACTTGCACCTTTATTTTACGCGATCGCTCTGCCGATCGATAATCTTAGGAGGTGCGATCGCTTATTATCTTGACAAAATCTAACTCAAAAGGGCATCATATTCATCATGAGTTCCAATCCAAATCCAGTAATAAGCTTCACCTTTTTTTAGAGCTAATGCACGAATATTGAGTGTAATACGAGCCGACCATAAATTTTTACCAACTTTTTTGAAATGTAGAGAGGGGTGAAATTGATTTGATTTCCAGAGCTTATAGGCTTTTCGAGCTTGTTCTTTAGCCTCGCTAGATAATTTAGTATAAGTTTTCCAAAAGTCAGGAGTCGTGTAAGATTTCATCAAGCTCCTTAACCTTATTTGCTTCAATATCTGCTTCTGCTCGGTTGATTAGAGCGTTGAGTTTCCCTGTTTCTAAATCTGCCTGCATTTGTTTTTCCCAACGATCGTCGATATAAGTTTGCAGCCATTCTAAAAGCTGATGAGCCTCGCGATCGCTTAATTCTTTAATTGCTGTTTCAATTGTTTGTAACGTTGTCATGGTGGTTTTTATCTTTCCAATCTCTTGATTGTATTATACGCGATCGCTTTACTTGTCAATCGTCTTGGGAAGTGCGATCGCTTGTTTCTTATTCTCTCAAACTTAGACGATATAATAAATTTTTGAATAGAGTTTCCGATTCTAACATTGCTAAATCTTTATCTTTACCACAACCAGATAACATCATTTCAACAGTTTCTGGTTTGTACAAGTTTTGCTTGTTTTTTGCGAGATATTTTTTGACATACCAACATAAAAGCTCACCGAAATCGTGACCGTGCATTTTCATGCGAGGATCGGGAATATTCTGTTCTGCATAGTCGCGTAACTCATCGATCTTATCTATAAATTTGTTCTCTTCTGCTCTTTTTGTTCCACTATCTAAATATTTTGTAATGTATGTTTGACTTTCAAAAGAAATAGCATTGCCTTTAAGTTTACAACAATTCCCCAAATTCTTTAACACTTTTATACCAAAATTAAGCGCTTGATTCGCTGCACGAATTAAAAATAATTCTAGCAAAACTGAGGAGAGAATATTGAGAATGCGATCGGGCTGTATATCACCATTATAATTTATAGAACGCAAAAATTTATGGATTGTTGTCTCGTTAAACCAATACATCTCAAGACCAGAATAATCGGTAAAAAGCAATAATTTTAATTGCCATTTTTCTGTATTTTTTAAGAGGATGTCAAGATCGCGATCGCAAATACAAGTAACTCTCAAAGTATCCAGCAAAGCAGCCAATTCTTGCTCTAAATGACTTGCTAATGCAATCACTTCACTTCGATTGCTACCTACATTCAAGCCAAGATTTTGGATGCTTTCAGGAGGAATGTCGATAGTATCAATACCGTAAACAACAAAATCATCAAGTCCTTTCTCTTCTAAAAACCATGTGATGAAAGAGCGATCGCTTTCTCCTTCAACATAAATATCACAAAGTTCGGGTTCTCGTTTGTAGCGACTGACTAATTCACGAAGCGATCGTCGTCTCTCTTGTCTTTTCTTCCCCATGTTCTGTTTTTTCTACTATATTTTCTAGATCGACGACATCATTATCGTATTGAGATAATAATTCGATTGAGTGGGTTGCAAGCAAAAATTGAATTTGACTGCCTTCGGTACATTTTAGCAAGGATTGGATCAGTTGACGCTGCCATTTTATATTAAGTGAAATTTCTGGTTCGTCGATAATAAAGATTGTTGGTTTTTCTCGGGCAGCAATAATATTACAAAATAGCAATATTATTTGCTTTTCTCCAGAAGATAACATTTCTGGTTCTAGAGAGATTTCTTTGCCATTTTCTTGAGTCAAAATTTCTAAACCATCTCGAATGTAAAATTTGATTTTTTTATCGTGAAGAAATCCATTATTAATTATATTTACAAAAGTCGTTAAAATTTCTTGAATATTTTGCAATGCGTCCATTCTTGCAGTCATACTATCTAAATAAGGAGAAAGAATATTTTGCAATACAGAGTATGTCTGTACGGAAGTTTTTTTGAGAGACTTAATTAGTGTTTCTGCATTTAATGGAGACATCAAACCAAATTTTGAATATCTTTGACTTCTTTTTTCTTGAACTTCAAAATCATCAATTAGTTTGTCAAATTTATCATTAAAATTATTTAGTTCTCTTTTATCTAACATTACGATACTTTCCACAATTTCTTCATATAAATTATGTACATTTCTATCCCCGAGATCTGAACCTTGATATAGTTGCTCTCGAATCCAATTTTCAAGTCTTTGAATTGATAGTTTTAGTGCTGATTCTGAATGAACATTAAATTGGCTTTGTGAATCATCAACAGTATCTCCAGTCATGTAATATATTGTATTTCCATCACCATGCACATGAATTGTATCTTTTTTATTCACTCTATTTTTACTATTTTCAATAAATACGTTTTTTGAACTTATCCTCTTGTTTCTATCCATTTCTATGTTAGAAATATTAAAGTTTTTTCTGTCTAATACTCTTTCGTCATCTAAAATAAACAAATCAAGATGTGAATAAGATATTTCCTTTAAATCATTATAATCTTCGCTGTAAATTTTTTCTATTTTAAATACACCTGTTAAGGCATCATTATTACGAGTTAAAATCACTCTTGTACTATCCAAAAATTCTACTGAAAATTTTCGAAATGGAGTGTCCAGAATAAAGGGATGATGTATTCGAGTAGATAATATATGAAAAAGTAGTTTTAAAATTGTTGTTTTGCCCGATCCATTATCACCATATAGGATCATCAACGAATTGTTGGAATACTGGGTTTTTTCTTTTTGTAACTTATAATCATATTTTCCGAATAGTTTTTCAACTTCAATACAAGTAATTGATTTAGAGAAATTTATTGTTTCCATTGGTCTAGAAATTGATTTAAAGGTAGAGATTAAAATTCAGTGTACTCGTGCTGACATTATACAACCGATCGCACTCAACCCATCCAATGAAGAAAGACAGGCGCGATCGCCTGCCTTCAAAAATATCTAGACCTTTATTCCTAACTTAGTAGTCAAAGTCCCCGCCGCCTGGTGCCGCACCTGCTTTCTCCTTCTCAGGCTTGTCTACCACAATACATTCCGTGGTGAGAACCATACCCGCGATCGAAGCCGCATTTTGTAAAGCACTGCGAGTCACCTTAGCCGGGTCAACAATACCCGCATCAAACATATCGACAAACTCGCCATTAGCAGCATTGTAGCCGACGTTGAAATCTTTCTCTTTCACCCGTTCTGCAATCACCGCGCCGTTTTGTCCGGCATTTTCGGCGATTCGCATCAAAGGAGCCGTCAACGCCCGCATGACGATGGTCGCCCCGGTTAACTCTTCGTTTTGTAAGTTAGCATTTGCCCACTCTGCCAAAACGGGAGCAAGGTGTCCTAAAGTCGTACCGCCACCGGGGACGATGCCTTCTTCTACTGCCGCTTTGGTGGCATTGATGGCATCTTCGAGGCGTAGTTTCTTGTCCTTCATTTCCGTTTCCGTTGCCGCACCCACTTTAATGACTGCAACACCGCCGGACAATTTCGCCAAACGTTCTTGTAATTTCTCTACATCGTAAGAAGAATCGGTTTCTTCGATTTGACGGCGGATTTGTTCGCAACGTGCCTTCACACCTTCTTCGTTACCTTCAGCAACGATGGTCGAGGTATCTTTGGTGATGACCAAACGACGCGCCGTCCCGAGGTCTTCCAACTTGGCGTTATCTAACTTTAAGCCGGCATCTTCGGTAATAACTTGACCGCCTGTCAGAACCGCAATATCTTCTAACATTTGCTTGCGGCGATCGCCAAAACCGGGAGCCTTAACCGCAGCCACATTGAGAACGCCGCGCAGACGGTTGACGACTAAAGTTGCGAGGGCTTCTTTCTCAATATCTTCAGCGATAATGATTAAGGGTTTGCCAGAACGTGCCACCTGTTCCAACACGGGAACTAAATCCTGTACGAGGGCGATTTTCTTATCGGTGATGAGCAAATAAGGCTCCTCAAAAATCGCTTCCATGCGTTCGGCATCAGTGACGAAGTAGGGGGAAATATAGCCTTTTTCAAAGCGCATCCCTTCGGTAATTTCGAGTTCGGTGGTCATGGATTTTCCTTCTTCCAAGGAAATCACACCCTCTTTGCCGACCTTATCCATTGCCGAGGCAATCATTTCGCCGACTTCTACATCGTTACCGGCAGAAATAGAACCCACTTGGGCGATCGCTTTGGAATCGGAAATTTCCCGAGACTTATCAGCAATTTGACCGACTAAAAACTCAGTTGCTTTGTCAACACCGCGCTTGATCGCGATCGGGTTGGCACCGGCGGCCACGTTTTTCAAGCCGGCTTTTACCATTGCGTGAGCCAAAACTGTTGCAGTGGTGGTTCCGTCTCCAGCAACGTCATTGGTTTTAGAAGCAGCTTGACGAATTAGAGAAACCCCAGTGTTTTCGATGTGATCGTCTAATTCGATTTCCTTAGCGATGGTGACACCATCGTTAACAATTTGCGGTGCGCCGAATTTCTTTTCGAGAACCACGTTACGGCCTTTTGGACCGAGGGTGATGGCCACTGCTTCTGCTAAAAGGTCGATGCCTTTTTCTAAAGCGCGGCGGGCTTCTTCGTTGTAAATAATGCTCTTAGCCATAGCTTTTTTTGAAGTGTTGAGTACGAATGGAACAAAAAAGAAAGAAATAAAAAGAATTAGTCCACAACGGCTAAAATATCTTTCTCGGAGAGGAGAACGTAATCATCGCCACTCAGTTTGATGTCGGTGCCGGCATACTTGGAATAGAGGACTTTGTCGCCGACTTTGACTTCGAGTTCGACGCGGTTGCCATCTTTATCTGCTTTTCCGGGACCAACGGCAGCAACTTCGCCAACTTGAGGCTTTTCTTTAGCTGTGTCGGGTAGGAGAATTCCGCCAGCCGTTTTCTCTTCGCTGGGGCTGACTTTGACGAAGACGCGATCGCCTAAAGGTTTTACTGTAGAGACGTTAATGGTTAATGCAGCCATGCAATTTACTCCTAAAAAACTCGGTGTTTGGCTTGAGAGTGCTTGGGTTCGGTGGAGTTAGCACTCTCACCGTCCGAGTGCTAATCTACCTAACAAGGCGATCGTCTGGCAAGCATGGAATCAGTACGGTTTCCCGAACTTTAAAGGAATTACCAGTCTTTTACCTCAGCATTGGTCAAACTCCGCCCGACTTTAAGATATTCTGCTTTTGCTGCTTGTAAAATATGTTCCATCATTATCGGATTGTCTGTATCGGCGGCAATAAAGGCAGAATTGAGGGCGATCGCGCGGATATTTCCTCCCGTTACATCCAACCGCCCCAACTTCCCGAAATCTAAATCTTGTGTCGGTGCTTTTTCAGGGAAAACTCGCTGCCAAATTTTGCTTCTCGCATCGGCTTTCGGGAAGGGAAAGTTAATCATAAATCGCAGGCGACGCATAAAGGCTTGATCGAGAGAATCTTTCAAGTTGGTGGTTAAAATGGCTAAGCCTTGATAAGCCTCCATTCGTTGCAAAAGATAGCTAACTTCGAGATTGGCATGGCGATCGCGGCTGTCTTTCACTTGAGTGCGTTTGCCAAAAAGGGCATCGGCTTCATCAAAGAGTAACACGACTCCTCCGGCTTCTGCCGCATCAAAGATTTGCGATAAATTCTTCTCGGTTTCGCCAATATATTTGCTGGTGACGGCACTGAGATCGATGCGATAGAGATCGAGATTAAACTCTTTCGCCAATATCTCTGCGGCCATGGTTTTCCCGGTTCCACTTGCCCCGGCAAAAAGAGCGGCAATGCCCAAACCGCGCCTATTTTTGCTGGCAAAACCCCATTGTTCGTAAACTTTGGCTCTGCGTTTCACCTGCACGGCTAAATCTCGCAAAATGCCTTTTTCTTTTTCAGGGAGAATCAAATCTTCCCAAGTTGCTGTTGTATCGATGCGTTGGGCGAGGTGTTCCAAGCGAGGGCGAGCTTGTTGGCGACAAAAGTTCCAAAGATGTTTGCCTAAGTCTTCATCTTCTCTTTGCATGGATGCACAAGCGGCATGAATGGTGCGATCGCTGACATTAAATTGAGCGATGAGGGGTTCGAGGTGTCCGTTGAGTTGGATTGCTTTTTCACCGAGATGGCGTTGCCAGAGATAGCGTTTTTCGTCGTGAGGAAGGGCGGTCACTTCAAAGGTAATCGTAGCCGTATTGGGGAAATGCTGGCGTTGTTGGCTGCTGAGAATAACTGGAGTTTGCAGGTTTTCAATGAAGTGTTCGAGGGCGTTTTGGCGATCGCTTTGAGGAGTTAGATCGCTCTCAATTAAAAGAACGCTATTATCGAGAATAGCCTCTCGCATCCATCGATGCCCGAGTTGGTGGAGTTCGTTGGGTGTAACGGGTAAAATGGATGCCGGCAAGCGATTCAGGGTAAAACCAAGGCGATCGCATATCCATTGTGCAATTTCAATTTTGGCACGGGTATCGCTACCGCAGAGTTGCAGTAAGGGATAGTTGGGGGCATTCATCCATGTTTCGAGGGCAGATTGGGCGATCTCCCCTCGAGAAGGAGGGAGATAGGTTTCATGGGTGGGTAACGAAGATATCTGACCTGTTAGTTGGCGATCGCGATCGGGGTTGCCCAGTAAGTAGGAAAGAATGCGGCGATCGATGGAGAGTGGGGCTTGAGTGAGAGTAATATTGGGAGCAATTTCAATTAACTGCCAATATTGTAAGGGACTTTGAGAAGATAAAACGCGCCATTCTGCCTCGGGAAATAAGGAAAGAGCAAGGGAAAAAGTGGGATAATTTTGTTTGGGATTATCGGCAATTTTAGCACAGAGAGAACTCAATTGCGGATCGAGTTCAATGCCCGTACAAAGGAGTAAAATATTTTCCTCGAAGGATGACAGGTGAAAGCGATCGCGCAATTGCTTGAGCGGTGTTGAAAGAGTTTCTGAAGGAGACCAAGGCAGTTCCTCTCCTGCCAAATAACTCTCGATAATCGCGCGAACTTTGCTAATTTCTCGGTACAAGGTGTCGAGATGATTATCAGTGCGATCGAAATTGTCCATGATAGCAGAAAATTAGAATTTAATTAAAGAAGATAAAACGATCGTCAAAGATAACTAATTATCTTCTCTTTCTTGTTGGTGGATAATCGCTTGATTCGTTATATCCACCCAATATCCGTGCTTTCATCGCTCCTCCCGGAATTGAACTCAAGCTTCTCATCATAGCTACCGCTTTCATGACTTCTGAGTTACGAAGGAATCGATTTAAACTGTCACGTAAAAGACTTAGAATTTCTTTTTTCACATTTTCAAAACCTGCAATCATTGTAATTTGGGTTTGCACGAGAAGATCGATATCCCAATCTTTTGTAGGTCTTCGCTTGTCTGTTTCATCATATGTTGCATTACGGATCGTGGTGTAATTATTGACCATTTTAGTCATTACATTACTCGGTAAGTTGATATCTTCTGGGATATCACCATAGTAATAAGAAATCCGGGGCAAATATCTGTCATATTTATAGTTTGTTAATCGCTGGCAAAATCGCTCGGTGACTGCCATGATTTGCTCGATCGAGTCAATATTCAAGGCTTTCATCATTAAAATTGAGTTGGTATTCTCTGTAGAGTATTCTTTGTTGCAGTACCAAGACATTGCTTTAAAAAGGCTAATATCTTTGATCGGTATTTTTAATCCTTTCGTATCGAGATCGACAAAATCCGATACTGTTACTCCGGATAATCCTTTCTTTTTGATTGTAGGAGATGAATTCAATAGGGGCAATAAAAGCTTAACCTCTGCGCTTTTTTTTCTTTTGTCTTCTTGCTCATCTTTTTGGACAATTGTATTGTCATTTTTACATTGAACGGCGCTACTATTTTGTTGAACAACATGAGTTAACTCGTGAGCAATTAATTCCTGTCCGCTTTTGCTCGTGGGATTATATTCCGACTTCTTGAAAAAAATATGTTGTTCTGTCGTAAATGCTTTGGCTTGGAGAGATTGATTTAAACGATCTGAATTCGTATCGGTATGCACTTTAACATTACTAAAATTCGCACCTATTGCCTGTCCCATTTTCGCTTGCAACTCAGGAGCTAAAGACTGTCCTCCACTCTTAGCACGATGGATATTTTCTTCTAAATCTTGACTGGCTTCTCCTCCTCCCACACCTTTCGCTTGCAGGGAAATTTTCGGAGTTTGCAAAGGACTAATGGTAGGTATTGGTTTCGCTTGCAGTACTCTTTTTTCTGCTAACGGCTTCATTTGCAATTCTCCTTCTTCTCGAGAGAGAATATCTCGCTGCACTTGTTCTGTTTGTGGAGCGTTAATTTGTTCTACTGTTTGATGAGCAACGCGATCGGCTTCTTGTTCGTATTTATCTCCCACTTCCCCAATTTGTAGTTTGGGTTGTACCACAGAAGACCGAGAAACATTATCAATGGTCGCCCGAGGGGGGACATTAGCAAACTGATACTCATGTTGGCTCCGAGGTTGTTGCTTCTTCGGGGATTCATTGTGTTTTGTCTGGACAGCTTTGCGAGATTGCTGCTGATAGGTTCTGTATCGTGAAGTCATGGCAATACCTTGAGATAGAAGTAGTGCAAACCCTAGGGAGCCAAATCGAAAACAGAATCGAGGCTTGCATTCGCGATATTAAGCAAAGAATGTGTCAGAAATATGGCAAAAGAGCGAAAAATTGTAAAGTTTTGTGTCGAGTTTGATTCTGAAAGCGGTTTTCAGGGGGTATGATCGCGCAAAAACCGTTCTAATTCTTCATTTCCTCTGTCGCATTCTCGTACCAAGTCTTTCAATAAGCGATAAAGTTGCAAGCGATCGCGGCGATCGCAGACTTTTTCAATCTCTTTTGCTACTTTTGCCAGTGCAACCAATCCCATATTGACCGCAGCACTGCTCAAACGATGGGCATTGAGGGCGCATTGTCGGTATTCCTCTGTTGCATAAGTCCGCAAGCATTCATCGAGAGAAGTCAATGCTGTCTCGCGAAAAATTTCCCCTAATTCTCTCATGGTCTCTATTCCCAGAATGTCAGTTTCTTGACTTAAAAAAGCCTCATCAAGACAAATGGGAAGTCTCTGCGATCGCATTTCATCGGCAGTATTCAGGCGATCGAGGATGCGTTGCAGTTCTTCAAATCGAATCGGTTTGGTTAAAATGAGATCGATGGGAGAATGCAGAGATTCTTTGAGGGAAGCGAGTAAGATATTAGCGGTTAATAATACGGTATAAGGCATACTTTGGCTGCGCTTCTGTAAATCCTGCACGATCTCTATCCCTGTCATATCGGGAAGCTGCATATCAACGATCGCCAGCGCAAATTCTTCTTTTCTACTTTTGACCAATGCGTCTACACCATTCGTTGTTGCTGCGACCTCACAATTCAACATCTGCAACATTTTGACGACAGTGGCCAGATTTACGGCATCATCTTCTACTAATAAAACCCGGATTTTCTGGGCTGTGGCTAAGGGACGAGGAATAAAATGCGATCGCGATCGCTGGGATGCAAATATCTCTGTTTGATGCACTTTGCGAAAACTCAGTTCAAGCAAAATGGTTGTTCCTTGACCTTCAGCAGACTCGATCCTCAGAGTTCCTCCCATCTTTGCAATCATGCGCTGACAATTTCCCAAGCCCAACCCATAGCCTTCTCCTTGACCTTCCAAACGCGAAAAACGATAGGATTCATCTAAAATGCCCGGAATGCGTTCTGGAGGAATTCCTCGTCCGGTATCGTGCAAGGAAAAAAGCAATTCTACGCTTTCATTCTGCTGTTTTTGGAGAGTAATGGCAATTTCTACACCGCCGCAATCGGTATACTTTAAACTATTTCCCAATAAATTAAAGAGAACTTGGCGCAATAGTTTAGGATGACCAAATAATTCGTCGGGAATATCGGGAGCAATGCGATCGCTTAGCGTTAATCCTTTTTCAGTAAACAGTGGCTGCATCAAACGAGATATCTCTGCGATTGCTTGTCGCAGGCAAAAAGATTCTCTCACTTCGGCAATAGTACCGATATTGCTGCGATAGAGAGAGAGTAAATCATTGACGACTTGTAAGAGTTGCTGGGTCGAAGTTTCGATATTATCGATGAGGGAAAGACGGCGATCGCGATCGATATCGTAGCGCAGGAGTTGGGCGGTTTGGGCGATCGCGCTCATGGGGGTTCGCAAATCGTGGCTGATACTCATCAAAAGTGTATCTTTAGCACGGTTGGCAATCTCTGCGTTGTCTTTTTCTTGTTGGAGTTTTTGTTGGAGAGCCTGAGTTCTCTCGAGTTCTTGACGTAAGTGTTTTTGTAATAGCCTAGCTTGACCAAAGAAATAAGAAAATACAATCATCCCAAAATGCCCTAGCCAAAAAGGAGTAGAAATCTGGGAAAAGTGTTCTTCTCCACCGACAATATAAACACTGAATAAACCAATAGGAATAAAAATTACAGCCGTGATAATCCCGGCAAAACAACCGAATTTCCAGGTCGCATAAAGTATTATAGGTAAACTGGTAATAGAGGCACTGCGATCGATGAGAGGAAACAAGAGACCAAAGGAAACAAAATATAAAACTAAAAAAATTGGCAGTTCTCGCAAAAAAATTCGCCACTGTTTAAAGTTACGATCGTGCTTCTCTCTCAAGTCATCCTGCGAGAAGATTGATTGAGAAAATAATTTACGACTCAGACGAGCGATCGACGATGCGAACTTCTGCATTGAAGCGATATCCTCCCCCATAGACCGATTGTAAGATTTTAGGCGATCGCGGGTTGACTTCGATTTTCTTTCGCAGGCGAACAATACGAGAATCAATGGCGCGATCGCTACAATTAACCTCTGAAGATGCTAATAATCCAAGTAGGCGATCGCGGGAAAAAAGTTGCTTAGGCGAGCGTACAAAAATAAGTAAGAGTTCTTGTTCTTTTGTGGTTAAAGAAATGATTTTCCTTTTTTCGTGTTGTAATTCACAGCGATCGGGAGTAAATATCCAGTCTTCAAATTGAAATGATTGAGATAAACTCAATTCAGGTTGAATGCGAGTTGCCAGTTTAGAGACTTTTAAGAGCAGTTCGTCAATATCAACAGGTTTATTTAAATAGTCGTCAGCCCCTGCTCGCAATCCTTCTAAACGATAGTCGCGATCGTTGAGAGAACTAATAATAATTAAACCACAGTTGCGTTGTTCTCCAATGCGGGTAGCGAGTTGAAAATCCGAAGAATCCGGTAAAAGAACGTCTAAGAGAACAATCTGCGGACGATCGCGATGGAGATGCGTTAGAGCAGCTTGTTTGGTTGCTACGGCTTTGGTTTCGTAACCTTGGCGATCGCAATGTGCCTGAAGTCGTTTCCGGGTCACGGCTTCATCTTCAACAATTAAGATAGAAATAGGAGGGCAGCCACTCATGAAGGCAAAATCAATTATCTTTCATGGTAGCATTTTGCGATCGCGATCGGATGGTTTAAGGAGCGTAAAGAATAATTTCTTCTTGACTCAATTCAGCAAAACCACCTTGCTCTAACAAGTCATTCCAGAGTTTATCAATAGTATTGCGATCGTGAGACTGATTTCTCAATTGTGCGAGTAAGCTGAGGGCATCTAACCATATCCCATCCTCAGCATAAGCGATCGCTATTTCTATTTCATTTTTGTCCGATAATAATTCGCGATCGAGTTCTGGTACCCTTCGCACCCAACCATCAACAAAATCATCTGTCGAACCTTCGCGATCGCATTTAATTTTAAAATACCAGTGATAAGCTTTACCGACTTCTAAAACATTGCCTTCTAGAAGAGTAAACGCAACAATACCGGGCGTGCCTGCTAAAGCAAACAGATCGCTACTATAGACCTCTTCTCCTTCTTCATTATTGAGAACAAATTCAGCATAACTGCTATTTGGATAAGCAACATAAAAGAAAAATGTCGGATTTACTTCGTTGTTTCTCCCCAAACAAAGCTAATATCTGGCGTTTCTGTATCAGCGATAGAAACAAGAGCAATAAGCGGATTAATTTCTATTGTCTGATTATCTACTTGACATAATCCTCCTGTTCCTGCACCTTCTGGAGTACCAACAGGTTTTCCATTATCGGGAACATTTGATCTTTGAAAAATAATAGTATACTCCTTGTCTAAACTTTACTTTCTATTTTCTATAGGAAGAGAAAAAATCGGAGAATTGGAATTGAGAACAAATAGATATAAAAAAATCAAGAATGTTTTAGTGGCAAAGTGTTTCATGGTTAATTTTCTAATGAATGATCGGCAAAAAAATTGAAAGGGATATTTGTAATTGTTAAACTATAACCGATAACTAAAGTTAAAGTTATAGGAAGAAAAGAAATTGGTATCTTGTTTTCTAGAATTTCTTTTAAAGAAATATGGTGAAATCGTTCTTGAAATGAGTTTTGATATGAAGTATAGTCAATAAGAATCTGAGTCGCACCATCATCAAATTTTTGATAACTACTATCTCCTTGATTAATATTATATAAATATCCTAGTGGAGACTGTCCAGTAGATTTGTAATCGAGATTTTTAGATCGCTTTTTACAAATATAGAATAAATTATCTTGCGCTTGGAAAAAAGGCAATAAATCCTCTTTAAAGTTCTCTGAATGATAAATATCTAAACCAATTGTTGCCGGACTTAAAACCTGTAACTTATCGATTAATCGAGTCTACCGAACCTAGTATGTAGAACTAAGTTGAGAAAAACGAATCCAACCCAACTCTGATTTTGAAATTATCAAAGTTTCTGAAGCCGTATCCTTTTCGTTTGTCTTGGTCGATTGGATATGGCGAGGAAAC
Organism: Spirulina sp. LEGE 11439; assembly: GCF_059821285.1. Taxonomy (NCBI): domain Bacteria; kingdom Bacillati; phylum Cyanobacteriota; class Cyanophyceae; order Spirulinales; family Spirulinaceae; genus Spirulina; species Spirulina sp. LEGE 11439. Next base: position 71,711 of record NZ_JCAMRX010000004.1, read on the forward strand.
CTCGCCATCCCTCGAACGCTTAATTAATTTCAATTTATTGTTAATTCCTTCCACTACTCCTTGAGTAGTTCGATAGTCAAAATAAGCAATGATTTCTCCAATCCATCTTCGGATAGTTCCACAACTTTCTACATAATATTCTGCTGCTTTTTTTAACCAATCGGCAATTAAAGTTGGATCTGCAAAAAGAATTGTACCGATATTAATGTCAGCACTTGATGCAGTAGTGGGAATTGATGGACTCCCGACAAATGCAGGATCGACTCCTGCACGAATATCCACAGTCGGTTCATTTTTGCCATCAATATTTACTATGCTCCCATCTGATAACGCCACTGTTTCGATTAATCCATTAATTGAATCTGCGCCAGTAATCCAAATTAAACCCGGAATTTCTACTTTACCTCCTGCTAAAATATGCAACGAGGCTCCTTGATAAGAATCAAAACTTACATCACCCAGAGAACGAATTATCGGATCTGTAGGACTTTCTAAACCGCCCAAACTTCCATCTAACTGCTCGATCGCAAAACTTCCCCCGCTATAATAATGAGCATCGCCAATCACAGTATTATTGCTCTTCAAGACCATATCGCCACCGGAAAACAACCCACTCTCCAGATGATTCAAGGCAAAAATATCGATCGCATCATCTCCTCGTATCTCTAACTCCCCTCCAGCCGCCGCAATAAAAGGCGCACTTTTGCTATCTCGAATTGTTACTGTTTCTTGCCCTTGCAAATATAAATCTTCTCCCGCAATCACCTGCCCTTGTAAATCCAATCTTCCCCCGACCAACGTCAAATCTTCCCCCACTCCCAAGCGCCCCAAATTGACGATCGCAGCCGTCTCCCCCGCAAACTGTAACTCAATCTCTATCGGCACGTTATTCACCAGTAACGGCGGCATTTCCGGGTTTATAGCACTAAATTGACTGCCATCGGGAAACAGCACCGCACTCGCCGTACTCCCCACAAATGACCCGCGAATATCCAAACTCGCATTCTCCCCAAAAATAATCCCCTGCGGATTAATTAAATAGAAATTTGCCTCCCCCAAAACTCCCAAAGTTCCCAATAAATGAGACGCATTTGCCCCCGTTACCCGACTAAATATATTATTAACCTCGTCAGGATTCGCAAAATAAACCTCATGCCCTTCGCGAACACTAAACTCGCGGAAACTATGAAACAAATTCGCCCCTCGTAATGCCCCTCCCTCAACGCGATCGCGGTTCCCATTCACCCCATGCACCCGGGAACTTTCCGCCTCCAACGTATCATCGGGAATCACCGATTGTGCTGCGACTTCCGCCAAATTTCCCAACCCTAATGCCAAAACTGCGCCCAACGGTGTCAGCCAATTCACCCGCTTTTCACTCATTTTCACCACTCCTTGAATAATTATTGTCTTTTCTCTTAAAAAAGAGAAAAATATCGGTAAAGTTTCTCAATATTGAGAGATTTAGGAAACGCGATCCAAAAAAATTCACCCCTACTTTTCTTCTTGGATGCGATCGCCTCGCAATATGCACATCTTGTCAACAAAAATCTACCCAATTGTGAATTGCGAATTCGTTATATTAGGGCAAGAATGCTAGAAAACTCAATACTCATGCGCCCTTGCTATTTATTTTCACTACTCCTGTTAGGTCTCCTGCTTAATAGTTGTACCGGCAATTCCCCCCCAGAATCCTCCCCCAAAAGCAAAGATCGCGATAACTTAACGATATGGTGGAGTCAAGGTTTTTATCCCGAAGAAGACCAAGCTCTCGAAAATGCGATCGCGCAATGGCAAGAACAAGAAACTCTCAAAGTTAACTTAAAATTCATTCACGAAGAGGATCTTCTCCCTCGCACCCTCAAAGCCTTAGAAACCGGAGATCCTCCCGATATATTATTCTCCGTCCGCGCTGACTTTATCGAGAGTCCCCGTTGGGCGTGGCAAGGACAACTCGCAGACATATCCCCACTCATCGAACCTGTAAAATCTCGCTATAGTTCCAGCGCCCTCGAATCCGTGCGCCTTTTTAACAACAAAACCAACCAACGCGCCTATTATGCTGTCCCCATCGAACAGCAAACCATTCACATTCACTATTGGCGGGATTTACTGACAGAAGCTGGATTTAGCGAAGCCGATATCCCTCGAGATTGGGATAACTTTTGGAATTTTTGGAAACAAGTGCAAAATCGCCTCAGAGAGCAAGGGCAAGAAGATATCTATGGTCTGGGACTCACTTATGCACCCTACGCCGTGGATACCTTCTATCAATTTGAACAAATGCTGGAAGCCTACGACGTAGAAATCGTCGATCGCGAGGGGAACCTCCAAGTCGATCGCCCAGAAATTCGCGACGGCATCATTCAAACCCTCGACTGGTTCACCCGTTTTTATCGCGAAGGCTACGTCCCCGAAAACGCGATCGCATGGGCAGATGCCGATAATAATGCCAGTTTTCTCAATCGCCAAGTGGTCATGACTGTGAACCCCACCCTCTCCATTCCGGGTTCCCAACGCTCCGATCCCCAAGTATATCGCGAAGAAATGGCCACCATTCCCTTTCCCAAAGAACCCGACGGCGAACCCCCTAACTATATCGTCGGAGTCAAACACGCCCTCATTTTCACCACCTCCCCCCAACAAGAAGCCGCTAAAAGTTTCCTCGCCTTCCTCATTCAACCCGATCGCCTCGGGGAATACGTCAAAGGTTCTTCCGGTCGCTGGTTTCCCGTTATGCCGGAATTATGGGAAGATCCGTTTTGGAACGATGAAGAAGATCCCCACGTTGCTGTTGCTGCGCGACAGTTTAGCGATGGCTTCACTCGACCTTCCTATCCCGTTTTTAACCCCGCTTATGCCCGCGTACAAGCAGAAAATGTTTGGGGTCGTGCCATCTCGCGTATTCTGAATGAGGGATGGACTCCCACCAAAGCAGCAGATGAAGCGATCGCCCAAATTCAAGCGATCGCCGAAGATTGGTAATGACAATCATCAATTCAAAATTATCAAGTATGAAAAAGTGAATTTTTTGGAATTTTGAATTAAAAAAATGGGGATCTGGAAAAAAAGCCTGCTGGTACAAATTATCGGTTCGTTTCTCATCCTCTCCCTCGTTGGCGTAACTTTGATGGGAGTTGCTGCCTTCGATCGCGCCAAATCTTCTCTCACCCAAGCTGTATTCGATCGCTTGAGTTTAGCTGTTTCCCTCAAAGAAGCAGAAATCGATCGCTGGTTGCTGGATCGGGCGCGATCTTTACAATCCCTTGCCGATCTTCCCCCCGTCCGCGATCGCCTAGAAGCCCTATTACAGGAAGGCAAAGAAAGCGATCGCCTCTTCCTCAATCAAGTCTTGGGGGGATTTGTCGGTCAAGAATCCGGACTCCAAGAAATCTTTCTTCTCTCCCGCAGCAGTCGCATTTTGGCTTCCAGTCATGCGGAAAAGATTGGCAAATATCAGCCTCGGGTGCAATATAGCCGACTCTCCCTCGATAAAAATCCGCTTCCCAGTGCTAATTTTTACCCCGATCCCAAGACAGGTAAACCGCAAATTACTTTTGAAACCCCCATTTTAGACAGAGATGGAAAAAATATTGGCTCCCTCGCTACTCATTTAGATCTCCAACGCATTGATACGATTATCAACCGCGATCGCGATCTGGGTCAAACCGGAGAAACCTATCTCGTGGCTAATGTGGGTGGCAATATTGGCGGCTCTCTTGGCATCCGCTATGTTTTCCTCACTTCCAAGGGCTTTGAGTCAGCAGAATTTACCGAAGGACTTTCCAGCCCGGGCATTATTGCAGCTATGGCAGGAAAAAGCGATCGCGGACTCTATCGCAACTATCGAAATATTCCCGTCATTGGCGTTTATCGTTTCCTAGAACCACAAGATGTGGCATTATTAGCCGAACAAAGCCAACGAGAAGCCTTTACCCCCGCCCGTAATTTAGCGATCGCCATCGCCGCGATCGGGTTGGGATGCTCCATTTTCCTTGCTTTGGGAATGTGGATCCTCGGTCGTCAAATTGTCAGACCCATTCTCGCCATCGCCAAAACCGCCCGCCAAGTCAGCGAAGGGGTGCAGCGTCAAGAATTTCAAACCCTCCCCACCACCCCCATTCTCATCGACAATGAAATCGGGACCCTCGCCAAAGCCTTCAATCAAACTATTCTCGAATTGCGATCGGCTTACGGACAACTCACAGAATACAGCCAAGATCTCGAGGCCAAAGTCGAACGGCGAACCCAAGAATTGAGTCAAAATAACGCTCAATTACAACAAACCCTCAAAAAGCTCAAGATCGCCCAAGCGCAATTGATTCAAACGGAAAAAATGGCGGGTTTGGGTCAATTGGTGGCGGGAATTGCTCACGAAATTAACAACCCTGTCAGCTTTATTTACGGGAACGCGGAACATTTACAACAGGATACTTTAGATTTACTGCAACTCGTCCAACTTTACCGACGAGCCTATCCCGAGCCGACCCCAGAAATTCGCGATGTTTTAGCAGACATCGATCTGGAATTTGTCGCCGACGATCTGCCCAAAATGCTTGATTCTATTGCCACAGGAGCCCGCAGGATTCGCGATATTGTCCTCTCCCTGCGAATTTTTGCCCGTCTCGATGAAACAGGGGTGAAACCTGTCGATCTCGTGGAAGGGATAGATAGTACGTTGCTGGTGTTACAAAGCCGTCTCAATGCCCAGCCGAAACGCCCAGAAATTATCGTGACCAAAGATTACCAATCTCTCCCCCGCGTCAAGTGCAACGCCGGACAACTCAATCAAGTTTTTCTCAATATCTTAGGGAATGCCATTGATGCGATCGAGGACGCGATCGCTCGAAATCTCGTCGAAACCCCCACTTTGCACATTCAAACTCGAGTGTTATCGGCAGAGCGGGTGGCGATCGCGATCGTGGATAATGGGATCGGCATGACGGAAGCCGTGCGCGGCTGCATTTTTGAGCCGTTTTTCACCACCAAACCCGTCGGAAAAGGGGTAGGGTTGGGCTTATCGATCTGTTACTCGGTCATCGTCGAACAACACGGCGGGACATTATCCTGCGACTCCCAACGCGATCGGGGGACGACCTTTGCGATCGAGTTACCGAGACCGCTTTAAATCAGTCACCAGTCACCAGTCACCAGTCACCAGTCACCAGCGATGCAATAAACCTTGACATTACACCCCTTTTCTGCTAGCGTGAGAAGAATCTCAAACAACAAAGTTTTTCTTTTTCCATTCCATGAAATTTAATTGCCACTACTTTTATTTTTGGTTTAGCTTGGTTCGCCGACAGTGAATCCAGTTGAATCTGGTATGAAATCGGCGAACCGCAAGCATAAAAAACTTGCGGTTTTTTGATGGGACTGGAAACAACCCACAACTCTATCGAGACAATGGCGATCGCAACTCTCCATCTTTGGTTTTACGGATTTTACTTTATCTGGCCGCCAACTTAGCCGGGTGGATGCGTTCGTATTGCGTTGTCTTTTCCCCGGCATAGTCCGGGCTTTTTTATTGCTCATTATACTCACGAGGAAATCATGTTAACCGCCAAACTCAACGAAAAAACCCATCCCCAGCACAAAACCCGCGTGCAACTCTCCGAAAACGTCACCTTTGGCGATGCGGAAATCGTCATCATTGGCGGACCCTGTACCGTAGAAAGTTTGAGCCAAATGGAAACCGTGGCTCGCAAATTAGGCTCTGCTCCTGTCCAAGCCTTGCGGGGTGGCGTTTACAAGCCGCGTACTTCTCCCTACTCCTTCCAAGGATTGGGGCCGGAAGGCTTAGAAATTCTCACTCGAGTACGGCGAAAATTCGGCATTCCCATCATTACCGAAGTCATGGCGATTGACCAAATTGACGCGATCGCAACTCATGCAGATATGCTACAGGTGGGCAGTCGCAATATGCAGAACTTCGATCTCCTCAAAGCCCTCGGACAGGCAGGAAAACCTATCTTACTCAAACGAGGACTTTCGGCAACCCTCGAGGAATTTCTCGGGGCAGCAGAGTATATTCTCAGTCATGGTAACCCGAATGTTGTCCTTTGCGAGCGAGGGATTCGCAGCTTTGATCCCCAGACGCGCAATGTCCTCGACTTGGGTGCAGTGGTCGCCCTACAACAACTCACACATCTTCCCGTGATTGTCGATCCGTCCCACGCCACCGGTAAGAGGGAATTCGTCGCCCCCTTAGCCAAAGCCGCGATCGCTTGCGGTGCTGATGGGTTAATCATCGAATGTCACCCGGAACCGGAAAAATCCGTTTCCGATGCGCGTCAGGCACTCTCCCTCGAAGCGATGATAGAGTTAGTGCGATCGCTATCCCTCATTGCGACAGCCTCGGGACGTACCGTCCGTATTGCTGAGGAATTCGCCGCCGCTTGAAGATTATTTTTATCGGGGTGCAATGCTTGTACCCTTGATACGTGCGAGGGTGATTAAGCGATCGCAATTAAACTTTCCCACAAAAAAACGCGATCGCCTTCCTCAAACTCCCCCAAAAATTCAAAGGGGTGCAATTTGCACCCCCGTAACTCCTCAACACCAGACAAAATCTCCTCAACACCAAAATAAAAACGTTTCATGGCTTAAAAACGGCGCGAACAGTTATAACTATTCATGCTCACCATGCGAAGCACAATATTATCGATCGCATTCAATAATCGCTGTCCCGACTGACCGGGTTGATTAACGAGAATGCTAAACACGAGAACTCCGTACTCTTGGTGTTCTAAATAGCCAGAAAGCGCTCGCACGCCTCGCAGAGTACCGGTTTTAGCGCGAACGATATCTTGAGCGGGAGTTGCGCGAAAACGCCGTGCGAGGGTACCGGTTCGTCCGGCGAGGGGTAAAGAAGCATAGAAAATCTCTTTTCCGTGACCTCGTTGCACGATCGCCTTTAAAATGCTCACCAATGCCGAAGGCGTAACTAAATTATTCCGAGATAACCCAGAACCATCCGCCTGTCGGAAATCCGGCCGCACCCCCAAACGAGTTAATGCTGCTCGCGCCGCACCAGCACCACCGATTCCGCGCAATAGGGAATCAGCATAACCATTGTGGCTTCTTTGATTGATCGTGCGAACCCAACTCCCCAAATTCGAGGAACGAATGGGAGAAAGCGGATCGTACAATTGTAAAGCAGCCGCCGTGGTTAAAATCTTGATATTAGAGGCGGGAATCAAATATTGGTTCGTTCCATGAGAATACAGAACGCGACCCTCCTCTAAGGTTTCCACGTGAATGCCCCACTTAGCTCCCGAAAACGTCGGATTGCGAATCACGCGATCGATCGCTCCCTGTAATTGGTTGGGACAAATCCCCGCCGCAACAGATTGGGCGATTAATGGATCCGACGCTTCTACGGTTTCAGCGCGGACGACCCCCATCGGGGCGATCGCCGTTGCAGCCAGCACCGCGAGAGAAGCTAAGGATGCGAGACGCTTTTGTTTCATTCCGTTCCACTCCTTGGTTTAACAAAACGCAGTAATCTTAACATTTATTTATCGATTGGCGAACGACTCTTACCGGAATGTTTTACCGAATCACAGAGATTGGGTAATACTGAAAGAGGCAAAAGTACGCGATCTCCGACGACAACAAAGACAAAGGAGGTCATCACAAAGTTTCTCGGGATGGAAGGCCGCAATCTTTCTCAACAATTAAAAATTATCAATTATCGAATAACAATAAGTAATTTCTATGTTCCGAAATTTAAGAAAAAGCTCTCAAAATAGAACAAAAAGAGGCTGGAGTTTGCGCTATAAACTTACAGCCGCATACTCTTTTTTGACACTTTTTATCGTCGGAATTTTAACTGAAAGTCTTTATCATCAACTTCATCAGACTGAAATTCAAGATCTCCGCGCTCGCCTGAAAGATATTACCTCTCTCACTGCTTTACAAATTACCCCTAACTTTCATAGTTTGCTCGTAGAGCCCCAAGATTCTCAAAGCTATTACTATAATATCTTAATTCAGCGCCTTGAAGAAATTATCGAGATTAATCATTCAATTCAGCGAATTTCTACATTTCGCCGTCTTGCCAATGAAAAATTTGTTTTCGTTTTAGACTATGCACCACCACCCGGACGAACTTCGATTATTGGCAGAGAGGTTGTTCGGTTTCCTGTTCCATTAGAGAGAAAAGAAAGAATAGTTACAAAGACATCAGTGGAAGAGGACTTATTTCGCAAGCCCAACGGACAGTTTATTCTTTATAGTTATTCCCCCATACAAGATAATTTTAATCAACAGGAGGGATTTTTAATCATTGAATTTGATGCTTCAGCAGTCATTATGAGTCAAAGACGAGCGAGGCGGACTTCTTTGATAATTTTTTCGGTTACGCTTCCGGTTGCTTTATTAATTGGCTGGTGGCTCACTCGCAGCTTAACTTCTCCCATTCAAGATCTCGTAGATAGCGCTCGCGCGATCGCTCGTGGTAACTTGGATCGATTTGTTACAGTTCAAAGTCAAGATGAAATTGGCATTTTAGCAGACGCATTCAATCAAATGACGACTCAGCTAAAAGACTCTTTTCATACTTTAGAAGAAAAAGTTAACGAACGAACTCAACAACTAGAACAAGCCAACAAAGCAATTTCTGCACTCAATACACAACTAGAACAAGAGAATTCTCGACTGAGTGGAGAATTAGAAATTACCCAAGCATTACAAAAAATGTTTTTGCCCAAACCAGAAGAATTCAAAAAAATCCCCGGATTGGATATTGCTGGATATATGAAACCGGCAACAGAGGTAGGAGGAGATTATTACGATATTATTACCTATGGAGATCGCGTCAAAATTTGTATTGGTGATGTGACAGGACATGGTTTAGAAAGCGGCGTGTTAACAATTGTCCTGCAAACGGCAATTCGAACTTTATTGGCAAACAAAGAAACTAATTTAGAGAGATTTTGGGATGTGATTAACCGCGTTTTAATTGATAATATTAATCGAATTAATTCTGATAAAACGCTAACCCTTTTGTTGTTGGATTACCGCAACAATTCATTATATTTAAGCGGACAGCATGAAGAATTAATTTTAGTGCGTGCCGATGGAAAGCTCAATCGAATTGATACAATTAATTTAGGATTTCCCGTCGGCTTAGATGAAGATATTACGCCATTTATTGATGAAACCAAGATAGAATTAAAGTCGGGAGATACAATCGTCATTTATACTGATGGCATTTCGGAAGCGGAGGATATTAACGGCGTGCAATATGGGCTGGATAATTTATGCGAGACCGTGCAATTAAACCATAAAAAAAGTGTAGAAGAAATTCAAAATGCCATTCTTGAAGATTTACAAAACCATATTGGAACCCAGACAGTTTATGATGATATTACTTTAGTAACGCTCAAGAAAGACTGATTATTTATTGTCTATTGATAAGGAAAATTGCCCTCGATCGCCCAAACTAAATCCTCAAGCGTGTAGGTTTCCATCAGTGAGATCCCAACCTAGAGATAAAATCAGTTTAACAAAAAAACAGGCGCTCTCTCTTTTTCCTCATTTCTCTTAAATTTTCTTGACAATCTCCACAAATTGAATCACTCCTCGCGATCCATTAATCAACCACTGTGGATCTTCAGTATTTAAGCGATCGCTAAGAGGCGATCGCTTTTACTCTTATTAGGATTTGTTAATTTTGCTTGCTAATTGTCCAAAGTAGGTGCAATTAAAGCTGGAGCGGAAATCGGTAAAAAGTGCGAACTGGTTGGGTTAGACGTTTCTCGGGCGACGATTGGAAAGGCTTGACGAGAGGCGATCGCTACTCCGACAGTTTTGACATCATAAGTATCCGTCACCCATTTAGGATAAACCCCGATCGCAATAACGGGAATCACCAAACAAGCCGCGATGAAAACTTCCCGAGGTTTAGCATCAGTTTCAAAAGGCTTAAATACCAATACTTCTTTATTTTTCCCGTAGAAGACTTCGCGCAACCCAGACAGTAAATAAATGGGTGTAATCATCAGTCCAACTGCAGCCAAAAATATCACCACAATCTTAAAGGTTGTGCCGTACATATCGCTGTTAGAGAGTCCTAAAAATACTGTTAACTCACTAATAAATCCGCTCATCCCCGGTAATGCCAGAGAAGCCATCGATCCGGTGACAAAAAGCGCGAACGTTTTCGGCATTAATTTGGCGAGGCCGCTCATTTCGTCCATCATTAAAGTATGAGTACGATCGTAGACAACCCCAGCTAAGAAGAATAAAATTGCCGCAATTAAACCATGAGAAAGCATTTGTAACATTGCCCCACTCATCCCTAATTCTGTAAAAGAGGCAATCCCAATTAAGACAAAGCCCATATGGGAAATAGATGAATAAGCAAGACGGCGTTTTAAGTTGGTTTGTCCAAAGGCTGCAAATGCACCATAAACAATGTTAACCACTCCTAAAATGATCAGAATGGGGGCAAATTTAATATGAGCATGGGGAAGCATTTCTACATTGAAGCGAATTAAACCATATCCTCCCATCTTCAATAAAACCCCTGCCAAAATCATTGAAACAGGTGCAGAAGCCTCGCCGTGAGCATCAGGCAACCAAGTATGGAAAGGAAATAACGGCAACTTAACGCCAAAAGCAATCAGAAATCCTACATAAGTTAACATTTCTAATGCGATCGGATACTGTTTTAAACTTAACTCGGCCATATCAAAGGTGACATTACCGCCATAAAATGACATTGCTAAAGCGGCAACGAGAATAAATAAAGAGGCTAAAGCCGTGTAAAGAATAAATTTAGTCGCTGCATACAGGCGCTTTTTGCCGCCCCAAATAGAAATCAAGAGATAAACTGGGACTAATTCTAACTCCCAGACGAGGAAGAAAAGGAACAAATCTTTGGCTGCAAAAACACCGATTTGGGCGCTATAAAGCACCAACATAAGGAAGTAAAATAACCGAGGTTTGCGTTCCACTCGCCATGATGCCAATAATGCAAGAGTGCTTATAAAACAAGATAAAATAATTAAGGGCATCGATAAACCATCTACCCCTAGCGACCAATTAACCCCCAGTTGCGGCAGCCAAGGAATAGTTTCTGTGAGTTGATATCCCGTTTCGCTGGGATTGTAATTTTGCCAGAATCCCCACAAAGCAAGGGTTAAGGTTGCAAAACCAGCACTGAAGGAGTACCAGCGCAAGGTTTTACCTTCTTTATCGGGAATGACGGGGATCGCTAGGGAAGCGATAAGTGGTAACAGGATTGTTGCTGTCAGCCACGGAAATTCTATGCTTGACCAGTACATTAGGAATAAATACTCATTGCTTCTGTTTCATTGTATTTATTTTTGCAAAGTTTTGTAAAGGTGCTTGAAGATAAGAATTTCTGAACAGAAGTATAAACCGATAAAAATCAGTTAAAACCTTTTGCAGGAAAAGAAACTCAGGATTTCAGAAGCAGATTTAGATAGTAAGAAAACTTATCAAGTCTAAAAACTTGACAGAAACCAAAAAACATGTATTAGTTGAGACCATGGGAGGGTTTCACGGTGTCAACAATCGATCGCATTTGAGGACTGCGTTGCCATGATGAGGAATAAAGGTTCTCTCGGCTGAGGTAGAAGAGAATGTGTTGTCAATGGCGATCGCACAATCATCTCACCCTATATTGAGTACAAAATTACTTCGAGCGAGACAAAATCTTAAGAAAATGTTAAAAGACTTACAATAGAAATTTACGTGGTGTTTGGAGGAAAAGGCCGTGTTTTTACGATTAGCACAACAACATCGTCGATTTGTTCGCGATCTCGTTATGAATTTGCAAGCACTAGCAACGGTGTTAGAGGGTCGAGGTTATTTAGCGTCTTGCTATACCTGTGGCGATCGGATGAATAGTGCCTCCTTTATGGTGAGTTTGGGAGAAAATCACCTCATTCGCTTTCTCGTTTCCGACTATGGGATCACGTGGACGGAAATGCGGGACGATCGCGAATTGATGAAGTTAGAGGGTGCAGAAGCCATCAGTCAACTGCAAGAATTGGCCGATCTCGTTAAATATAATGTTGTTTCATCCCCAGCAATTTCCGATAGATCCCCCAAGCCGTATCCCGTATCGTTGACGGGAACTTGAGTCAATCATGGGTTTTGAGTTTGAGGAGAATCTCATTTCGCCAAAATTGGGGATCGGGAAATCCTTGAAAAAAGTCGCAAAATCCAAAAACATAAAGAAAATATTATGAATTCTTGGAAAAAGCGCGATCCCTGACAAGATAATAAGTATTCAAATAGGGTTAGCTGATATAAAAACCCTAATTTTTAAATGGGGTCAAAACAATAAAAGACCCTGAATATAAAAAAAACACGATCGCACGCAAAGAGCCAGTTTTCCTAAAGAAACTGGCTCTTTCTGCTGTGAATTGGTAATGAGCGATCGCGTCTAACTCACAAGAAGCGTCTATTTTTCCGCAAAAATATAACGATATAATTCACTGGGATCGGGTTCGGCACTGGCTTCGGCAAATGTCACGGCATCCTCAATAATGTCGTGAATTTTCCGATCGATCGCGTCTAACTCTGCTTGACTCAGCAAATTTTGTTCGAGGACGTGGCTGGCAAAGCGTTTAATCGGATCCTTGGCGTTCCAATATTCTTTTTCCTGTGGGCTGCGAAGTTCGTCGGGATCTGCGAGGGAGTGACCTCGGAAACGATAGGTGAGGGCTTCGATCAAGGTGGGACCTTCTCCCGCCCGGGCGCGAGCGATCGCTTCTTGGGCAACCTTACGCACGGCGAGTAAATCCATACCATCCACTTCTACGCCGTGCATCCCAAAAACGCTGGCTTTTTTGTAAATTTCTGGCTGAGAAGTGGCGCGATCGTGGGCCATGCCAATCGCCCATTTATTATTTTCCACGACATACAGGATGGGAAGTTTCCAGAGTGCGGACATATTTAGGCATTCAAAAAACTGCCCGTTATTGCTGGCACCATCCCCAAAGAAACAGGCAGTCACTTGATCGGCGCTTTCATCTCCGAGGGCTTCTCGACGATATTTACTCTGAAAAGCGGCACCGGTGGCGACGGGAATCCCTTCAGCAACAAAGGCATAGCCCCCCAGTAAACGATGAGGTTCGGAGAACATGTGCATGGATCCCCCTCGTCCTCGACTGCATCCGGTTTCTTTACCGAATAATTCTGCCATGACCTCTCGGGCGGGTACATTGGCACTCAGGGCGTGAACGTGATCTCGATAGGTACTGGAAACATAGTCTTCATCGGGACGCATGGCTTTAATGACCCCGGTGGAAACGGCTTCTTGTCCGTTATAGAGATGGACAAACCCAAACATTTTGCCCCGATAGTACATTTCAGCACATTTATCTTCAAACTGTCGCCCCAGTACCATGTCTTCGTAGAGCATTGATGCCTCTTCTCGGGTGAGTTTCATGTTAGAGGTATCGGTTTGCGGGAGGGGACGTTCTGCAATTTCAGTCATAAAATTTTCTCGATGGACACAACTATAATATTGGTCTGGCAATTGTGCTAGAGGGATTGGTGATTATACCATTTCGGCGCGTCCTCTTGCGGTTGGAGGCTCTGTTCTAGAATTGCGATCGCACTTAGCAGGAATGAGTTCGCGAGGAAGAACTGAAATATCGCGATCGACTGCTTGATAAATTGCATCGGATATTGTACAGATTCTCTTTTTTATCCTGAAAAATTTTCATTTATAAAAGATCCAGAGATAAAATTAGGACAATTCTTAAAAGAAGAAGTCGGACTCGATTTTCGACAAAGTGATGTAAGTGCTTTACATTTACACCCATACTACTTGAATTGGGAAAATCTAAAAATCGAGTTAAACGCAAACGGCAAGGAAAAGTATGAAGATTGGGAACAGATATTATTACAAATTTTGTTGTGAAATGAATTGTCATTTCACAACTTTTGCAGAAACGCGATCGCGCTGCTCTTAAATTTTCACTGCTTAAAGTTTCACTTTCTAACGTTGAATTTCAGCAAAAATCTCATCCAGAATTTCTTTTGCTCCTTTTCCTTTGAGAATCTCTGCGAGATCGATTCCTAATTGTTCTGCATCGCTAGCCTTGCCACTTACGGTATCTTTAATCAATCGCTTGCCATCCAATGCTGCAACCATACCTATTAATGTCAGACTGTCTCCTTCGATAACAGTATTGACTCCAATGGGAACTTGACATCCTCCTTCTAGCTCGCGTAAAAAAGAGCGTTCGGCAAGAGCGCGATAGGTAGTAGGTTGATGAGAAATTGCCTGTAATAAGTTTAAAATTTCATCATCTCCCTCGCGGCATTCAATTCCTAACGCGCCTTGTCCTACCGCGTGCAGAGAAATTTCTGCCGGAATGACTTGATGAACGCGATCGCTCATCTCCAAACGTTCCAGCCCAGCCACGGCTAAAATGATGGCATCATACTCTTTTGTTTCAGCATCCAATTTCGCCAGCCGCGTGTTGAGATTGCCTCGGATATCCTTAAAGGTAAAATGGGGGAAATAATGCCGCAATTGTGCCAAGCGACGTAAGGAAGAAGTCCCGATAATTGCGCCCTCTGGCAAAGTTTCTAGAGTTTTATCCTTGTGTTCTTCCCGTACCACCAACGCATCAGCAGGATTTTCTCGTGCCGTTACGCATCCCAACATTAACCCATCGGGCAAGCGCGTCGGCAAATCTTTGAGAGAGTGAACGGCAAAATCTGCACGTCCTTCCAGCATCCCCACTTCTAACTCTTTGGTGAATAGTCCCTTATCGCCAATTTTGGAGAGGGCGACATCTAAAATTTTGTCCCCTTGGGTACTCATTTCCTGCACCTCAAAGTTGCGATCGGGAAACGCCTCTTTCAAGCGATCGCGCACCCAATGGGTTTGCACCAATGCCAGCTGACTTTTACGCGAGGCAATGCGAATAGGACGGGGAGGACTCGAAATCGTGGCGGTCATAGAACGATGATAAAAAATTCAGTCACTCGATCTAGATTATCTCAATCTGACCCCCGCTTAACTTAATGTTATAAATGCGATCGCCTTCCATCCATCGGTATGACTCGCAACGGGAAAATTATTTCTAAAAGTAACGAAAGATTAAGTTTTTTAAAATAAAAAGAAGGGAGTGCGACCTTAAACCAAATTTTATAAAGATAGCGATCTCTCCTCGCCATTATTTCTTTACCATAAAGAAAGAAGAACGCAATATTTCTTCAGGGCTGTTTTCTCAAGGAGAAAAGGAGAACGAAATCTTATGAAATCTCTTGCTTTGATTGTTGCCTTTTCCAGTGGCGCTGCCTTAATTGGCGCGAGTGCTTTGGCGCAAACAGAGGTTCGTACCTCGGACTTCTATCAACCCCTACAACCGACTAATCAATTAATTTTTGGGGGTGTGGGATATGGTGCATCCGAAGCAATGTCTCATGAAGGAGGAATGGCTTCTTCCCCGGCTAATCTATATTCCAGAGCCGGGTTAGTCGCTTATCAAGCTGAAAATATAGGCGATCTTGCCTGTCTTCCCAACACCAATGGCGATAACATTCGCTGTTTTGGGGAACGAGATTATGTTGTCACCATCATTCCTACCGATGAATGGAAGGTCAACAGCGACTTTACTTTTGATGACAAGTTGGCAAACTATGATTTTGCGGCTTCTGAACCGGTAGATGTACAGATTGATACTCGCCCCTTAGAAAATAATCCCAGTGCGGCGGTTAAATTTGGCATTAATTTCTAAATTATTGGGATAATTTCACTCCTAGTCTTCCGATTTGTGTTACGCTAGTAAATCGGAAGTTCATGGCGGCATAGCCAAGTGGTAAGGCAGGGGTCTGCAAAATCCTTATCGTCGGTTCGATTCCGACTGCCGCCTTAGTTCTTCTGCGTCTAATTGAATCCCGTATCCCTTTATTTTCAAGGGGTGCGGGATTTGTTGATTTTTGTTAACTGCATTTGGCTGCATCTATCCGAGCGCAATTATCTCTAATTGCGCTCGTTATTCGGTCAAGAATCGGTCAAGAGGTTTTTATGAGTCAAACAGAAAGAGGAATTGAGGCAGTGCGAGATAATATCAATTTTTCGGACTGAAGATATTGCAAAAATATCGTTTGTAAAGTTGGCATCGCCACATGACAAGATTCCCTTGTCTTTGAATCAAACCCATACTATCAAGCTGATAGGCTGAAAGCGTATCGATCTCGATCGCTTCTTGTGCTTTAACTAGCTTTTCGACTGCACTCAATAAATGGGAATTGGCTTGAATGGTTTGCCCGTGACGGCGCAAGTGTTCTTCGTAAATTCCCGCCCCTGTCGGTGCTTCTGTTAATAATTGTTTTAAGGTAATATAACCGCGAGCTAAATGATACATTGCCAAGCGCACGAGGTAGGGATGTCCTCCCAACATGGCGATCGCTTGCTGAAGTTGAGTATTATTCCATTCTAATTGATGATAGCGAGCTAACTTTTCAATTTGTTCGCGATTAAATTCTGTTAATTCGACTGGTAAACCGACATTAAAAGGAGATTGATTCAAATCCAATAAACCGTATTCTTCCGTTGAATGTGCCACGATCAAACGAAATTTTGCCCATATTTCTAAGGTCTTAGCTTCCTCATACCAACTTCGCAGCATGGGCAAAAATCCTCGTGTAATTGTCGGGTATTGGAAAATGCGATCGACCTCATCCAATCCTAACAAAAGACCTTCCTCGCATTCTTCTAAGAGATAGGTTTCAAAATAGTAAGTACAGTTGAGAATGCTGCTATTGTCTTCATCCCAATATTCCTTGACGCGGTTACTCAAGCGTAATTTTTGGGTTACGCAAATACAAAACCAACGTAAAAATTGTTCTAAACTGGATAAGATCGCATCTTCTACTTGCAGCAAATTCAAGCGGACGGTACGAGTCCCCCCTCGGGCGGCATGGTGCAGTAATCGATGTAACAGGGAGGTTTTACCCATTTGTCCGGGGGCTTTTAGACGTAATAAAGCTCCCGGTTGTTTAAGTTCCGAGTAACACTGTTGTTCTAACACCGATCGCTCGATATAAAAAGGAGAAGTGAGAGGAATGGGGCCTTCAGGGACGGACGGAAGATCTGGTAGTTGAGGTGCGATCCTTTGAGTTGGCAATGGGGAAGTGAGGGCAGGAAGATAGTAGAGGGCGATCGCATCGGACAAACTGGCGAGGGGCTTTTTCCCTAAGTCTCGTATCTCCTTATCCAGTGAAGATTTCACGACGTTATAGACGCTTTGAGATAAGCAGATTTCCCCCGGTTTTGCTTCGAGGAGAACATCCCCAACAATATTAATGCCATTGCCCATCACTTCCCCTTCGGTAATATAAATATCTCCTAAATGAATGCCTATACGATGCGGCAAAATATCGAGAGAGGAAAAGTTAGCAACACCTTCGATAAGGGTTTTCTGAATGGCGATCGCGCACTCGATCGCCTCAATTGCACTGGTAAAATATACCAGCAATCCTTCCCCAGTAAATTTCAGAACCCGTCCTCCACCTTCTTTGCAGCAAAGGGCGATACGCTTCGCGTCTCGGCGAATTAACCCTAAAGCCTGTTCCTCATTTGCCGTCATGCGATCGCTAAAATCTACAGCTTCTGTCAGTAATAAAACGGCTAGGCGTTTCTCTGGGACGTAAGTAGGAAATGCTGCCACTTGTGCGAGGATATCATTGGGTAGATCTTCTCGTTCCGCATCATCGAGATCGGCGATCGCCTCCCAGTCTTCAATCTCGACAGCCAGACAGATCGCAATAAAAGTCGCCTTTTGAATGGGAATCTTTCGCCAAAAGCGTCGCAACGTCGCTTGAGAAGTATAAGCCGCCGTCCAAAAAGCGGGGGTGTTAGTTTTTGTCCATCCCTGTCGTTGAATTGCTCGTTCTATTACTGCTAGTCCTCGGATCGAGGCTTTGAGAGTTTCGCTCATAAAAAAGTGCGGATAGTCCCTGTTTTCTCAAGATCGGTTACAAATCTCAAGACTTGAATTTCCCAGTTCCGAATTTTCACTGAGATCGGGGTGAGTTGCCAAGTGGGTTCGATCCTTCGCCAACCCAGTGCAGACTTTAAGTATAAGGAAATTCGTTCGGAGAACCCAGTTCATGTTCACAATTTATCAAACTTCCTTCACTTCTCATCGCAATTTAATCGGCGATCGCACCCCACAGCCCGCCCATTCTGGAACAAAAACGAGAATTAAAGCAGCGATCGCTCGCAATTTAGCCTCGGAGATGCTGAGCGATCGCTTGTTTGAGCTATCCTTTCATCATAATGGTTCTCGGCTTCATCCTTGGCAACCAATTGACTGGAATGCGATCGCGCCCGAACAAATTATCGCTGTTCCGGTAGAATTGTTTTTTGCCGCGATCGCGATTTCCGTAGAAGTCAAAACAATGCCTGTATATTCCCGCTCAACATGGTTAAAGTTACCCGGAATTACCCCACAAATTGCCTCTTTTTTAGGCAGAGTGATGGATAAAAAAGGCAATCTTTTAGAATTGGGACTTTGGGAACAAGAAGAACGCCAACATTCAGCAATTTTTCGCCAAATTTACGAACAACTGACTGGGGACATATTACCGATTGCCTCCGATCTGAATTCGTCTCCAACGGCGGTATTGGAAGCCGATCGCTATCTCTTTCAATGCGTTATTGCTAAATGGATAACGACCTCTGTCTATCTTTGGTTAATGTCCCATTCAACCGGAGAATTATACAATGCGATCGCTCAACTTTTGCAGGATGAACTCGGACATCTTGCAAAATTCTGGGGCATCTTGCGGTTGAGATGGGGAGATACTGAAAACCCGCATTTATCTGGCGCTCTCGATCGCTTATTACAAGTCTTTTGCTCTCCTCAAGATCCCCAAAACCTGTCAATTTTGCCCAGTTTTCCTTTATCTTTTGATAGTCAGGAAATTTCGTGGCAAAAGACGGACGATTCCGACACATCAATCATGAATGCCTTTGACTATCTCGCCTCGATTTTACAATTCTCCGATTCTTACGGCCTTGAAATTGGTTTTACCTTACTGGGGACATTACGCCAAATCTGGTACTGGAATCAGCAGTTACACGTGGAAAATCTCCGCGCTTTAGCTATTATCAGTTCGGAAGGTTATCTCGATTGTTTTGATTCAACTCTCTTTGTTAATTAAAAGTTCCGCGCATCAAATTTGTATTGCTTCGAGTTTCTCTACATTTTACATTGAATATCATGTCTTCAGGAATTTACACTATTGCTCATATTGGCGATTGCAAACTATTTCTCGGCGATGCTCTCATTCTTTCTCAAAATTGGCCGTCGATTTTGGAACAATTAGATGAAGGAACTTATCCCGATGCGATCGTGCAGAAAACTTGGCAGCGCGTACAAGGAAAACGTCATTTTGCATTTTACACCAAGGAAGATTTAATTGATGAATCAAATATTATCAATTTAGACATTCGCAGTTTAGAGTAAAGATGAATTGAGAATATTGCGATCGCTGATTCGCAGAGATGTTCGAGTCCGACTCAATTGAATTCTTTTTATTAGCAGGATAAAAATATTGGCATGAAATTATAGAAGTACAACTTTGAAAAATCCGGGTAAATGCAAAAACTCTCTTGATTTATTCCCGATTGAAAGTTATAATTAATGAATTCTAACTACATAAATATTCTGTTAAAGAAGTAAAAACTATGACTAGAATCGTTAATCAATTAGGTGGGGCAATACTTCTTTCTTTGTTGACCATGATTGCCTCGTTACCTAGCCATGCTCACGGCTCGGAATCCCATCGTCCGAAGAAAGAAATGAACATTTTAGAGAAGCCCAATTCTCAAAACCCCGATAACAAAATAGATAATAAAAATATAAAACAGAACGTGATAATGGAGGAAAATAATATTATGAGTGAAGAAAGGAAAAAGATGCCAAATATGCCGACAGAAAATGGTATTATGAGTGAGGAAAATTCAGCAATAATCGACACCCCTGCGATCGCAGAAGAATCAAATTCTACACCCCAACCCACACCCGTCCAAGCCGCCGGAACGATGCCTCAAGGTCTCGGCGAAACCCTATCTGTTCTACTTGTTGCCGTTCCAGTAGGACTTTATGCCCTCAAACATCACTGATAGACTCAGCCAATGCCTTCACCCGTTTCCCTATTCAAACGCTATCCTCGACAGTTGCATCGCGCCCTTGCGCCTTTAATGCTGTTTCCTTTGACTTTAACCCTCACAACTGGAGTATTATTCCACATTGCCGCACTGACGGGTAATGAAGAAAATTATCTGTGGTTATTGGCGCTACATCGCGGTCGTTTTGGTACGATCGACCTAGAACTCACCTATGTATTTCTCAACGGATCGGGATTATTTTTTCTCCTGATAACAGGTGCAATCTTATGGTTTCAAAGTGGGCGACGTTCCCAGAGCAAACCTAACACTTGAACCCTAAAAATCAACTCATCAAAACTATCTATCGTTTTGGGAACTAAGATATTGAAGCGATCGCATATAGCAATATCCCGATGGTTGCGCGATCGCTTTTCACTTACTTTAAAAAAGAACAAACTACAGGTTGATATTTTCAGAACGGCGACGCATGAACCCTGCCATCCCTAGACAACCCAGCCCTAATAAACCCATTAATGAACTGGGTTCTGGAACTGACTGCGACGGATCTTCTTGTCCATCATGAAAACTCCAAGTTGCCCAACCTCGAGAATAATACCCATGTTGATTTTTCTGAATTTTAAAGTCTCCAATGGTAACTCGGATCTCCTCAACATCAAGGCCATATAGATCGACAGCTTCTAGATTAGAATTCGCAAATAAAGACGATTCTTGTCGATGTTGACCGTATCCAGCAATACCGGGTGCGGCAGCAAAAACATTCGCTGTATCATTGACACCATTCGTTAAATATTCAATCAATTGAGTGAAGCGAGAACCGCGATTTTCTTGATTGAATATAAAGGTTTTGCCAACATCTCCTTCGCCAAATTTTGTCGTGGAGAACCCTTTACTCATAGCCAGAGGACGCATGCCCAAATTAATTAATCCATCAATCGGGTAACGATTGCCTGTATGAACACCAAAGGATTGATTGAAAGAAGCAAGAGAAGCTGCTTGAACTGAAGAAATTGTCACTCCGAGAGAGATAGAAATTCCCAAACTACAAAGAAGTGTTTTCGCTAAATTTGGCAGCGAGAAAATTGAAGTCTTTGGCGATAGTTTCATGGTTGAATTTAAAGAATTAAATTTGCTTTTTAGTTAAGACGAATTTCTTTCGCCTGTCTTACTTTCACTATCGCGCTTTAAATGGTGAGTTCGATCTCTGTTGGCAACTCAATTCGATCTCATCTCAACAAACAACAATCGATCGCCTAAAATTCACACAGTTTCTTATCTTTCGCTGCAACTTCCGCATTGTATTGTAAGTAATCTCGTACCCGATCGCAGCCTTGTTTTAATAAGCGATCGAAGGCTAATATCTGTTCTAAATTCCAAAGAATTACGCGATTATCCGTACCTCCAGAAACTAAAGTTTGGCCGTCAAAACTAAAAGCAATACTATTAACTCCCTGCTGATGTTGCCGTAATGCGGTCAATTGCTTGCCTTGAGGCTGCCATAAGACGATCGCGCCATCATCTCCGGCTGAGGCGATAATTTCCCCATCTGGACTAAAAGCGACATCATTTACCCCTTGTCGATGTCCGTGAAAGGTTTGTAATAATTCTCCGGCTTGCGTCCAGAGTTTCAAAGTGCGATCGCGGCTTCCTGAAAGCAAGGTTTTTCCGTCTGGACTAAACGCAAGGGCCACAATTCCCGCATCATGTCCTGTTAGCGATCGCAATAATGTCCCATCTTGCTGCCATAATTTAATCGTGCCATCCAAACTCCCCGAGGCAAATATTTCACCGTCGGGATGGAAGCTCAACGCTCTGACACTCCCTCGATGTTGAGTGAGGGTTTTTAATAATTTTCCTTCTCTTGTCCAAAAGGTAATCGTACTGTCATCGCTACCGATCGCGAACTGTTGACCATTAGGACTAAAAGCGATCGGCCCCGTTGCGTCTTTGTGATCGAGGAGAACTTTTTGTGAGAGAATACCCGCGATCGCATCGATCCGCAACAACCGCACGCTATTATCCAAACTGGTTGAAGCCAAAAACTGCCCGTCCGGACTGAATTTTACGCCTTTTACCCCTCCTTCATGTCTCGATATTTCCCGCACTAAACGCCCTTCTCGACTCCAGATTTTTAGGGCATTATCTCCTCCCACAGAAGCCACAAACTTGCCATTCGGACTAAAATCCACATCCCAAACCGTGGCTCGATGCCCCGATAATAAAGTGGAACGGGGATGCTGGGGCTGCCATAATTTGACTGTACCATCAGAACTTGCTGACGCTAAGGCTTTTCCGTCCGGACTAAAGGCAGTTTGCCAAATTTCCCCCTGATGTCCTGCGAGGGTCGTGAGCAAGCGTCCGTCTCGATGCCAAAGTTTCACGGTTTGGTCGCGACTGCCTGTAGCAAGGGTTTGGCTGTCGGGACTAAAGGCGACTCCATAAACTTCATCGGTATGACCGGAAAGAATCTTTTGTAACTTCGCGTTCTCCCAACTGTACTCTCGTTGCTGCCACAGGCGCACGGTATTGTCATCAGATACCGAGGCAATGAGGGTACCGTCGGGACTGAAGGCGACTGCATAAACTTCATCCGTATGACCGCGTAGGGTGGCGATCGCTTTGCCATTGAGTCCCCACAGTCTCACGGTTTTATCGTCGGAGGCTGAAGCGATCGCTTGGCCATCTGGACTAAAAGTAACTCTCACGACCGGGGCTTTATGTCCTGTAAAGATTTTGGAGAGAGTGCCGTCTAAATTCCAGAGTTTGACCGTGCGATCGCGACTGCCCGAGACAATAGACTGACTATCTGGACTAAAGGCCAGACCGATCGCTCCCGCTTGATGGGCGACAAACCTCGTCTGCAAACTTGCACCATTCTTATTTAAATCCCAGATCGCGATCGTGCGATCCAAACTGCTTGAAGCCAAAAGGCGACCGTCGGAGCTAAAGGCCACGGAATAGACTAAATCTTCGTGACCCTGCAACGTGGCGATTAATTCACCATTGCGCCGCCAAAGTTTAATGGTTTTATCTCGGCTTCCCGTGGCAATAAGTTGGCCGTCTGGACTAAACGCAACTGCCCAAACCCCATCTAAATGACCCGAAAGGCGATTGGTTTCGCGGACATTATCGATCGCTTGTTGTAGGGTCGCATCGACGCGATCGTGGGTGGATGGTTGCAACCATTGTAATTGCAAGGATCTATTTTTAGCACGGATGGCCGCAACGAGGGCATCAAATTGGCGATCGCTATTGAGGAGAACATCGGCGGAGGTGAGAAGGGCTGTGAGTTCGTTGCGTAGGGCTTGGCGATACTGGAAGAAAGCGATCGCTCCCAATAAACTCGATAAACCCAAGGCAAAACTCACTGCAATCAGAAAAAAACGCTGGTATTTTAAACGAGATTCGATCGCTTGAGCGCGTTCGGCTTCCCAGCGAATTTCTTCTTCCTGTTGGGCTAATTTTTGCGAGGCATTGAGAAAGCGGTAATCCTCGGGAGGCAAGTTTTTCTCTCGCGCCCAGAGGAGGGCTTCTTGTAAACTTTGACCGCGCAATAAACGCGAATAATCTTGGTTGTGGGAAACTTCCCAAGCGACCATTGCATCAGTGTAGGGGCGCATATCTCCCAGAATGCGATCGACCCATTGAGTATCGAAAATTTCTTGGTAGATAAGATTGCTGACTTTGAGACGATCGCGATCGCGACAAACCACGCCAGAAAGAGCGAGGCGCTGTTGTGCGAGGCTGCCAGTGAAAGGAATCGAGCCATCCTGTAAAATCTTTTGATAAAATCCTAACAAACATCCGGTTTCTTTCTCGTCTTGCAAAAGGCGATCGCGAATATTGCGGAGGTGTACGGGTTCGTCTTTAGCTTCCCAACCATCTAAAATAGACTGGCGAACGAGAGTTGCGATCGCTTCTTTCTCCTCTCCTCTGGGAATTTCTCCCTCGAGTTGCACCACCAACTGACAGAGTTTTTGGGTTAAAAATGGTTGTCCTCCCGTCCAAGCCAAAATTGCCGCTAAAGTTGCTTGTGGGTTTCCCCCTCGAGATTCTAAACCTCGGGCGAGAGGTTGCGCTTCTGCAAGGGTAAATCCCGTTAGCGCGATCGCTCGACCGATATTAAATGCCGTGCGGTAGGCATTGCAAATTAAATCTCCCGGTGTTGCCACGCCAAACAGCGCAAAATTCAAACGCTTGTAGTGAGAATTTTCTGCCCGGTTATTGTAACAAAAGCGAATGAAAGCCCAAAAATCATCAACGGGGAATTTTAAACTGAGAATGCTGTCAATTTCATCGAGAAAAATAAAGATTTTCTCAGCAGCAATTTCAACGAGCAAAACCTCTTCGACAAATTGACTCAAACGCTGAAGAGGAGAGAATTCTTTTCTTTCTTTCCACCAATGGCGATCGCAGCAATTTCCCAAACGAAAACCCCGAACCAATTCGGAATAAATACCTTTGTACCATTGTTCTGAGGTAATTTCTTCATTGCCCAAACGCGTAAGATCGATCGCGGCACACAGATAATTTTTTTGTTTGAGGTGCTGCATCATTCTCACGCGCAAACTCGATTTTCCCATTTGTCGAGAATTGAGAACGTAGCAGATTTCGCCAGCTTCTAATGCGTCGAGAAGCTCTGAGTCTGCCGATCGCGTCACGTAGGTTGAATTTTGCGAGCCTAATGCGCCTCCGACTTGATAGCGATATTCTGAATTCATCTTAACTTTGCAATCGGCGGGTTTATCATTAATATACTCCTTTTACTTCTCTTAACTAAAAGAGAAATTAAAAGAAGGCTTTACTCTTTTTTATTTAACGAATAATCTCTAAATTGCCCATCATGCCTAAGTCTTCATGGTCTAAAATATGACAGTGGTAAACTGTTTTGCCGGTAAAATCTTGGAAAGGAATGCGGATTTTTACAGTTTCTCTCGGACGGACTAAAACTGTATCTCGCCAAGCTGGATAAGGTTCATTTTGTCCGTTGCGACTGACGACTTGGAAGGAATTAACATGAACGTGAAAAGGATGATCCATAACCCCTGTATTGATTAATTCCCACTCCTCCACGGTATTTAATTTAACTTGAGTATCAATTCGTTGATGGTTGTAGGATTGACCGTCGATTAAGAATACCATTCCCATCCCCGGGGACATTCCATGATTGAGAGTTAAACGCCTGTGGCGATCGGGTTCTGGTAAATTAACAATAGTAGTCAGTTGAGTGGGTACACGAAGAGGTTCAACCGCAGAACTATAGTTCAGTGTTGCCAAAAGATTAGATGGATTTGAGTTACGATTTCTGCCCATCATTCCCCCCATTCTCCCTCTCATTCCTCCTCTCATTCCACGCCCCATCATCCCCATTCCCCCTCGATTATAAGGAAGGTTGAGTAAACGATAAGTTTGCGGTTTTTGCGTTCCTTCGAGCAAGATTTCTGCTCTTTGTCCCGGTGTGAGAAGCAATTGGGTCATTTCAATAGGTTTTGCGATCGCGCCGCCATCTGTTGCGATGAGAGAAAAAGGATGATTATCAAAAGAAAGATTGTAGAAACGAGAAGTTGAAGCATTGAGAATTCGCAGGCGCAATAACCCATTCTGCGCGAGGATGAAAGTCGGGTTAGTTTGACCGTTAATGGTAATCAAATTGCCCTCTCTGCCTGCCATAATAGACATACGATCTGAGGATAATAGTTGGCCGCGATCGTTAAGGGAAAAATCTTGTAAAACGAGAAATTCTTCTGTTGCCGCTTTAATTTCTGGAATCTCGTCCAATTTACCTCTAATGACAAATAATCCCGCTAAACCTCCTGATAATTGATCGGCAACATAGCCATGTAAATGAGGATGATACCAAAATGTTCCGGCGGGTTGATTTTGAGGAATTTCAAACTCATAGTTAAAGCTGTCTTGCGGATTGATTTGTAGAAAAACATTATCGGCTTTACCTGTCGGAGAAATATGTAAGCCATGATAATGTAAATTGGTCGGCTGCTGTAATTGATTAGTGAACTTGATTCGGACGCGATCGCCTGCTTTGGCTTCCAAACGCGGGGCGGGAATTTGTCCATTATAAGTGAGTAAATTAGCAGTCCGTCCACCTAAATCGACGGTCGTATAGTTGGCTTCCAAGTTAACTTCAAGTAAACCGTTTTGACTCCGATAAACTTGAGTTTGATTTGATGCTTGTTGCCTCCCCTTGACTTCAGAATCACCTCGTCTCAACCACAAATGAGATGCAGCAGCAATACTTCCACTTGCCACTGCAAAGGTTATAAATTGACGGCGATTAATGTTAAACACGATTCTAAATCTAATAGTTTTCGTAGCTGGCAAATACTTCAACTTGTCCATTCCGATCGAACGCCAGAATATCAAAAGGTTGTTTCCGATTTCCCGATTCCATTCCGGGAGTTCCTAAAGGCATTCCGGGGACAGCTAATCCCGAAAATTGAGGTTTTTGTTTGAGAAAACGCTTGACATCATCTACCGGAATATGTCCTTCCATCACATAACCATCAATGATGGCCGTATGACAAGAAGCGAGATTTTCAGGAATATTATTATCTTGTTTAACAGCTTCTATATTATCAGTTTTAATATCGGTAACTTGAAACCCATGTTTTTGAGCGTGTTCGATCCATCCTCCACAACATCCGCAGGAAGGACTGCGATAGACGGTCATATTGAGATTTCCCGAATAAGTCTCAGTTTCCCGATCCCAAACACTGGCTAAAACTGTAGAATTAGATTGATCGGCAGAAATTTGGACGCGATCGCGAGAGAAAAGATAAGACCCTCCTGCCGTTAAGATTGTCACCCCAGCGATCGCTATTAATAAATAAGATTTCAACATGAATTGTCTCTCCCAGTCATTTTTTCTTATATTATATCTTAACCTTATAAACTTTGAGAGGGATGTTTTAAATACAGGATTATTTGAACCTATTCATCAAGCCCTATTTATTTTGCGATCGCGGTGCCGATCTCAAGCGATCGCAATTCACCCCGATTAATTCCCTCTACCCCATAAAATCGAGTAAACCCCTTGAGGATCGTTTAAACTTTGCAAAATGCGGAACTCCTCCTGTAAATGCTGCCATTCTTTCATTAAGGGAGCAATATTCATCTCTTGAGTTTTTTGCGGCGCGATCGCAATTGATAAAAAACTCTCCAATAGTTCGCTAAACGTTGGCTCTTCCCGATATTCTTCTACCTCCCAATCTTCTCCCAAATCCGCTTTTTTCGCCGCATAAGCGATCGCGACATCCAATCCCCCCAATTCATCCACTAACCCTAATTCCTTCGCATCCAAGCCCGACCAAACGCGACCTTGGGCGATCTCAGCCACAGTTTCCCGGGGTAAATCGCGAGATTCCGCCACGCTATCGAGAAAGACCTCATAAATGCGATCGACAAACCGTTGAATAATGGTTAATTCTTGTTCCGTTTTCGGACGTAAAATTGACTGTGTATCGGCAAAAGGAGCCGTTTTCACGACATCCCGCGTGAAGCCATTATCCGCCGCAATTTTCTCGATATTGGGCAAAATACCATATACCCCGATCGATCCTGTAGTAGTCATAGATTCGGCAAAAATATAATCAGATCCCATGGCAATTAAATAACCTCCCGATGCTGCCATATTTCCCATCGAAACGATAGTCGGTTTAGTCTCCTGAAGTAATTTTAATTCTCGTAAAATCAACTCTGAAGCCAAAGCACTACCCCCCGGACTATCAATTCGCAAAACAACGGCTTTGAGATCCTTATCTTCTCGTAACTTTCGCAACTGTTTCACGAGGCGATCGCTACCCATTTGCTCTCGAGTTCCTTCTCCATAGATAATGATACCGCGAGCGTACAAAACTCCGACTTTATGACGAGAAAATGAGTCATCTTTTCGCGTAATTTCTGAATAAGCTCCCAGATCGATCTGGCGAAATCCTTTCTTTTTCTGGGACTGTCCCGTAATTTCTCGTAATTTTGTTTCGACTTCATCAAAATAGGCCAATTCATTCGCCAACCCAGAAGAAATTGCATCTTGCGGTAAAAAGATCCCGTTTGTACTCACCAAATTTTGTAATTGTTGTGGGGGAATTCCTCGTCCTTTGCCCACAACTTGTAAAAATTCTGTCCACGCATCTCCGATCCAATTCTCGAGTTGTTCGCGATTTTCCGGACTGAATTCTGTTTGCGTATAAGGTTCGACGGCAGATTTATATTTACCAACTCTTACGACTTGTATACCAATGCCAAACTTTTCTAAAGCACCGGTTAAAAATAATTGTTGTACTCCCAACCCATTAACATCGATCGCCCCTCTCGGATTGAGTAAAATTTCATCAGCAACTGAGGCGAGATAATATTCTCGTTCTCCCCAATCGACATCATAAGCAATAATTTTTTTATCTGCCGCGCGAAACTTTTCTAAAGCACGACGAAGCGCCTGTAAATTTGCATATCCCGTCCCTCCATCTCCTCCACTTCCATCTAAAAAGAGGGCAACAATGCGATCGTCTTCGGCTGCCGCTTCGATCGCTTTTACCGCACGACGCAAAGACAGAATCTCGCGATCGCCCTCGGTAAAACTTTCAGCCAAAGCGTCGATCGGGATAGTATCTTGAATGGCCTCGGATAAATCAAACGTTAAAATCGATTTATCTTTCACTCGAGGTGTATCTTCTTCTGTTGCTAAAGACGCGACTAAAATCATGGTGAAAACGCTGACCCCAAAGATAGAAAAGAAGATGAGTGCCAAAAACGTTCCGAGCAAACTGGCGAAGACTTGTTTGAGAAATTGCATGATAATTTAAGTAAGGGATATAGCAGTGAGGAAACCTTTTCAGATTTTAACGCAAAGACTTTGAGAAATTTGCTTTCAGGATATCGATCGCTTCTCAAGCAGCACAACAGTACAACAGCAAACCCAAAAAATCTTTAGATAAAAACCATAGGCTTATCTTTTAAAAGGGCAAAAGATTCCGCATCAAAGCGATATAATTTAGCAGGTCGTCCCGCCCTTTGCGAGGATTTCAATCCAGTATCCTTTAAAAAACCCAGTTTTAACAAGCGACTGCGAAAATTAGAATAATCGGCAAAATCCTTTCCCAAAACCGTGCTGTAAAATTGATAGAGTTCGTTGAGGGTAAACATCGTAGGCAAAACATCAAAAGCGATCGGGCTGTATTCTAATTTATTACGCAATCGGCGATAACCATATTTTAAAATACGATCGCGATTGAAGGCCAAGGGAGGAATTTCAGGAACGAAAAACCAAGCCGTCATTCCTCCTTCTGCGGCTATTAATTCAGCCTCTTCAAAGCGAACCAACGCAAAATAACTGACCGATAGAGAGCGAACTTCTAAGGGTTGGGGATTTTCCCAAGGATCGCGTCCGAGTTCGTCAAAAGAATAGAGTTGTTCGAGATATAAATTTTGAACTTTGATTTTTTCCTTGAGAATGCGATCGGCAGCTTGTTGCAAAGATTCTTCCCGACGCACCAAAGTCCCCGGCAAACTCCACCACTCTTTAAAAGGCTCGTGCAACCGTTGAGTAAGAAGAACGAGAAGGTGATTGCTTTGCAGATCCACCGAAAAAATAACATTATCTACCCCGACTTGAAAAGTTTCAATCATATTTTAATAATGCGATTTCTCCCATTATTCATTGCTCATTGTATAGAGTTGTTCTTGGTGAATGTAGTCTTCAACTAGAGGCATGACTAAGCGACTATCCCCCCAATTGCGATAAGCAGAAGACGAGATTTCTGGCGCATTGAGAGCCGCGATCGCATAGATTCCGCCCATTGCTTCGACTGCTTTTAATTCTTCCTCCCGTAAAGGGTATCCCGGACGCGGAACGATCAAAAGGCAAACTTGCTGCAAAAGCTCCTCTCCTCGATGCCAACGGGGTAATTGGGAAATAATATCCGAACCAATAACAAAAGTGAAATGATTGTTTTTCCCCCACATTTGTTTGGCTATCTTTAAAGTTTCCACACTGTAGCGGTGACTTAATTCGCGATGCACGCTAATGTTATGGCGCGGTGCATCGATGTCTGCGATCGCCAATCCTAACATCCTCATGCGATGTTCGAGGGGAGTTTGCTGGGATTTGAGTGGATTATCGGAAGCCCACACCGCAACCCAATCAAAGCGATCGCACAACCAGCGCAAAATCATTTGATGTCCCGCAGTGGGGGGATCGGCACTGGTACCAAATAAAGCAATATTTTTCATTTTGTGATGAGTTATTTATTTGTGGCTGATAGCTGTTCGTCAATTTCTCTTTTCAAGTGCTGCAAAGATGGGGAAATCTCGACGGGAATGGGTTTGGGGTGTTCCAAATGGCGCGTTTCTCCCGGTAAATTGGCAACAGAAGCAGCCGTGCGGCGGCGAATGGTCGCGATCGCGTCGTCTTCTTTGACCCGTTTCCCCGCCTTCATGACCAATTCTAATAAGGGTGTTTCTTTTCCTTGGGGTTCTTCGGTCATCAAACCGAGACGATCGCGCATTGCTGGGGTTGACCGCCGAAAAATTTGCTTGCGCCCGGGATAACTGGCCTTACCCGCAGAGAGTTTCAGGGTGGGAATACCGTCAATTTCGACCAATTTATAAACTCCATTTACCGGATTTCCCGTTACCAAACGCGTGCCGATGCCATAGCCGTCGATCGCGGCTCCTTCGCGTTGCAACCGGGCGATTTCCCACTCGTCGAGATCCCCACTGGCAAAAATTGAGACTTCAGGTAAAAGCGATCGCACTTGTCGCGATAAAGTCACTAAATCTCCCGAATCCAAACGCACTCCTTTCACTTGTTTTTTACCTGCTGCGATCTGTTTTGCCAAACTTTCCGCCGCTTTGACGGTATCGTAAGTATCGATTAACAAAGGGGCTTGAGGAAAATAGCGACCAAAAGCATTAAACGCCTCATTTTCATCTCCTCCTGCGAGCGCCCCTACCGCCATCACCAAAGCGTGAGCCATTGTCCCGACGGGTTTCTCTCCCAATTTCAAAGCGGCCAAAACATTAGACGTACTATCCAACCCCCCTGCCAATGCCGCCCGTGCTGCCCACATTGCCCCTTGCGGACTAAATGCCCTGCGCGTGCCGAACTCCAGTATTTTCGCCCTTTCCCCCGCCGTATCGCGAATCCTTGCGGCTCTCGTGGCAATTAAAGTTTGATAGTTAATGGTATTTAAAAGATACGTTTCCGCGATTTGTGCCTGCCAGAGAGGCGCTTCTAACCGCAAAATCGGTTCGTCGGGAAAAATTGCGCTTCCTTCCGCCACCGCCCAAATATCCCCCGTAAACCGCCCCGACTCCAAGACCTGCCAAAAGCGATCGGGGGCATGGGGGAAAATTCCCGTTGCTTGTAGCGCCGCAATTTGTTCGGGACTAAACTGCCAATTCTGCAAATACTCGCAAACCTGTGCCAGTCCCATCGCGATTAAATAGCCAAACTGAGAGGGCAGCGATCGCGTAAAAAGTTCGAAGCTCGCAGGCTTCTCTTCAATGCCTTCACCAACATAGCAAGCTGTCATGGTCAGTTGATAAAGATCGGTCAACAAGCTATATTCATGTTTGCCGATCGTCAACGCTCGATCTAATGTCATTTTTGTTCATTGGGGCGGGGGTTGTCTCTAATTATAGTAAATTTCACCATAATTTCAGAGCGATCGCTCATCACCAACAACAAACAACAAACAACAAACAACTCATGCTGGTTTTTGCGATTTTCCGTAAAGAATTGCAGAGCTACTTCGCCTCTCCCCTTGCTTATATCGTGGCGGGGGTTTTCTGGATGCTGTCGGGTTTTGTCTTTGTCTTTTTACTCCTCGGACCGAGGGGAGTCATTCAAGAGGTGGCGACCGGAGAACAATTAGGTTTGCCGATGCCGTCTGTAGATGTCGCTTATATTTTCTTGGTTAGATATTTAAGTACGATTGGTTCGATTTCATCTTTTATCTTGCCGATTCTTTCTATGGGACTCTATGCAGACGAACGCAAGCGACGCACCTTAGAGTTATTGGCAACTTCTCCGATCTCTAATTGGGTTATTGCCCTTGGAAAACTATTGGGAGTGGTGACATTTTATATCACCTTGCTCGTCCCGATCGTAATTTGCGAAGCGATCGCTTTCAGTGCAGCCGATCCCAGCTTTCCGGCCGCCGTTCCTTTACTCGCTCATCTGGGATTGATTCTTTTGGCCGCTTCAATTCTGTCCTTGGGAATGTTCATCTCCTCTTTAACCGCGAGTTCTCTCATTGCAGCACTCGTCACCTTTGCACTCGTCCTCTTTCTCTCCCTCCTAGACATTATTGCCGATCGCCTTCCCCAATCCACTGCAGCAATTCTCACTCATCTTTCCCTCATCAAACATTACGATACTCTCCTGCAAGGGGTTTTTGATTTGGGCAGTTTGGCACTCTTTGCCAGTTACATTATCCTAGGAATATTCCTCACCGCTCAGTCTATCGAAGCTCTACGCTTTCAGCGCTCCTAACCCATTATTGATTGCTCATTACCGATGAAAAACTTCGTCCAACACTTTCGCTTCGATCGCAGCTTGTGGAAATATCTATTTTGGGTGGGTTTATTCGTTACCACAGCCGCCTTGGTGGCAGGATTTACTCAGGGAAGTTGGTCGTTCTTGACAATCTTCTTGGTGGTTTTGGGAATTTTTATAACTTTAGTGAGTGCGGGATTATGGGGCGGAAAATTTCAAGGGCTTCAGGAAAAACGTTCCACTCGAGCCGGAAGCGATGCCGCGATCGCGACGATCGCGTTTATTGTTATTCTCGGTTGCTTGAATTTCTTGGCCGTAGGTTATGGCAAAAGTTGGGATCTTACCGAAACCCAGCTTTTTACCCTTGCACCTCAAACGCAACAACTGGTAAAAAATTTAACTCAACCCCTCAAAGTTTGGGTATTTGAACCTACTCTCACCCCTCCCGATCGCAACCTGCTCGAGCGCTATAGGAAATTGAGTCCCAATTTTGAGTATGAGTTTGTCGATCCGCAAGTGGAGATCGGTTTATCTCGACGTTATGGGGTAGAACAACGCGGAGAAGTTCATTTAGATTATGGGAACAAAACGCAATTAGTACAAACCTTACGAGAAGGCCAGCAAGGACAGCCTCTCTCGGAAATTCAGATTACCAATGGGATCGAGAAAATATTGCGCGATCGCACTCCCAAGATTTACTTTTTGCAGGGTCATGGGGAATTACCTTTAGAACCGATCGAAGGGGGACTTTCTCAAGCTGTCACCAGTTTGCAAGAGCGGGGGTACATTGTCGAACCTCTCGATCTCAGTAGGGAATCTGACATTCCCGAAGATACAACAGTGCTGGCGATCGCTTCTCCAGAACGACCGCTCTTTACTGGCGAACGAGAAGCCGTGGAAGACTACTTAAAGCAGGGCGGCGGACTACTTCTCTTGTTACCTCCCAATAGTAATGCAGGCTTAAATGACCTCTTAGAAGCATGGGGAATTGAACTCGATACTCGTCTGGCGATCGATGCTTCGGGAACGGGAAGTGCGATCGGTTATAGCCCAACTACCCCCTTAGTCAACCGCTACGGCACTCATCCTATTACTCTTGAATTTAACAATCGCTTCTCGGTTTATCCCCTATCTGCGCCCATTATTATTGAAGATAAAAATGATATTGAAGCTGTCCCTCTTGTGATGACCAATGAGGAAAGCTGGGCTGAAAGAGACTTAACTTCGGATACCCTCGAATTCGATCCCGAGGAAGATTTAGCCGGGCCGATTAATATTGGGGTTGCCCTCGAACAGTCTTTAGAATCAGCAGCAGAAGATAACGAAAATTCAGAGTCAACCGAAAGCCAAGAAGAGGAAGAAAATACAGAAGAATCTAGCGAAGAAGATACAGAGACTAAGACAACAGATTCAGACGAGGAAGAAGACAATTCGCCTAAAGTCAGAATGGTTGTTTTTGGGAATTCAAGTTTTGCCACCAATGGTTGGTTTGAGCAACAATTTAACAGCGATGTATTCCTCAATTCTGTTAAATGGCTGGCGAATGAAGATGAACAATTATTATCAATTCGTCCGAAAGAATTGTCCAATCGCCGGATTAATTTATCACCCGAATTAGCCGCATTATTAGGCTGGCTTGCGATCGCCTTTTTTCCTTTATGCGCTTTTGTGGGAGCTGGGGCCATTTGGTGGGTAAAACGATGAGAAAATGACTATAGTTTAAATGAAAAAATAGACTTTTTGACTGGTCACAAAAACATCAGAATCTTTTGTTGGATAGTCGTTTATTGTGAATTGAGATCGTTGCAATTACAAATTTGGTCTGCGATCGCGACTTGAATTTCTACCAGCAAATCTTCAAGATTGCCTGTTATTGAAGGAACAAGTCCTCTATCTTGTAAACTTTTTCCCAACCCGAGGAGTTTTTCTCCTTCGATAATGACTTGCTGGGTGGGAAAGTTTCCCAAGAATTCCAGCAAAGAGATTTTACCATCATCAAGAATGGAGAAAATTACGGCACTCCGAATAGATTGAACATTCGCACTGCTTGAAGGCGTGTGAATCACCTGTCCTAGTTGAAATAAAGCATACTCACCGAGAAGACTTTTGAGAATGCGATTAATTGAAGCAAACTCTAATTTTGTTTCTGAAGTTAGAATCGTTTGTAAATCTTCCGGCTCTAAATTCGCCTGTGCCATAAAAAAGCGCCAACCGGGAGGAACTTTACCGGTTTCAGCAAAGGTCGTTAAGTCGGCAATAGAAAAGTTGAAACGAAGCGGACCAAAGACTAAAATTATTTCTTCTGCTGTTCGAGAGGGTCGATAAGGCGAGAGCAAAGTAGGAGAAGAAAATTGAGCCAATCGTATTGCTTCTTCTGGGGTTGCAGAGTCTTTTAACCAGACTTCTTTCTCAATTATTTCTAATGCTAAGCTCAGATCGTCTGAAATCTTACAGGATGATTCGTTCCTCGATTTTTGAGATTTAACTGTAGCGATCGCAAGATTCTCCTTTGATGAGGAAATTTCTCGAGAAATCGTTTCCTCACATTCACAAACAAGATCGGGAAGAAGATCCTCGAAAAAACTAAACAGGGTTGAGAGTCGTCGTACAAAAAGATCGATATCCCGATGAACTCGGCTCAATCGTCCTAAATCTAGGCGTACCTCTGATTCTGGATAGCGTTTGACGAGTTCCAAAACGGACATATTTTTATCTAAAAAGGCAGAATAGAGCGCTTGACCTAACGAATTCAGATTTTCTCGCTCTAACGGATCTCCAACCAGTTTATTGAGTTGGAAGAGCAAAAATTGAATATCCGTCGGACCGAGAGGAATACCCGTATCGGGAATTTCATCGGCGAGGAGGGTTGCCATCAGGTCGGCAGATAAGGGAGTACGATCCAAGAAGGCTTGCAATGCTTCAGACGTTTCGCCTTCTGTCGCAAACTCTTCTATCTCACTAACAGGCAATGTCGCCGTAATGTTTTGATATCTTAAAAAGACAGTCTCCGCAGCCGTGGCACTTGCGACAGAGTTAAAAAGAACGATCGCAGACAGAAACAAACTAGGTGCGAGATATTTTCGGCTTAACTCTTTGAGACGCGATCGCATTGAAAATTTCTTTCCTCGGAATACAGAAAACATAAATTGAATCTCTTTAATTTAATCGATCGCAGGAGACGGGCAGGATTCAGCACCGGGAAGCCCGAGCATTTCCCCTAGAGAAAAACAGGTAAAGGGATTTTCCGGGATCGGCACTTCTCCAGCAGCCACCCAAAAAAGCAATCGTTGAGGATCGAAAACTACCTGACGCAAAGAGCCATTACCGCCAATGCTGGCATTATTATCAAAAACGTCAAAGGGGCTAAATTCTCCCGTTTCCGAGTGAATGCGATCGCGCAAAATTTCTACGGTGGTTTCTGGGTTGATTTTGCCATAATGCGATCGCGATCCATTGGGTTCTAGTAGTTGCTGAAAACTTCTGAAACGATTAAAACTCGATTCGCTGGAACTATCTCGACCTTCTGTTTCTGGTGCGGCAAAATGATTGGTCATATAGAGGAGTCCATTCTGATTCAACTCCCGCACTCCCATTTCTGTCCCCAAAAGTTCAAATACTCCCGCACGTTCGGATTTTGCGTCAGAAATAATGACCAGTGTAGATCGCATTCGTTCGTAAGCATTCATAATAGCATAGGCTTCTTCATAGTTTCTCGCATACTGTGTCACTCGTGCCATGAGTTGCACTGTACTTTTGCCTTGCAAGGAGAGATCGCCATAATCCCGAGGATGAGAGGTGTTATTCGAAATAATAATTCCTTCAGCATTAAATCCAGCATTCGGCCAAACCATACCGGGAATGGTAATAAAGGCGTGGGGAATACCATCATTAGGCTGGCGCACAAGAATCGTGGGATGGTCGATCCAGTAAGGGATCGGCGAACCATCATTATCTAGCGTCCAACCGTGATACATCCGTCCGTCAGCAGTCGCATCGCCAAAGGCAATAAAATGAGCGCAGCCATCATTAAAGAGAATATTGGGGGCTAAATAGGTAAAATATTCTTGGTAAACATCCCCAAGAGCGAGAACCATACAACCATCTAAGGTCATGCCAATATCTTCAGTGGCAGCAACCAAGCCTTTACATTCTTCGATGACATTGGGAAAAGAGCGTTTGCGTGCCAGTCTACCGAGAGCCAGTCCTCGACCAAAGAAGTTCAGCGAATCAATGATTTCTTTTCCGAGGGCGGCAATTTCATCATGTAATAATGTGCCGTGTTGATAGCCCATCTCATAGGGCGTACCTTTCAACCAAACCACCTTAATTTTGCCATAGTCTTCGCGACGAGAAGGAACGGGCTGCCATGTTCCTTGCTCGGGTTGCCAACGCATGGAAGCCTCTGGAGAGGTTTGCGCGGCTAATTTTTGTGGCGATGCCAACATTCCGATCGCGGCGATCGCGCCAGCAAAAAGGAAATTTTGAAATAAGTGAAAGGGTTTCAAGATTTTTCCTCGACTAAGCGAACGCCAT
Organism: Spirulina sp. LEGE 11439; assembly: GCF_059821285.1. Lineage (NCBI taxonomy): Bacteria > Bacillati > Cyanobacteriota > Cyanophyceae > Spirulinales > Spirulinaceae > Spirulina > Spirulina sp. LEGE 11439. The sequence continues at coordinate 108,898 of NZ_JCAMRX010000004.1, forward strand.
GAATTGTGGAAGGTGGTAATTTGGGAGGGACTGCGTTAATTTCGATAGTTTTAATATTGAATTTGGGGATAATTGTAAATTTGTCTCCCATTTCTAGCAAAAGATAGTCTTCTAGAAGACCTTTTTGGAGTTTGCTGACCATATTTACGGCTGGGGTTTCTTCAGGCTTTACTTCCCATTCAAAAGATTGACTTGTCCCATCTATAAACTGAATTGTCATTCGGATTGTCTGACTCATTACTTTGTCCTCATCATCGGAAATGCGATCGCCTTTCAAGAATCATACTATTTATTGCAACAGCCTTTTTGTGATTCCATCAATTCAATACCCTCTGCCAAAATTCGGATTAGGGCAAAAGTTATAACCCATAAAAAAGGGCAGGTATTCCACCCACCCTAGAAAATTTATCGATCGTTCCGCACCGGTAAAGGAGTTTCCAGAATTTCCATCAACAACTCCAACCGAGAAGGACGAGACAACAACGGAATCAAGTTCGGTAACGAGTAGTAGTCCCCGCTAAAAGTGAACGTATCAATTTGCACTTCTTCCGATCGCAATTTGCGTTCTACGAAATCAGAAGCATGACCGACTTTAACGATAACGACGTTGGGTTTTACGTTTAACTCTTTGCAGTATGCAGCAAACGCCGTATTAAAGTAAGGAGCCGTGTTATCCCCTTCATCCGTGACCACAATGAACTGTTCTACCACCTGTTTCCGCAAGCGCATTGCTTCCACTGGAGAACCGATACTCGTTGCCCCACCTGCGTGCAAGTGTTGAAAGGCTTTATCCCAGTCACTCAAGTTCTGACCTGATGCGGTAATCGGGTAGGGCATCGTGTCAAAAGCGTAGACAAACAAATCCGCCTCTACAACCCCGGAAATCAAAGCGGCAATTTGCTTCCCGACTTCCAACGCCGCATCCATCGAACTCGACTTATCCACCAGTAAAGCTGTGGGTTTTTTAATTGACCCTTTTTGCTTCACTTGTGCGTCCATCACTTGTTCTAACTTCGCGGTGGTTTCTGCATCTAAGCCAGCAGCCTCCGCCGCAACCTTACCTTTCAAAGCCGAAACTCGCTTGCTAGACTTCGCCGCCTCCAATTTCTCATCGATCAACGCTTTCACATCTGGGTTTTCCAGCGCGCCGCGTTCTTTGAGAGATTTGAGGTTGTTGATCGTCTCTTGAGGACTCATGGCGTTAATGAGTGCCACCAATACTACAGGAGTTACTTGTTTCACTGCCCCGATCGCAACAGTATAAGGAATCTTATTCTCGACGATCGCCCGGGCTTGGTCTGTGGGAGTATCGGCTTTAGCCAGCATTTTTACTGCATAAGCCAAACTACCAGCAGGGGGCGCATCTTTAAACAAGATGGCATCGGCGCGAGGGTTGGGTTTAATGTGCAGGGTCGCATACAGGTGTTTCATGGCTTTCCGACCTCGCAAAGCAGCGCGATCGAAGAATTCTGGTTTCGCTTCCCGGTGACGCAGATACCGACGCACCGCAGTTCGTGCCGATCGCGGCATTTTATTCCGATGTTGCTTCATAAAGTCTACAATCCTCGCCACTTGGTAGGGAGGAAAATCTTGCAACATCATAAATCCGGCATCTCGATGCTCCATCAAGGCACTCGCGAGCAAGTTTCCGGTAAAAACTTCCTTATGATCGCGCACGTCCCCGTTTTTGCCGTACCAAGCTGCTAAGCGACCATAAAAGAGCGGGTCGAGTTCGATAATCGTTTTGTGAATTTCTGCCACATCTTCCAGCTTACGGTGAGGAGTCGTCAGCAAGCTATTCAGCATTTCCAAACGCAAATCTCGTTCGGTGTTATTCATCGTTGCAGTGGTCATTTGAGCTACCTCCTTAGTGATTGTAGGGAAATCTAGGGAGGCAGGTGTCGCCTTTTTCAGTCATCAGTTATCAGTTATCAGTTATCAGTGAATGGGTAACTTTTCTCATTGATAATTGAAAAGTGGCCGCGCAAGTTTAGAGGGCTTTTGTTATCGATTTTAGAGTCGAGTATGTATGCCCTCTATCTTGGGGCGCGGCGACATCTGCCAGTATAACTTTTGACTTGGGTTGATGTCAAGAATGGCAGGCCGCGTAAGTTGCAAAGGCTCCCGCTTTATGGCTCGGGCTCGCAGCGCTAACTTCTAAGCGCACCGTACTTTTGGTAGAAGTATGTATGCCTTTGCGATCGGGACGCGGCACAAATTTTATTGGTCTTTCGCAGATGTGCTTCTCTAGGATTTTAGAGAAATAATTGCGCCGAAAGATTCGAGATTGGCTTTAATTTTTAAACCATCTTCTGGTGTAACGGCTTGCTTGACAATACTGGGCGTAGAATTAACCAAAATTTTGGCATTTTTTAAGCCCAATCCCGTGACATTCCAAACGGCGCGGGTAATTGCTGCTTTTTTATTCTTCGGTGCGGTTTCGAGAACCACATCGACCATTTGAAAATCTTCTGGTTTGGATTGAATATCCCGATTGATGGGCGAGATAAATTTCACTTTCATCGGGGAGGCGTCTATGCCAAAATTCTTTTCAATTTGTTTGATAAGTTCGGCAGCTTCAACCAAGGTTAAGGTTTTCATTTGCTCGATAATTGTCATCACTTTTGCAGACATTTGACTCACCTCCCCGAGTTCAATAATCGGCGAACGAATATGAATTTATTTTTGATGCTATTGTTCTGCTTCTGAAGATTGAAGGAAATTTAAAATTGAGAGAAAATCAAGATTTCGCGCAAGTTAAGAAAGCTGTTGGAGATACACAGGATTTGAACCTGTAATCGCTTGATCTTGAGTCAAGTGCCTTACCATTCGGCTAGTATGTAAGCTATCAATGTTAGGGCGCGAAATCAAATTCTTTATTTCGGTTGCATCTGTTTCATTATAGCTTTAATTTCCTTTTTTGTACAGTGCCTTCTATGAAAAGCGTAAATATTTTTTCCGTATTCATTTAAGGCTTGCCGATCGCTAATTTTTCGCTGTAGCAAAATATCAAAGGGTTGTCTTTTTAAAGGAAGAACTTGAAAAGAAATAAGATACCAAATTCCGTCAATTTTGCGATATTGTCGATCGCGATCGCATTCCACGATATCATCCCGCTTTTTTTCCTCGATCCGAGGCTGTTTCTTGGCAAGGCAAAGAATACCGGTTTCTGGATGAATGTAGAGATTTTCTCGTCTTCTCCAGCAATAGTCGTCTAATCGCGATCGCTTGTAACTTCGAGCCGCTTTTCGATAAGGAATTCCATCAATTATAATGACATCCTGTTCGACAAAATCCCAAACATGAGAAAGGATATGCTGCCCGGAAAGCGTACTGGTATCCAGTCGATAGCAAAGTTCGCTATAAACGATATTCCAAGGTTGTCCGATGTAAGAACGAAGCCAACGATATAAAGGGGAAAGATGGTCGGAAAAATAGCGCGATCGCCAGTGTTTTTTCTTAATGACAAAAGGCTTTAATAGCCCATCTTCGCTAGCTTCTCGGGTAATGCGATCGAGGGCTTTTTTATACCCTTTGACTTTCTTGCAGCTAACTCTCAAGCCACTGCGAGGGCGTTCGATAACAATTCGATCTAAACGATGTTCGCTCACAATTCAATCTGAGATGAAAGATTTTTCGATAACATGATTTTTCTCGCGATCGCACTAATCTCTGCAAATCACTCATTAAATTCAAACTTGTTAAACAATGAAGCATCATTATCACCTCCAGATATTGTCAAAATTGCAAATAGAATGGAAAGATAAATTTCGCAAATCGATACAAAATTAATTGATGATTGAAATAAACCCGCACAAGTTTGCAAAGCTGTTTTTTCACACGTCCATCGCTCTACCACTGAGCTACAACCGCACGGAACGCGGCTGGCGAGGAATCGAACCTGCGACCAATGGATTAAACAAGGTATGTAAGCTACGCGAGGTTAGGGTGCGGGCTTAAATCAATTATCGGTTATCAGTAAACAGTTATCAGTTATTGATAATTGTTCATTGATAATTGATATGTCCCGCGCAAGTTTAAAAAGTGAGTTTCACAAGATGCCTTTTCCATTTAGGCTACTAGCGCATAGATGCACTAGGTGGGATTCGAACCCACATTATCCTCTTTACAGGAGAAGTGTGTACGCTTTTATTGTTAGGGCGCGGGAATATTCCTTTACCATTGAACAATTATTGAGTTTCTTAACCGTAAACGGCTTCTGGACGAACGATCAAATCTCCATTTTGCGGGCGATCGATGACGTAATCGGAAAGGCGATCGCGATGGACATCAAAATACTGTGCCAGTCGCTCTTTCACTTGAGTATCATTCATTCCCGTGTTAATATTGACTTGGGGTTCGGCTACATCGTAAGAACGACCTTCAAAACGAATGTGAACCATTGTCTTTACCTCTATCCTTCTTTTTAATCATTCAACAAGTTTTTAAAAACCGGGAATCTCTTGGATTGTGTTCCTTTTTTTATTCCCATGACCACATACTACAAGTATGTTACGGATTTGTCAAGGAGATAGAAAAAATTTTTTGATGGTGTTTTGCGTTGAATGGATAACTGGTGACTGGTGACTGGTGACTGGTGACTGGTGACTGAATATCACTCCTGATCGAGGTTCAGTAAATGCTGTACTGTAGTAATGAGTTCGTGTGCTTTAAACGGCTTAACGAGATAGGCATCTGCGCCTTGCTTCAAACCCCAATAGCGATCGATCTCGGTAGACTTGGAAGAACAGAGAATGACTTGAATATCTTTTGTGGCGGGATGAGACTTGAGTTTGCGGCACAACTCGTAGCCATTGAGCTTGGGCATGATGATGTCTAGAATAATTGCATCGGGACGTTCTTTTTTGATTTTTTGGATTGCCTCGATGCCGTCTTTAGCTGAAGTCACAGTAAAATTTCTGCTTGCAAGCCACTGAGAAATGATACAGCGCTGAGTTCGGCTATCTTCAACAACTAAAATCGTACTCATGGTTTCTTTTGCCCCATTTTTTTTGGGTTGAAAATCTTTCTGGTCGGTTTTCCGATGAATTTATTCTAGACTGAAGAGGCTTTATCCCCCATGAGGCAGGAGTCCTCTGTTTTTTTTTGGGACTTGGGTCCCATGCCCTTTAGGACTGTAGATGCTTGCAAGACGATTGAACAATGATTACGCTAAGGAAAAACTAGCCTGTAAAAAACTAGCCTGCTTCTACCCCACGTTGGCTTGAGTTAGTGAAATAACTTAGCGCAATGACCCGCTATCGGGCGGTAGCGAGTTACAAAATATTGTAGCAGAAATCTTTTGGGGGCTATCCGCTCCAAATGCGAGTTATTAAAACTTAGCAATATTGAGAATGATTCGGACTCAAGCGGCTATTTTTGCTCATTCTCGTCCGGCTAATTCACAAGGCTGAGAATTGTTTGCGGATTGAGAATGACGCGCCCGGTTTGTTGTAGATATCCCGTAATAAAACGTTCGAGTTGAGGTGCAAATAAACCGACGGGAGATTGAAATTCCTCGATAGCAAGAGATTCGATCTCATCAACGCCCTTGACGACTAACCCTAAAACTCGGCTCTCAACGCGAACGACAATAATATTCAATGAGTCTGCTAGGGACTCGGGCAAATCTCCTAATCCCAATTGGCGATCGAGATCGATTAACCATAGCATTTCCCCTCGCCAGTTATAGATCCCCAAGACAAATTCTGGCATATCTGGAATGGAGAGAATTTGCGCCGGACGAATTCGCAAAATTTCTTGAATATTTTCGACAGGGAATAAGGCTGTATTTTCGATCGCAATTTGACAGCCTAAAAATTTCTCTTCAGGTATAGGAGCAGAGGGATTGCGATCGCCTCTTCCAATCTCGATTGGTCTTGATTCTTCCAAAGAAAATTCAATAATCGAGTCATCCAGAGAAGAACCCGATTCTAACCAAGATTCCAGATCGATCGCGACTCGGGTATTATCGATTTCAATGTGTTCTTGCCAAGCAGGTTGTCCTTGACCTTGAATATATCCGGCAATCTCCGCCCCCGTTAGGGATTGAATTCGCAGACGCTTTAATCCTTTGGCGATAATGGCTAAACTGAAGGGGCGATCGGGAATCTCTTCCGATTCGAGGTTGACCACAAGAATATTGCTTTGCCATGCCACTCGGGCGGTAATGCCTTTGGCTTTGAGTTTATGATTGAAGAGTGATGCGATCGCCTTGGGATTGCCTTCGCGCACCAATTGCAAAATTCGCTTTTGTTCCAATTCGACTTGCCGGCTCATCATCTTATTTGCTCGTCCTCATCTCTTCTAGTTTTAACGCGATCGCGTCACCTTGAAAATAAAAAAAAATTTTTGCAAATTCTTCACGAGTGAGATTAGTTGTGTTAATCTTATATTAAGGGTTTCCAAGATTTACTATACTCATTTGCACTCTTTGGGCAGAATGAGAAATAAATAACCCATAATTGCAGGAAGGAAAGACTGATTTTTGTCTTCCCTGAAGCGATCGTAAAAAATCATCGCTTTTTTCAAAGGTTTCTTTTAAAGAGATTGTTAAAAGAGCTTAAGTAAAGGATATAAATCAAGAATACTTAAATTCAATGATTTTTCTTTAACAGCTTAAGTTTTATATCTAAGAATGAGAATTTTGATTTTCATTTGAAGTTTGTCCATAGGATTTTATCGATCCCGTTCGGATAAATGTTTGAAACACAAATCTTTGGAAAATATCTTAGCCGCGAGCTAGAGCGATTGAGTAAAGAAGTGAGAACAAAAGTATTTTTTCATCTACTCTTATTCTCAAGTTGCTTTAGCAAGTCTTAGATTTTGCATTTTAATTTTACGCTCGATTCTGGTTGGATTCCAGCAAAGCATTATGGGAGCAGTGCATAGCACCTGCAAATCCAATTCTGCATTGTTTAAAGAACGGCATTGTTTTAACAATGACATTAAATGCAGAGGGTTGAAAGAGGAGCGGACTGGAAGCGTAATTCAGTTTCTGACTGATAGGTTTTTGCGGGATTTTTGCAATCAGAACTTAAAAGGAAGTTTGCGATCGCGATCTGGGAAGTAAAAATCTCTAAAATCAAAGAATGTGAAATCTTCCGTCATATTCTTTTGGGATAACTTCTTCTTTTGGGATAACTTCTTCTTTTGGGATAACTTCTAGATTGAAGATTGCAAACCCAAATTAGGCTAGTTCAAAGGTGTTTTTTCGCGTTGCTTTGGAGGTGGGCTTATGATGATTCTCTTGGTAGCAACAGGCTACTTGTTACTGGTTTATGGTTTATTGATGCTGGTCGGACGGAAGAATAAAACAGAACGACCAGCACCTCGCCAGATTGAATCTGGGAGTTAAGCAATCCCAGATATTTCGAATAAAGCTCTATAAGTCTACCGAATTCAGAGGCATTGATGCAAGTCGTGCGGATAAAAGGTAGACTTTTTCTACATTGACTTTTTCTACATTAGGGACTTCTGGCAGCCACTGTCGAGACAATTGAGCAAAACGTTGCGGATCTCCACTAACACAAAAGCGAGTTGAGCGCTTCTTTCGAGGGCTGTCTAGTCCTAATAGTTGAAGTTCTCGCAGTGCAGCTTTGGCAACATGATAAGCCGGATTCACTAAACGAACTCGGGGAGGCAAAATTGTTTTTAAGACGGGTTCGAGATGAGGATAATGAGTACAACCGTAGATTAAAGTATCGATTTGATTTTTGAGTAATGGTTGGAGATAATTCATCGCCACTTGACGCGTATAGGGATGATGAATGCGATTTTCTTCGATGAGAGGAACGAATTCCGGACAACCCACCTGCCAAACGCGAACATCAACATCACTTTCTAAAATTGCTTGACGGTAGGCATTACTGGCAACGGTTGCAGGAGTGGCGATCGCACCAATTCGCCGGCCTTGTCGAACGGCAGCCCTCGCCCCCGGTAAAATTAAGCCGAGAATGGGGAAATCAAACTGCGATCGCACTTCATCCAAAGCCAAAGCAGAACTGGTATTGCAAGCCATAATCGCCATTTTCACCCCTTCCCCATCCATCCAAGTTAAAATTTCTCGGACAAACTGAAGAATTTCCGCCTTCGATCGCGTTCCATAAGGTAATCGCGCCGTATCTCCAAAATAAAGAATTGATTCTCTTGGCAACTGTCGGTAAAGCTCATTGAGAACAGTTAACCCCCCCACACCACTATCAAAAACGCCAATGCGTTTGTCTTGGAGTTCGTTCATATTCAAATGTTCTTGGTTATTGGTTCTTGATTATGCGTTATTTGACTCCGAACAAGCAGTTAAACTTCAGCGAATCAAATTGGCCAAGGGACTGCTGACTCAGACACAAACAACAAATAATAAATAACAAATTAACGCCGAGTTGCGCGAATATAATCGAGAATTCCATCTGCGATCGCTTGAGCCATTTGCGAGCGGAAGGCGGAAGTCCTCAAGCGGGGAGCATCGTAGCGTCCAGTCACAAAACCCACTTCCACTAAAGCTGAAGGCATGGATGTATGACGCAGCACGTAAAATCTCGCACGCTTCACCCCTCGGTTGCCAATGCGAATATTGCGAAGAATCCGCGACTGAATGGCACTCGCCAAACGCCGCCCCGAATAAGAATAGTAGAAAGTTTCTACCCCATTTACATCAGGACGACTCATACTAATTGCATTAGCATGAATGCTGACAAAAATATCAGCGCGAGAGCGATTAGCAATGGATGCCCGCCCGGCCAAGCTCACAAAATAATCTCGATTGCGGGTCATCACCACCTGTACGCCATTTTGTTGCAAAATACGAGATACTTCTAAAGAAATCGGCAAAACCACATCTTTTTCTCGGAGTCCACCAATCCCGATCGCGCCGGGGTCTTTGCCTCCATGGCCTGGATCGATGGTAATTAAAACGCGGCTATTAATGCGGCGAGGGGGGATAGTCGTCCGGGGTGGGGTGGTCGTCCGAGGTGGAGTCGTCCTTCTCGGTCGGGTTGTTCTGCGAGGAGTGGAAACGCGAGGAGGAATGGGACGAGACGGAACTGGAGTCGAAGCAATGGGATCGTCGCGTAACTCGAGGGCGAGAAGAGTCGAACCCAGTTGATTGAGTTCTCCGGCAACAATGCCGCGAGCGGTTTTTAAGGTGATTTCTACGGTTTGCTCGCGATCGTGCTGGCGCAAGCGCATCTCGGTAATCGGTCCGTTGGCACGTAGTTGAGGACCGCGCACACCCTCCGCCAAACGAGCATTGGGAATCGTAATCACATAAGCCTCGATATCGCTATTCCAATTAATCGAACCGCGAATCCTGCCATTACCGCGAATGTAGAGTTGTTCCCCCAAACCCCAATCGACCGAACGAATTGTCGTCAGGCGATCGCGTTGGGCAAAATTAACAGGGGATTCCCTGGGGTCAATATCGGGTTGAGAACGATTAGCGATCGGTTCTACGGAAGCAATATCGTTCGTATTGAGAGACTCCGACGAAAAACTATTCGTGAGGGATTCTGGGGGAGATAAATTTTCACTGCGAAGCTCAGCCCCTGCCATCGGCACGATCGCTAAGCCATTGCGACCCAGTGCGGCATTCCAATCCGGTTGTTCTCCCGTCGTATCGAGGGTAATTCTGGCCTTGGGAGGAGAAGCGCTCAACTGAGCAAAAGCCACGCGATTAACCCCCAAACGCTCGACATCAAAAGAACGAGAGACCAGATCGTTAGGCAGAACGATACCGTCCAGATCGATTTCCACTTGTCGAATATCTTCCCCGTGACTGACGCTAACTTGCCCCGAATTGGCATTCTCCAAGCGCACGAAAAAACCATTACGAGTGCTTTGAAAGCGCTGGCGATCGCCTTTACTCAACGATCGCGCCGGCCTCGGAGCAGGAGAAGCAGCGATCGGGGTCAACTCCGGTGTAAAAGTCGCCACCGCGATCCGTTCGGGTTCCGGTAATTTGACCTCCCATTGCGTCGCCGAAGACCCTGTAAAACTCACTTTTTGTGGGTCGAGGGTATAACCGGGAGCCAGTTCGATGACCAAACGCGCCGAAGCGGGAGTGACCTGCCCGACTCGCACGGCAGCGATCGCGCCGCCGATGCGCTGAGGGGCCAAGCGATCGTCCAACTGCACCCCCGGCAAATCGATAACCAAGCGCGTTGGATCGTCAATTAATTGGGCGCTCGGTCGCACGTCGCTATCCGTGGTAAAAACCAAGCGATTCTGAGAAGAATCGAAGCGCCAAAACAGAAGCCGAGAGGCTTCTGCCGGAGAACAAGAGAGCAAAATGCTCAATACGCTAAACAGTAACCAGTATTTTCTCAAAATCCTCTTTCCTCACCAAGGAACGACGAACGAGGGCGTTAGGCTTCAGAAGATTTTTCTGAAACGGCTTGCGGTTCTTGGAAGACGACCCGCAATAAAGGTGGTGCAACAAACGTAGTTGTAATCACCATCATAATGATAGCCGCCTCCGTTGCGGATGACAGCGCCCCACTTGCGGCACCGACCCCAGCAAATACCAATCCTACTTCGCCTCGGGGGATCATGCCCACGCCAATAGCCAACTTATTCAAATCTGGCTGGCCGAAAACGGTAAATCCCGTAACTACTTTACCCAGAATTGCCACGACAATCAGGAAGGCCGCAATAATTAATCCTTCTCGGTTGGCTGGAATGGCTGGATTGAGGACGCTGAGATCCGTTCGCGCCCCAACTCCCACAAAGAAAATTGGAACGAGAATATCGGCAACAGGGATCACTTGCTCTTCGAGTTCTTTGCGTTTTTCAGTTTCCGCTAAGACCAATCCGGCGGCAAATGCTCCGAGAATAGCCTCCAGTTGAATAGCGGCAGCAATATAGGAGAGAATAAAAGCAAAAACAAGAGAGACAAGCAACAATTGGCCTCGGGTTTTCATTTTATCCACCAAGCCGGTGTAAAAGGGCTTGAGAAAACGACCGATAAAAATTGCGCCAATGAGGAACACCCCAGCACTGATGATGAGATAAACAATATTGGTAATTTGAATTTCTCCAGTTTTGACCAAGCTGGCAACGACCGCGAGAACGATAATACCGAGTACGTCATCCAGTACCGCCGCCCCGATAATAATCTGTCCTTCTTTAGAACTCAACTGTCCGATTTCGGCGAGGACTTTAGCGGTGATGCCAATACTGGTGGCAGTGAGGGCGGCTCCAGCGAAGATCGAGGGAATGGCACTGACATCGAACAAAAACATTAATCCCGCAGTTCCTGCCACAAAAGGGACGACGACACCGACAACTGCGACGATCGCAGCTTGGGGGCCAACGCGGATCAGTTCTTGGAGTTCTGATTCCAAGCCAATTTCAAACAAAAGTAGGATCACGCCGACTTCTGAGAGAACGGAAATCACCTCGCTTTGGGAGTTAAAGACCGCGTTAGCATCCTCGGGGGAGAGGTTGGCGGTTAGTTCGAGAAATTGGATAATGAGGGAGTCACCGGCTTGAGAACCGCCCTCGGGAAACACGAGGAGATGTAGGGCTGAAACACCGATCGCAACCCCGCCGACCAATTCCCCTAAAACCGGGGGAAGATTAATGCGAGCGCAAAGTTCGCCGCCGATTTTACTGGCAGCATAAATCAACACCAAACTCAGCAAAACCCCAGCGAGGACTAAGCTGCTATCCGCCTCTTCTGTGGTGGCTAAGAAATGATGAGGAATCCCGGGGAGGAGTGGGGAGTCAATGAGGGGAAGAGAATTCGCCCAAGTCATTAAATTAAAAGTCATTGAAAATCTATTCGCTTGATATTCTGCACCCTCGATAGACGCAGATTTTTTAGGGTATCCCGATAAGGGTCAGTCTAAAAGATTCCATCGTTACCAAAATCCGCTCGGGAGATCGCAAGTATCGATCGCTTCCTTGAGACTGTTTCTAAAGTTAATGTTAAGCCAGTGGGGGGACTTGGGATCGGCTTGTTCTTCAAATTCGCTGACCTAAGAGACAAGGAGGGTTTATCATTACTCTGCGATCGCCGTAGCGCTAAAACGGAATCACAGTAAAATATTGGCAAAATAATCATTGAGAATAATTAATTATGAGCATCGATCTCCACTGCATCGACTCAATTGAAGATTACGACGAAGCGATCGCCGTCTTAGAAGATTATGTTCGCGATTTAGTCAAAGAATTTGTCGCAGCGCCAGAAGGAAAAACTTATCTCGAACAATGCCCAGAAATGCAGCAATATGCAGGTAGTTGGATTGATAATCTCCTTTATTTTGGCTACGCTTACGAATCGGTGACATTGCCTCGTATGAAACGAAATGATGTTGAGATAATCGTCACGGAACTATTTCCTCGTAAAGTCTCCTTAATGAATCCCGATGAAGCCGATACTGCTATTCCCGAACTTTTAGCATTTTGGCGCTTTCTCGATCGCGCTTACCAACATCCTCAAGCCAAACGTATTGTTGCTTTACTTAAAAAAATTAAACCCAAATTCAAAAAAATGATGAATGATTCCAGTAAATTTGGTATCGCTAAGTCATTTTTAACCCAAGGGAATGCGGCAGGATTTGACATGACTAATCCAGAGGGACTTGCAGAATTTCAGAAACAATATAATGCCAATCTCAAACAAGCAAAAACAAATTCTTCTAATTCTCCCACAACTAAAATTTTTATGCCCGATTCAGAACAAGAGTTTAAACTTGTGGCTGATAGCTCCAATGAAGATATTTCCATCGACGAACTGCCTCCAGAATTAAAAAATATTGTTGACTCTTTATTGGGAGGAGCAATATTAGAATCAGCTACTCATTCTAATAGCGATAATAGCCCGCAGGATTTCTTACAGGAATTGCGCGTTAAAATGTTTAAGGAATTAGTAGAAAAATTACCACCTTTCTCAGCTGAAAAAATTGCGATTTTGCGAGAACAGAAAATTTCTGAAACTCAGCCCGGAACAATTTTACAAGATTTTCAAGTTCTACTGGAACTTATTGGCAAAAAAGGAATTGCCGTGACGGGAAAACATAATCTCTTTCCTTTAAAGCGATTGCGAGAGATTAATCAATGTTTGAGTCAACCCGTGGATTTAGCTCTCAAGCGTCCCTTGCAAAAATCCTATCCTCCTATTCATGGTTTATACTTGCTCCTGCGAGCATCAGGGTTAGTCCGAATAGAAAAGTATGGGAAGACAAAAATGCTTGTTCTCGACCCGGAAATGATGCGATCGTGGCATGAATTCAATCCCACAGAACGCTATTGTACTTTACTTGAAGCATGGTTGGTTCGCGGGAATGAAGATATATTAGGAGAACGAGGTGGAGATATTTTCAATACATCTAGCAAATGTCTCCAATATTGGCCGCATATTCCCAATAATGGTCGAAAATTTACCAGTTATGAGGCGCAGCAATCTCTCAGTTACGAGCCGGCTTTGTATAATATTGCTTTGATGGAACTGTTCGGGTTAATTGAAATTAAAACCGGAAAACCCGAAACAGGAAAAGGGATGCGAATTCGACAAATCAAAAAATTACCCTTTGGGGAAGCCTTCATGGAATTAATGTTCCGCACATTTAGCGATCGCGGTTTATCGTGGGAATTTGAGAACAATCAAAATATTCCTATGGGAGAATTACAACCCATATTACAGCCTTATTTTCCTGAATGGAACAAGACATTAAAAACCCCGAAATTCGAGTCTCGTTCGGGAATGTATATCTTTAAAATATCTCTGGGCAAAATCTGGCGCAGAATTGCTATTTCTAGTGCTAATACCCTAGCCGATTTGAGTCGTATGATTTTACATTCTGTTAAATTTTCTGCGGATCATCTCGATATGTTTCGCTATAAAGATCGGCTGGGTCGCACGGTGGAAGCGACGCATCCTGCCGCAGATGGTTCGCCGTCTACCCCTGATGTAAAAATTGGGGATTTACCCTTAGCTGAAGGGGATTTGATGATGTATATTTTCGATTTTGGCGATTGGTGGGAATTTGCAGTCACTTTGGAGAAGATTGAGGAAGGAGTGGAATGCGATCGACCAAAAATTATTTCTCGAAAAGGGAAATCCCCAGAACAATATCCTGATTGGGACGAGGAAGAAGATTGGGATGAGGATGAATGATTTTATAGTAATTATCGTCAGTTAAATAGTCAGAGGATTGAGAGTAGAAAGAGTTTGAATCAATATCCTCGCTTCAGGAATATCTTTGTAAATTCGCCGAATACCTTGTTCGTCAAGATACTGTAATGCTTTATTTTTCAAAGCATTTGAATCCATTGTATGAATATTGCTGGTTTTATAAAGGAGTTGCTTTAGCTCTGTTGGCTTTTTGCCGCGACATTTACTCAAAAGAGAACGAGATGAAGCAATTAAGATTTCTGTTGAAGGAAAAACAATAAAAGGTAGAATTAAAGGTAAATATTCAAAAGAGAAATCTTGATTAGATTTAAAGTTGTAGAATTTTTCAATAGCACTCTCTAAAATTTTGACAACATGAAAGCCATATCCTTCAAAATAGTCATCTTCTGATGATAAACGACGCTCGGAATCAGTGGTTAATAATAAAATATCCTTATTCGTCAAAATACCTGAATCCAATTCACCTGCAAATTCATCAAATCCTTTAATGAGAACTGATAAAACTTTATTTCGTAACTCGAGTGCAGGATAACTCGGTAAAGAAGGATCGCTATTTTTAGTATTTATCCAATAGCGATCGACATAATCTCGAATAGATTGGTTTCTCAGTTCAACACAATTTACCTCTGATGGCGAACCATAGTTTCCTTCGATAATACATTCAATGATTCGTTTAAAAATAGCATAATCGCTGCCTCCATCCGCAATAATACCGATATTTCTTTGCAATAACTCAACCATAATTACTATCCAATAGTCCCAGAATACCAAAGCTCTGCTAATTGATACTGTGGCATTTCAACTTTTACTTTTCCAGTTTCCGGATCGGTAAAACTTTCACCCTCTACAGCACCAATTCCGATCAACGTATCGAGAGCTTGGTTTAAATTTCGCACATCACTCTGAAATCCTTTTTTCTGAATTCGAGTAGTATAAACACAGTCCAAATTCTTATGAAATTCTCGTAATACTGAGGGACTATGAGTTGTCAAAATAAACTGAGGTGTATGAGAACGATCCTCTGATGCTGTTGCTTGCCAAATCCAATCCATAATCTCCTGAATATTACCGGGGTTAATGCCATTTTCAATTTCTTCTATGAGAATCAAAGCAGGTGAACGTTGCAGTGAAACCAACAAAGCAATAGCGGCAGCTTTAATAAAGCCATCAGAAATTGAATCAGATGTAAATTCTTCAACGAGGCGATCTGTACCGGAACGACCTAAATCAAATTCCCATATTAAACGCTGGCGACGATAATCATCAAAACGAACACCTTGAAATGAAGAATTAAAACGTCGCATCAGCACAATAAATCTAGAAAATGTCCTTTCTTCTTTCTCTTTAATATATACAATCAGCTTTTCTAAGTTCCGCCCTTCATAACCTAAAGCACTCGGAATTCTGATTTTCTCACCATTTTTATTGTCCTCTAGAGAAACATTTCCTTTAAGAAAACTGGGTTGAAAATGATAACTAAATGTTGTTGCAAAATCCCTAAAAAAATTATTTGCAAGAGTCCGAATAGTATTCGATTGCTCAGACGATTCAAGTATTTTTCGTAGCTCTAAATTCTGAGTTTCATTTTCAAATCCATTTTTCAGTTCCTGCTCATTTCCAGAAATATTTATGTTGATTTTTTCACAACATCCTACATTACCTTCCAAATTATTGTTAGTATATAATTCTAGTTTATAGATTACTTCTGTGTTATTAGTTAACCAAACTACCTCAATCGACATTTTCTCGTTGTCATTCGCTAAACGATGCTTATGGGGAAAATAATCACTAGATCGAACTGTAGAATGTGATTCTCTCGAAGGATTACCTCGCCGGACTAAGTTGGCAAAATGCTGAATTCCTGATAGTAGATTCGTTTTACCGGAACTGTTATTACCAATCAATAGTGTTACAGAACTCAGTTCAATTGTTGTTAATTTGTGAGTCTTATAATTTTTGAGAGTAAACTTTTTGAACATGAGGGTTTTATCTTCCTATTGAAGATTTTCGCGATCGCCTTTCAATCTTATTATATTTTAATTGTCAATAATACCTTCAACTGTCGCTTTAACCGACTCAGATAGCGCGTCAAAATCATAGCCTCCCTCTAAACCGTAAACTACGCGGCGAGTTACTTGCAAGCTGTATTCAGTGAAGAGACGAAAATCCTCGGGTTCGAGGCTAATTCCTGCGAGAGGATCGACTCGAGTTGCGTCATATCCAGCACTAACGATGAGAATATCGGGGGCAAAATTCTTTAAAAAAGGCAAAACTTTTTCAGTAAATGCTGCTTCATATTCAACTAACATACTGCCTGCCTGCATGGGAACATTGAGAACATTATTGTGAAGTCCTCTCTCCCCACAACTTCCCGTTCCCGGATAAAAAGGAGATTGATGCAAGGAACAATAAGCGAGTTGGGGATTGTTCTCGATAATGTGCTGCGTGCCATTGCCGTGATGTACGTCCCAGTCTAGAATGGCAACTCGCTCGATCGCAGGCTGTTCTAGGGCATAATACGCCGCGATCGCTGCATTAGAAAACAAGCAAAATCCCATCGCGCGATCGCGTTCTGCATGGTGTCCGGGGGGACGTGCTAAAACTAAAGCAGGATTTTGGGTCTCGATCGCGCGATCGACTCCATCCAGCCACGCACTCACTGCCAGTAATGCTACTTCGTAACTTTGAGAAGAAACGGGAGTATCGATATCTAATCCCGTCGCTTCTTCAGCCGCTAATTTGATGCGATCGATGTGACTACGGGGATGGACTTTCAACAACCACGGGATTACATCTCGCTGTTCGATAGGTGTCGGCTCTTGCCATTGTAAGCGATCGCGCCACGATGCTTTTTTTAACGCCTCTACAATTGCCGTTAAACGTTGGGGACATTCGGGATGAAAGCGTCCGGTTTTATGGTCGAGAAAGCGATCGGAATAAAGGACAGGTAGTTGCATTTTTTATTAGTTGTTGGTTATTGATTATTTGAGTACTCTGTTAAAAAATAGCTAATTATTAACGATTCCTTCAATTGTTTCTTTCACCGATCGCGCAAGGGCTTCCAAATGATAGCCACCTTCTAAACCATAGACAATGCAATGGGTAATTTGCAAAGTATATTCAGTTAAGATGCGATAGTCAGAAGGTTCGAGACAAATTTCTGCCAAAGGATCGGCTCTATTGGCATCATATCCCGCACTAACAATGAGAATATCTGGGGCAAAATTCTTTAAAAAAGGAAGAACTTTGGCTTCAAATTCAAAGCAATATTCTTTTAATGTACTTCCCGCAGATAGGGGAATATTAAGAACATTATCGTATTTTCCTCGCTCTTCTGCCTTTCCCGTCCCCGGATAGCAGGGAAACTGATGCAGAGAACAAAAAGCAATTTGAGGATATTCTTTAATAATATCCTGAGTTCCATTGCCGTGATGTACATCCCAATCAAGAATCGCAACTCGTTCGATCTCAGGTTGTTTGAGTGCATACAAAGCCGCGATCCCAGCATTACAAAATACACAAAATCCCATCCCGCGATTGCGTTCCGCATGATGTCCCGCCGGACGCGCTAAAACCAAAGCAGGACTATCGATCTCTAAAACGAGGTCGATCCCATCTAACCAAGCACTCATCGCCAAAGATGCCCTTTGATAATTTTGACGCGACAATTTAACACGATCGGTATACTGTTGCGAATGCGCTTTGAGTAGCCATGCTGAGATCGCCTCTTCTTCTCTCATTTTAGGCTCATGCCATTGCAAAAGATCGTGCCAAGAAGCCAATTTTAACGCCTCCACGATCGCCATTAAACGCCGAGGACATTCCGGATGAGATGAATTGCGATCGCCATAAAGAAAGCGATCGCTATAAATAATCGGCAGCAAAGTCAACTCCCAACTGATAACTGATTAAGCCCCTCCCCAACGGGCGCGATAGGGTCGGATATCGAGGTGGAGGAGATTGGGATAATTGCGGTAAATACCCATCCCTCCCGGCCAATTTCGCAATTTGCTGGCCATTTGTCGCCCCGTCATGCCCGATCGCAGCAGATCCACCGCTTGACCGATTTTATGACGGGAATATTTAGCCCCTCCTACTCGAGAATTCCAAGGTTCGGGGCGATACCAACTCGTAATTGTGAGCGGAAATCCTCCCAAACGTTCGCGCACGTCCTCTAAACGGGTTGCGAGAGCGATAATATTATCCACATGTGCCTTACTTTGAGGGATTCGCTGGCCGTTATGAATCGCTTCTCGCCAGAGAAAACTTCCATTAGGAATGATCGGATCGTTGAGAAAGAACGTACTCGTATAGCCCGGTAAATTAAAGGCATCGCCGCGATCGCCCAGTTGAGGAGCCTCCTCCTCGGGTTCTTGCTGTAATGGTTCTCCATTCTGCAAAATCTCGATATGATCCACAAAGGCATACCAAGTATTAAAACCGTTAAAAGTCTCTTCAAGGAGAGCGAGTTTGACGTGATTGCCTTCCTCTCCCCAACTGTGTAACGATAGTTTTTCCCCTTCCTTAATGGGATATTTTTGATTGGGATCGGCGATTTGGGTACTATCGATTGGTTCTTGTTTGAGTACCGTATCGCGAATAATTTCTACGGCTAAACTGGGTTTGGGTTGACCGAAGATTTTCCCCCAACTTTTCCCCCCAATAATTCCATCTGCGGTGAGTCCCTGCTGTCTTTGATAATTTTTGACTGCTTCAACGGTTTTCGCATCGTAAACCCCATCAATTTCGGCACCGACCCGATGTTCGACATAGCGCACGGCTAAACCTTCTGCATGATTGGGACGCAGGATGGGTTGAGAAATGATTTCATCGATCGCCTTCCACGTTAGGGAAACCGGGCGACCGGAAGCATTAATCCCCATTAATTGGTGAAACTTCTGGGTTGCAGATTCCGTACTCGGTCCGGGGATACCATCTTCTTTCAACGCTTTCCCATTAGAATCGCGAATTTGCAAGCGATTAAGGGCTTTTTGTAATTCTAGAGTTTGTCGTTCTTCAACTTTAGGGGTATCGGGTTTTTCATCTGGGAGTTTACCCGCCAATCCTTTGACGATCGCATTAGCCATCGCTTCGGTATTGTAGCGCTTCATATCTTTTTCAGCATCAATGAAGCAGCATTCAATCAGAATAGCGGGCATGGCGGTATTTTTCAAAACATAGAGATGCGAGCCGTTTTTGACTTTGCGATTGAAAAAACCCAAATCGAGAATATTCTTTAAAACCGGGGAGGCAATGCGGCGAGAAGCATCGCTAATGGCAAAAATTTCCGTTCCATTAGCGCTGCCATTAAAGGCGTTAAAGTGAATCGAAACATAGATATCAACCTTTTGACTATTGGCCGTCCCGACTCGCTTGCGGAGAGAGTCGATGACACTACTGGCACTGCTGGGGGTACAGTTTATGGCCTCGTGTCCGAGAGCCTGTAGTTTATTAATGACTAAAGTTCCGATCGCTTTGGTTAGTTGATCTTCGCTGCCAAATTTGGAGGAAGCGCCCGTATCGGGGGGAGCATTATGCCCCATATCAATACCGAATTTCATAAACTTATCTCCTTAAATTAGTTATCGGTTATTGGTTATTGGTACGAGAATTGCTGTTTGTAGAATGCGATTGTAGTCGTCTTGAGAAACAACAAATAACTAGCCAATTAACTTGCTCCATGTTTGCGAACCTACGATCCCATCAACGGTCAAATGGTTGATTTGTTGGTAGCGTTTAACTGCTACAGCCGTATTTGGGCCGAAGATACCGTCGATCGCGCTTCGGACGCGAAACTGAACGTAGCGCACGGCTTTTCCCGTTGCATGAGAGGGACGAAGAATGGGACGCTCAAAAATCTCTTCGATCGCCTTCCAAGTGGCGGCACTAGCTGCACTGAGGGTTTGCAAGGCCATCACGGTATGAAAGCGATCGGTGGCTGATTGGGTCGCAGGTCCACTGATGCCGTCCTCAACGAGGGCTTTTCTATTGCGATCGCGAATTTGCAAGCGGTTGAGTGCCTGTTGCAATCTGAGTACCTCTGGGTTAACGGAAATGGGTGCATCGGTATCGCCGCGATCGTCAGGAGGATCGTTCGCTGGACTCACCCCCGTCAATCCTTTGACGATCGCATTGACCATCTTCTCCGTGTTATATAAATCCATATCCCGCCGCGAGTCAATAAAACAGCCTTCGATTAAGATGGCTGGCATTATTGTATTTTTCACGACATATAAATGAGAGCCATTTTTAACGCCGCGATTATAATATCCCAAGGCAACGATATTGTTGAGAATGGGGGCTGCAATTTTTCGTCCAGCCGAACTGGTGGCAAAGATTTCCGACCCGCTTGCCCGTCCGTTAAAAGCATTAAAGTGAATGGAGACAAAAATATCGACTCCATTGGAATTGGCAGTTTGTACGCGCTTTCTGAGAGAGTCGAGAACGCTGGAAGCCCAACGCGGCGTACAGTCGATAACGCTATACCCTAAATTTTGTAATTTGGCCATGACCTGCATGCCAACAGCTTTGGTCAGGTCATCTTCTCGTCGAATTCCCACGGCCCCCGTATCTGGAGGGGCATTGTGTCCCATATCAATGCCGAATTTCAAGATTTTTCGACCTCCAATGCGATCGCTTCTAATTATAAGGTCTCAGAGTTTTATCTCCTGTGGGGAAGACGTTAACTTAAGTTAAAAATCCCGATCGCATCTGGCGCGATCGGGATTCTTATAAAATCAGTTTTGCTGCGATCGCTTAACCGTTCTCTTGCAGCCACTCCTCAGCAATTCGCTTTTCTCGTTCGATTTGCGGTTGATTGGCTTCTGGGTTAGGAAATTGGTCGATCTCTTTTAAAGCATCGTTAAATAGTTCCACAGCTTCTCGAACAACCTTAGTTTGATTGTCTTTTTTGCCCAATTCATGGAGAATTTGTGCTTTGAGGTAAATAATTTCGGGATTATCTGCGGTTTGCGATCGCGCCCGTTCGACGCGATCGAGTGCCTCTTGAAAGCGCCCTAAATCTCGATAAGCTAAGGCTAAGCCGCGATCGACTAAATAGGAAGGTTTAGCGGTGCGTTGGAAATTTTCAATGGCCGTATCGGGACTGGAAAAGGGCAAATTCACTGCGAGGAGTAACTCCATATAGCCTTTTGCCAAATTCAACTCTGGATCGTCGGGATCGGCAGCTTTAGCCGCGTCGAAGGCTTGGAAAATTCCTTGTAGCTTGGGAACTGCCCCGAGATAGTTCTTATTTCTTAAAACATCGTAAGCGCCTTCTAGCATCAAACCCACACCTTTATAGAGATTCCCGCGCACGGGATCGCGGGACATTAATCGTTCTGCGGCTTCCTTGGTTTTTTCTCCGTAAGTTTTCAGCGTTTCCCAATCTCCTTTATTGTAGGCAAGGGCTGCTTGGAGGGCATGGGCGAGGGGTTCGTCGTCATCTTCGCGCAAGGCTTGACTAATCAAGCGTTCGGCTTCGCGATAATCCCCTTCTTTAAACATGGCTTCAAATACGTCTTCTGTCGCATCACCAATGGGTTTCTCGGGGAGACGTTGGAAGGGATCTCCGGCTAATGCGAGGGATGCCCAGCCGATGGCAGCGATCGCAACAGTGGAAGAGAGAATAAGAGAAAGCGATCGGGATGGTTTTAATAATCGTTTCAGCATGAAAATTTTCAAAATATTGACAAGGTAAACGGGAAACAAAGAAGAGGCGATCGGCAAAGAAGGAAACCTAAAAATTCTGCTTTCCTGACCGTTCTGGCTTCTGACGATCTGACGGATTTCTAGTTACCCGAGTTCCTCTATCAATATTTACTGATTCAGCGATCGGCTATCCATCGTGTAAAGTGCGATCGCAACTCCTCTAATTTGAGATGATTTTGCTAATCAAACATTATTTTGACTGGCAATTCGCGATCGCACTCCTTATCTCCTCTTCCCCAACGCGATCGCTGATGCTCACGGAACCCATGCGATCGGGCAGAATAAAACGAACTTTCCCATCTTTAACTTTTTTATCGCTTTTCAAAGTTTCTAAAATTGCCTCGACTTCAATATCCGCAGGAATTTTTGTCGGGAGTCTCGTTTTCTCAATTAAAGCATTTTGGCGCTCGGCGGCGCGATCGCTCCACATTCCCAACTTTAGGGCAATTTCCCCCGCCGCCACCATGCCAATTCCCACCGCTTCCCCATGATTAATACGGCGATATCCCGTCAAACTTTCTACTGCATGACCAATCGTATGCCCATAGTTGAGAATGGCACGCAAACCCGCTTCTTTCTCATCCTTACTGACTACCTCAGCTTTTGCTTGGCAGGAACGTTGCAAGATAATTTGTAATAATTCTTTATCAATAAAATGGTAACTATCGAGACGTTTCGCTGCTTCTAGACGGTCAAAGAGATCCGCATCCCAAATCACCCCATATTTAATCACTTCCGCCATTCCCGCGCGAAATTCCCGAGGATGCAGGGTTTTTAAAACCAAGGGATCGATCGCAACGAGTTTAGGTTGATAAAAAGCCCCGATTAAATTCTTCCCTTGAGGATGATTAACCCCCGTTTTCCCGCCGATCGCCGCGTCCACCATCGCCAAGAGAGAAGTCGGGATCTGCACAAAATTCACCCCCCGCAACCAACTCGAAGCTGCAAACCCCGTCATATCGCCAATTACTCCCCCACCCAACGCGATAAACGTCGAAGATCGTTCGAGGCGATTGTGTAAGGCCGTATCGTAGACTTTTTGAATAGACTTGAGAGTTTTATAGCGTTCTCCTGGAGGAATGAGATGAGTTGCAACAGCAAAACCCGCACGTTCTAAAGATTTTTGCACCCTCTCCCCGTAATGTTTAAAAATTGCCGGGTTAGAGATGAGGAGAACTTTTTGACCGAGATTTAAAGGTTGGAGTTGTTCGCCAATAGACTCTAAACTATTGGGCGCGATCGCAATATCGTAAGCATTTTGAGGGAGATCGACTCGAATTTGCATTTTAGTGGTGGGTTGTTGGTGGTTAGTGATTGGGAATTCCTCTTCCTCTGTGGCCTCTTCCCTGAAAAAATTAAAGGGACATGGCATCGCCACATCCCGATCGCTTGATAATTGGGGATAGGAGTGAGAGCGTCCAATTCGCCATCTCAAGCCTTTCTCAAAGAGAATTAGTTAACGGTTTTACCGCCACCCCACATTTCACCCTGTAAAGCAGGTTGAACGAGAATATAACCCGCCACATCATAGAGATCGTCTTGGTCGTATTTTCTCATTTCCGGCCAGAGATCGAGACGACTCGTGCTGTAATGCAAAACATCAATGGATATTTCTCCATCGTAAGTTTTGGGATCGTTGACGAAATCTACAATGCCCGCGATGCTATCTCGGGGAGGGAAAGCGCCAGCCAAATCATCTAATTTTAAAGTGATATTGGGGTTCGTTTTGGTTCTTCCCGCCATGTGACATTGGGAACAGGTATCGTTAAATAGCTTTTTCCCGTTATCTAATTGTTTGTTGGTTACAACAACCGTCTCGCCTTCTGAATTTAATTTGACGGTTCGGTAGCTCTCATCTATATTAACCGCCCGAGCGCTATCGACGGTCATTTGTAAACCGAACAATAGCACCGCTAAAGCGATCGCGGCAAATTTTAAAAAACGCATTCTTCTCCTCCAATGGATTTTTGTTCCATTTTTTTGTTATGGAAACGACACCACCTCAAGTCTTGCGTTTTTGGCTTCTCATCTCGGACGATCGATCGGGATGACTGGCTCAATGAAGCCAATATAACGAAGGGTTAAGGGATTCTCATAGATAATATGATGCCATCAATCGGTAATTGAGAAGCGATTATCGATCGCCAGTACCGGGAAAATCTAGGAAATTGTTGACTCTTGTCCGCATTTTCCAAGCTGTTCGCGAAAATTGATAATCTTGCCGACGATCGCGATCGCAGGGGCGGTAAAACCAGTATGGGCAACCCGTTCCACGATTGTCGCGAGGGTACCGATGAGTTCTTCTTGTTCCGGACGAGTTCCCCAGCGAATCAGGGCGATCGGGGTTTCCGCATCCAAACCGCCAGCTTGTAGTTGGGCGGTAATGTTGGAGAGGTTGTGAATGCCCATGTAAATAACAATCGTTTCCGACCCTTTGGCGATCGCCTCCCAATCAATTTGCGGACGATATTTCCCCGCAGCTTCGTGACCCGTAACAAAGGTAACAGAGGAACTATAATTGCGATGGGTGACGGGAATGCCTGCATAAGCGGGGGCGGCAATTCCAGAGGTAATGCCCGGAACGACTTCTACGGGAACTCCGGCGGCGATAATATCTTCCATTTCTTCCCCCCCTCGTCCAAAGACAAAAGGATCTCCGCCTTTCAAACGCACGACGATCGCGTTATTTCGCGCCTTGTTGATTAAAATTTGCGTCGTTTCTTGTTGCAATTTGGAATGTCTCCCCTTGCGTTTGCCTGCGTCAATTTTTTCGGCTTGGGGGTTAATCATTTGTAATATTGCCGGACTGACGAGGGCATCGTAAACCACCACATCCGCACATTCGAGGATGCCTTTTCCTTTCAAAGTCATTAAACCGGGATCTCCCGGTCCTGCCCCCACGAGATATACTTTGCCCAAACAGGTTGTTTTTTGCGCTAGCTGCATGAATCAATCCAATTTTTAATTAATCTCGCCAGTTCTGGGGTTACACCGAAGGGTTGTCCCAACCATAAATTTGCGTCGGTAAATTTAGATTGCAATTGCTGAATCTCTCGTGCGATCGCGTCGGTAATTCCCCCAGTGAATAAAAAGTAGGGCTGAATGGCAATATCTTTCTGTTCGCTAGTAACGAAACGAGAAATTTGTGTTTCTAAATCGGGCTGGACGTGCCAATAAGCGGGTAGGGCGTTTAATTGTACCGCAATTTCTGCAATTTTCTGATTGGCGAACTCGCGCCGACTGCCATGAGCTAATAAAATGCGATTTTGAGTCGGAATTTGGGAGAAAGCGGCCGCAAGTAACTTGACCATTTCAAGGCGAGATCCTAAATGAGGTAAGAGCTTTAATTCAATTTCTCCTCCCAGTTGCGATCGCGCGGCGGCAACTTCGGTGGGGATATCTTCGCTGACATGAATCCCATTTAACAAGAATAAGGGGCAAATCTGCACGCGCTGACACCCTTGGGATTTTGCTTGTCTGGCAAAGCGGAGAATGTTGTCTCGCAAGGGAACGGGGGCGAGTTCGAGGGCGGCACTTCCGACTAAGGGCGGACGGGGTAAAACGAGGGTATTTCCCGTGACAGAACTCGGGGCGATCGCCGCTAATTCTCGAGAGACGAGGGCGGTTAACCGCGCAATGGCAAGAGGGGGACGGCGATCGCGGCTTCCGTGCCAAACGAGGAGAGATGCTGAAGACAAAAGGAATAGAAAAGTTGAAATTATCGATTTACTTTAACGCAATTTGTCAACTCATTTCAAGATTTCTTTACAATATCTCCTAGCTGCAAGCTAGAGAGCGAATAAAAAAGGGTGCAAATTTGCACCCTTACGATCATTCGAGATTGAAAGAAATTGACGATCGAGATTTTAAAGATTAGGAATTGGCGATCGCGTTGCTGCCGTAAGCATCTAAACCATAAGCGGGAATGCGATCGCTGTAGTCCGTTTCGCGACCCGTTACTGTTTTTGCGGCAACTTCAAACCCCTCAGAATTCCAGTTTCGTTCGTGGATGGGCTTACTTTGTTCGCCTCGGAAATATGCCTGAGTCCCTAAAGTGGCTGCTGCAACCCAACCAATCATTAAGAAGGCAAATAAGATAGTCATGTGAATTCTCCTTGTAACTGCTTGTATAGTTTTGTAAATCCTTATGTAAACTAATGTAACAATTATTTGCATGGTTGTCAAGAGGATGATATTGGAAACGCAAAAATACCCATCGGGTTAGATTTTGCCCTTGGAGACAGAAAGCGATCGCCAGTAGAGACAAGGCATACCTTGTCTCTACTCATCATCGATCTTAAATTTCCTCTCCCGTTTCAGGGTGACAACTCTATAGCCACTTCTTGCCAAACCGATAAAACTTTTCCCTTAATTTCCTGACCCCACCAAGAAGTATTTGCACTCCGAGAAAATAGGGTTTCTCGATTGGCAATCCATGTTTTTTGCGGATCGAATAATGCCAACTCTGCCACTTCTCCTACCGCACAAACTAACGGTTTTTGACCCAAACAAATGCGTGGAGCCGCCGTTAGTGCGGTATATAGTTGCAACCCCGTCCAATCTCCCTGAATCACCAACTTTTCCCAGAGTAAAGGTAACGCAAACTCTAACCCGATCGCTCCGGGCGGTGCTTCTGCAAACGAGACGGTTTTCTCTTCGTAAGTGTAAGGAGAATGATCGATCGCGATCGCATCGATCGCCCCACTTTTAACCCCATCGGCCAAAGCAACGCGATCCCTCGGGTTTCCCAATGGCGGATCGAGGCGCAAACTGGGATCGTAACTCTC
This sequence comes from Spirulina sp. LEGE 11439, assembly GCF_059821285.1. Taxonomy (NCBI): domain Bacteria; kingdom Bacillati; phylum Cyanobacteriota; class Cyanophyceae; order Spirulinales; family Spirulinaceae; genus Spirulina; species Spirulina sp. LEGE 11439. Next base: position 135,529 of record NZ_JCAMRX010000004.1, read on the forward strand.
CACTGCTTCCGTATCTAATAGTAAATGCAGCCAAGTCGTACTCGCTGTAACGGGTAGTCCTCGCCGTTTTGCCTCAGCAATTAACTCCACCCCTCGCGCCGTGGAAACGCGCATAATATGTACGGGAGTCCTCACAACTGCTACTATTTCTAATAGTGCTGCTAATGCTGCCGTTTCTGAAAAAGAAGGATCTCCCGGCAACCCCGAGCGGATTGAAAACGTACCCTCTCGTATCGCTCCATTATCGCGCAATTGCAAGCTCGTCGGCACGATCGCGATCGGTTTTCCTAAAGGCCGAGCATACTCCAGCAAACGACGCAAAACCCCCCAATTCGCGATCGCTTTCCCATCCGTAAATCCGATAACTCCTGCATTGGCCAATTCTGCCAACTCTGCCATCTTTTTCCCTGCTAGATTTTCACTCAGCGCTCCCCAGAATTGTAAGCGAGGGGAATTTTCGGGAATTTTTCGCTGTAATAAAGTGAGTCCGGCAGGATTGTCGAGAGGTGGGACGGTATTGGGAAGGAGATTTAACTGAGTAAAACCACCGGCAAGGGCGGCCTGAGAAAGAGAAGTCAGCGTTTCTCGTTCTTCATGCCCGGGATCGTTATTGGCACTATAGAGATCCGTCAAACCGGGGCCGAGAATTAAATTTTCGCTATTTTTGACCGTTGTTTCAGCAGGAATATCGGCGATCCGTGCTTCTATTGCTGCAATTTTCCCATTTTTTAACCAAACATCGGCAACGCGATCGCAATTAGAGATGGGGTCTAATACCCTGACTTGTTGCAATAAAAGATTGCGAGAAGAATAACCCTCGATTGATTCCGACATTTTCCCAGATTCGACATGAGCCGCGATCGATTTTACATGGCTTTGTCTGCGTTGACCAATTCCGATCGCAAAAGCGATCGCGCCTTTGCCCAACATCACGATTCTGATGAATGATAAAAATTAAGCTATAAAAATGAGTTAGGAAAAATACTCTGATTCTGTCCAACAAACTTTTTATGCACGATTTCTTTAAACATTTCCAAATCCGTTGGCCAAGTTTCCATGCGCTTTTTTAAATAAAGGGCTTTTTTATCTTGATATTTAGGCGCGATCGTATAGTTAAATCCTCCCGAAAACAATAAAGCGGAAATTGCTTCTCCTTCCGGCTGCTGTAATTTAACTTCAGTAATGGCAATGCTCAGAGGACAGCGTTTGAGTTGATAGCTTAAATTTACAGAGGCTTTTACAGGAGTTTGTCCCATATTTTGCCATCCTCCGGGGGCAAGCAAGCGATCGACAATAAATTGCCTTGCACTGTCTTGGTCTTGGGTTTCCAGAAACCCGATGAGAATTTTCGGATTGATATTGACTCCTTGATAGTCCGCATGAGGTAGTTTTTCTACATAACGACAAGCGGCTTGCGGTGCTTGCAATTCTCCCGGTTTGCGATCGCCGATCGCTTCTAAAAAAGTAATATTGCGAGGCTGCGCCAGTATATTCACCCCGTTACTAAAGGACAATTGTGCCATTGACGCATTAAGAATCGGTTGCCTCACTAATTCCCAATCGGTAGCAATAATGCCGCTAAATTTGAGAAAGTCCAAGTTAAGCATCTGAGGGTTGAGATCGAGTGCCGCGATCGCGATCCCAACCTCCTGCATTTCAATCGTTCGGCCAAAGGAATTCGTACTCACTAATTTGGTTCTTGATGATTGGTTATTGGTTGTTTGTTATTCTCAAACAACATTGTAGGGATAAAACCTTCGGCTTACCCCTACATCTCAAACAGACTCACAAAAAACTAAGAAGCAACAGAAGCCGCCGAGCGCCGCCGTCGTCGGGAAATCGTTCGGGTTGGAGCCGTTTTGTTTTCTTCTGTGGTTTTTTCTTCTGGCACGGGAATCTTTGATTCTATTTTTTCTTTTGGGGGAGGAATTTTTTCTGTGGCCTTTTTGAGGATTGGTGATTTGGGAGAGGAGATTGATTGAATGTCAAGGGGAACAATGGGTTCGGGGGTTTGTAACAAGAACACCACTAAAGGACGACATCGCAGTTCTCGTCGCGCCAACCGTTCCAAATAACTTTCAAGTTCTGTTTTCAAACCCACCCAATCAATTTCGGGTTTTTCACCGTCGGATTTTCGCACAAATTCTTGGCCGCGTTCGCTCAGGGTGCGTTCAACATTACGCAGGACGAGTTGCTGGAGAAGCGATCGCTCGATGGTTCGTGCCACTCCACGCAGGTGAACTTCTGGCGCAGCAATAAGTTTCAGGTCGAAATCAAGGGCCGCCGCCACAGTAACGACCCCATCTTCGGCCAGTTGCTGGCGTTCTTTCATCACTTCATCGTGAACAATACCCGAACCGTCTACCAATTTAATTCCTGAAGGCACTTGCCCAGCAATACCAATGCTATCTTGCGTGAGTTCGACAATATCACCGTTATCGATAATGATGGTATTTTCCACCGGAATCCCCATATTATGAGCTAATTGGGCATGTTTGACTAACATCCGGTGCTGACCGTGGACGGGAACGAAAAATTTAGGTTTAGTCAAGGCCAACATGAGCTTGTGGTCTTCTTGGGAACCGTGACCAGAGACGTGAATCCCATGCTGGCGACCGTAAATAACTTTTGCGCCGCGCATCATCAAGCGATCGATGGTTGCGACGACTCCTAGGGTATTACCCGGAATGGGATTGGCGGAGAAAACGACGGTATCTCCTTCTTTAATGCGAATATGGTGGTGAGAATCGTGGGAAATGCGGGTTAAAGCAGCAAGAGTTTCTCCTTGAGATCCTGTTGTCAGAATCAGTACCTTATCATCGGGCAAACTGTGCTGCGATCTTAATGGCACAAATAAGTTATCGGGACATTTAATATAACCAAGTTCTCGCGCATGGGCGATGACATTCAACATCGATCGCCCGACGACAATCACTTTGCGATCGTGTTTTTGTGCCAGTTCTAAAATAATATTGACCCGATGGACTGAAGAAGCAAACGTCGTTACAAATAAGCGTGCTGGAGCTTGGGCAAAAACGCGATCCAAGTGAGGATAAACGGCTCGTTCGGAGGGAGTATGTCCGGGGGTTTCGGCGTTGGTGGAATCGCTGAGAAGACAGAGTACGCCTTTTTCTCCATGTTCTGCTAATTTTTGTAGGTCGAAGTGTTCGCCATCTACGGGGGTAAAGTCGATTTTAAAATCTCCCGTGTGAATAATGACTCCTAAAGGGGTATGAATGGCAACGCAAAAACTATCGGCCATGGAGTGGGTATTGCGAATATATTCAACCAAGAAATGTTTGCCGATCCTGACGATATCCCGAGGCAAAACTTTGTGTAAAGTGGTGCGATCGCTAACTCCTGCTTCGCTCAATTTATCTCGCAGTAAGGTCATGGCCAAACGCGGCCCGTAAATATCGGGAATATCGAATTGTTTGAGATGATAGGCAATACCACCAATATGATCTTCGTGACCGTGGGTGACGATCATGCCTTTAATTTTCTGGCGATTTTCCTGCACATAGGTCATATCCGGCAAAATAATATTAATGCCGTGCATTCCATCCGTCGGAAATCCCAATCCTGCATCTAACAGAATCATTTCATCTTCGTATTCAAAAATGCAGGTGTTTTTGCCAATTTCGTGCAATCCTCCTAGAGGAATAATTTTGAGTTTCGATTGGTTATTAGTCATGTGTTGTTTGGTTGTTGTTTGTTTGTTATTCGTTTTATACAAGCCCTAATTCTTCTAACACCGCTTTCAATTTTGCTTCTAATTCAGCAGGAATCTTGCAAAGAGGCAGACGCACTCCACCCACATCCCAACCTTGTAATTTCAATGCAGTTTTAATGGGAATGGGATTTGTGGTGTAAAACAAGGCTTTGAAAAGAGGAAATAATTTTAGATGTATGGCTGTGGCAACTTGGAGTTCGCCATTTTTGCAGGCTGCGATCGCATCTTGTAAGGCATTGCCGACAAGATGACTGGCAACGCTGACAACACCATTGGCACCAACGGCTAATAGGGGAAGCGTTAAGGAATCATCTCCAGAATAAATCGCAAAATTAGCAGAAGTTGAGGCGCGGATTTGACTGGCTGTATCGAGATTGCCACTGGCTTCTTTAATCCCGATAATGTTATCAATTTTTGCCAACTCGATCGTTGTTTCCGGTTCTAAATTCCGTCCGGTACGACTGGGAATATTATAAAGCACGATCGGCAGATCGGGACAAGCTTCGGCGATCGCTTTAAAGTGTTCGTACAAACCATCTTGGGGAGGTTTATTGTAGTAGGGAACGACTTGCAATGTGCCATCAATCCCAAATTTTGCTGCCTCTCGAGTTGCCGCGATCGCTTCAATCGTCGAATTTGAACCCGTGCCAGCTAAGACCTTGCCGCGATCGCCGATCGCGTCCTTGACTTCTTGAAAAAGCTGATATTCTTCCTCTCGAGTTAAGGTGGGAGATTCTCCCGTCGTCCCGCACAATAAAATCGTGTCGGAACCATTTTCCACTAAATAAGATGCGAGTTTTTTCGCGGTTTCATAATTGACGCTGCCATCGGCTTTAAATGGCGTAATCATTGCCGTAATCACTCGACCAAAGCCTGTTTCTACCACATTATCACTCCAATTTGTTTATTTGTGTCTTGGTGCGCGTTCCCTCTTGGTCGATTGGACATGGCGAGGAAACCTCGCCGTCCCTCGACCGCTTGGTGAATGCGATTCACCGGGGTCGCACTGCTTGTTGGTTGTTTGCTTATACTGGAACTGCTATTTTTTTAGGCTTTAAACAATTTTTCTCAACCAATAACTCAGCAATTTGCACGGCATTCAAGGCGGCTCCTTTGCGAATTTGATCGCCACTCAACCATAATTCTAAACAATTTGGGTGAGAAATATCTTGGCGAATGCGTCCGACTAAAACATCATCTTGACCTGATGCTTCAATTGGCATGGGAAAATAATTTTTTTGCCAATCTTCCACTAAACGGACTCCCGGTGTCGCAGATAAAATATCTTTGGCTTTTTGTCGGTCAAAAGGGGATTTAAATTCTAAATTAATGGCTTCTGAATGGGCACGGAGAACGGGAACGCGAATGCAAGTTGCACTGATCCTTAATTGGGGAGCATTGAAAATTTTGCGGGTTTCATTCACCATTTTGATTTCCTCTTGACAATATCCTTGTTCGTCTAAAGGAGAATTATGAGGAAAGAGATTGAAAGCAAGAGGATAAGGCAAAATTTCAGCCTTGGGTTCTTTCCCCGCCAAAATATCCCGAGATTGAATTTTAACTTCTTCCATTGCCCGAGCGCCCGCACCGCTTGCTGATTGATAAGTCGCAACGATAATGCGATCGATGGGTTGAATCTGGTGCAAGGGATAAACGGCCATACCCATGAGGATGGTCGTACAGTTGGGATTGGCAATAATTCCTTTATGTTGGCTTGCTGCTTCTGGATTGATTTCCGGAACGACAAGGGGAACATCAGAATCCATGCGAAAGGCACTGGAATTATCAATCATAACGGCTCCTGCTCTCACGGCAGTAGCCGCCCATTTTTTAGAAGTCGAACCTCCGGCGGAAGCCAAAACTAAGTCTATGTCTTGAAAAGAGTCTTCTTCAACGGCTTCGACGGTTAAACTGTTGCCTCGAAAGGAAATTTGTTGACCTGCCGATCGCGGCGATGCCAATAATTTAAGGGATGAAACTGGAAAATTTCGCTCTTCTAAAAGTGCAATTAATTCCGTTCCTACGGCTCCGGTTGCCCCTAAAATGGCGATACGAATTTTTTGTTCGGACAATTTATCTATGCCTCCATATTTTTAAATTAATTCGATTCTCACAATGAACTCTTCTAAATTTAATGATTTAGCATTTTTTATAAACTGAATTTTTTGATAAAGATTAATAAATTTTCGGTATTTTTCAGTATATAAGAGGTTCTGAGTTTATTTTGCTCCTTATTGTAGCACCAAATTAGTTTTTGCTGAGAATATCTGGTGCGATCTCCTGAAAACCCTCTTGCAAGTCATTATTTCCTCGATATTTCCTTGATACTTTTTTGTGACGGCACTTTTTCGGCCGCCCTCTTGGGTCGATCGTTCCGATCTTACTCCCTCTTTCACGATCTTTTCCAACAAATCTCGAAGATTGGATCGAGATCGAAACCCAAATATATTATTATCGTATAGGTTAGCCCCAGAAAGCAACTAAGATAGATAACTTGTCAGCAAGCGAGCGCTCGATGAAAATTATTGCGAAGTCAAAACGTCCCGCCAGTCAAATTGCCCTCGAAATTGAAGTTCCTCCCGAAACGTCGAAGCAGGCTTACGAACAAGTCGTTCGCGACCTCTCGCGTCGGGTGAAAATTCCGGGATTTCGTCAGGGCAAGGTACCGCGCCAAATTTTGGTTCAGCGTCTGGGATCGAAAAATATCAAAGCCGAAGCCCTAGAAAAAATTGTCCAAGAGAGTGTCCAAAGCGCGATCGATCAAGAATCCATCGAAGTTTTAGGCAACTACAAGCTCGATCCGACTTTTGAAGAACTCGTCGGCGGCTACAAACCCGGGGATGCCCTTGTTTTCTCAGCTTCAATGGATGTGCCGCCTGAAGTCAAGCTGGGGGATTATAGCGCTTTGGAGGTCAAAGCCGAAGAAGTTAAATACGATCCCGGTCAAGTCGATGAATTTTTAGACCGACAGCGATCGCGCTTAGCCACCCTCGTCCCAATTGAAGATCGCCCGGCACAAAACGGAGATACCGTCGTTGTCGATTATGCCGGACGCTTAAAGGCGAATGAGGAAGGAGAAGAAGAAGCCATCTCTGGAGCCGAAGCCAAAGGGTTTCAAATCGAGCTAGAGTCGGGAAAATTTATCGAGGATTTAATTGCGGGTATTGAGGGGATGAAGATTGGCGAAACCCAAGATATTCCGGTGAAATTCCCCGCAGACTACGCTCGAGAAGATTTAGCCGACCAAGAGGCAGTTTTCAATGTCACTTTACATGAAATTAAAGAAAAAGAACTGCCAGAACTCGACGACGAACTCGCCGAAGAAATTAGCGATTTCGAGACCTTAGACGAATTGAGGAAACATTTAGAATCTCAATACCAAGAAAAAGCCGAAAACCAAACTAAAGACAATATTGAGGCCGCTATTACTAAGGCATTAGGGTCGATTGTGGAAGCCGATCTGCCTGAAACCCTGATCGAACAGGAAGTAGAAAGCCTCCTGCAACAAAGTCTCAGAGAGATGGAACGCTATGGATTGGATGTCAACCAGTTTCTCACTGCCGATCGCGTTCCTCAACTCAAGGAAGCGGCCCGACCCGAGGCGATGGAAAATCTTAAAGCATCCTTATCCCTCAAGGAAGTTGCCCAACAAAAAGATCTAGAAGTTGACAAAGAGGAACTGGAAAAACGAGTCGCCGAACTGGTCGAACAACTCAGCGATCGCAAGCTGGATATGGATCGCGTGCGCCAATTTATCACCGACGATCTGCGTCAAGAACTTGCCCTCGACTGGTTGCGGGAAAATGTTTCCGTCGAACTCGTTCCTGAAGGGACTCTCGAACCCAAGGAAGCAGTAGAGGAAGACTCAGAAGAAAATGCTGAGGCCAATGAGGAATCCGTCGCAGAATCCGTTATCGAAGTTGAAGCGGAAGAAGTTACCGACGAAAGCGAATAAACAAAAGTCCCGGACAGAACCTGAAAATCTGTCTGGGATTTTCTTAAAAACAGTGACAACCTTTCTCTCTTCGCCCTTTTCACCCACTCTGTGGCTATATTCGGAAACGGTAAATCACTAATTACTAATCACCAATCACCAGCAACAAATTCATAACTTTTCCGCGATCGCGGGACAGACTTGAAAGACTTGCGGCATAATAGTCACAAGAAGACAAGCAGAAAACTCTATATTCCCTTCTTAAACTCAATACTATAGCGACAGACGCATGATTGAATCGCGATCGCCAGATCTTTCCCTCCACAATTCAAACTCTCATCCCTATTCCTCCATGAGTGACTCGGCGACTCATAATGGGACCGGCGATTCAACTCGCTTTCCCCAAGCAGTCGTTCCTATGGTCATCGAACAATCAGGAATGGGAGAACGTGCCTTTGATATTTACTCCAGACTTCTCCGAGAGCGCATCGTGTTCTTGGGCAGTCCTGTAGATGATACCATTGCCGATTCTGTTGTCGCCCAACTGCTCTTTTTGGACGCAGAAGACCCGGAAAAAGATATTCAACTTTATATCAATTCTCCAGGAGGTTCGGTTTACGCAGGCATGGCGATTTATGACACCATGCAGCAAATTCGTCCCGATGTCGCGACCATTTGTTACGGCTTGGCTGCGAGTATGGGGGCTTTTCTCCTATCGGGGGGAAAACAAGGAAAACGCATGGCTTTACCCAGTTCGCGGATCATGATTCACCAACCTCTAGGAGGCGCTCAAGGCCAAGCGATCGATATTGAAATTCAAGCTAAAGAAATTCTTTACGTTAAAGAACAACTGAACCAACTCCTAGCCAGCCACACCGGTCAGCCTCTAGACAAAATTGCAGAAGATACCGAGCGGGATTTCTTTATGTCCGCCCGGGAAGCCCGAGACTACGGGTTGATCGATCGCGTCATCAGCCAACCCCACTTGCCCCAGATTGAAATTCCTGCTACTGCCCTAACTTAATAACCTACGAGGTCAATATGCCTAAATATGACTCACATTTAAAATGCTCTTTCTGCGGTAAATCCCAAGAACAAGTCCGAAAGCTAATCGCAGGGCCGGGGGTGTACATTTGCGATGAATGCGTCGAACTCTGTAACGAAATTTTAGATGAGGAGTTAATCGATTCATCAAGTCCGGCACCTCAACCGGTTTCCCACCCGGAAGAACATCCCCAAAAACAACGCCGGACTCCCGCAGAGCGAATTAGTTTCAATCAAATTCCCAAACCCACGGAAATCAAGAAATATCTAGACGAACACGTGATCGGTCAAGATGAAGCCAAAAAAGTGCTTTCTGTTGCCGTTTACAACCATTACAAGCGTCTCAGTTTCGTTCAGTCAAAAGCGAATAATGCTGGCAAAGAGGCGATCGAAGATACGATCGAACTGCAAAAATCGAATATTCTCCTCATCGGTCCCACGGGTTCGGGAAAAACGCTCCTTGCTCAAACCCTCGCCAAAATTTTAGACGTTCCCTTCGCTGTTGCTGATGCGACAACCCTAACAGAAGCAGGATATGTGGGAGAAGATGTAGAAAATATCCTCCTGCGCTTGCTGCAAGTCGCGGATCTGGATGTAGAAGAAGCACAACGAGGGATTATTTATATCGACGAAATCGATAAGATTGCTCGCAAGAGCGAGAATCCTTCAATTACTCGCGATGTGTCCGGAGAAGGTGTCCAACAAGCTCTCTTGAAGATGTTGGAAGGCACCGTTGCTAATGTGCCTCCCCAAGGCGGACGCAAACACCCTTATCAGGACTGCATTCAAATCGATACCAGCAATATTCTCTTTATTTGCGGTGGGGCATTTGTCGGGTTAGAAAAGGTCATCGAACGCCGCACCGGGAAAAAATCAATGGGATTCGTTCAACCAGGAGAACCTACGCCTTCAAAAGAACAGCGCATGGCAGATGTTCTGCAAACCTTAGAACCCGAGGATTTAGTCAAGTTTGGCTTAATTCCCGAGTTTATCGGCCGAATTCCCGTTTCGGCAGTACTGCATCCTTTGGACGAGGAAGCCTTGGTGGAAATTCTCACTCAGCCGCGTAATGCCTTGGTCAAACAATATCAAAAACTCTTGTGGATGGACAACGTACAGTTAGAGTTTCGTCCCGATGCCGTGCGGGCGATCGCGCAAGAGGCTTATCGTCGCAAAACTGGAGCGAGGGCGCTGCGAGGTATTGTTGAAGAGTTAATGTTGGAGGTGATGTACGAGTTACCTTCCCGCAAGGATTTGCGTCGTTGTGCGATTACTAAAGAGATGGTCGAAAAACGCTCGACAGCAGAGCTTTTGGTTCACCCTTCAACGCTCTTAAAACCAGAATCGGCATAGAAGAGGATGCAGTCTGTAGAAAAAAAAATCGCGATTCGAGGAGTCGAACATTATTATCAGTGGGTGCGTCGAGAACGTGAAAGTTCCTCGAAACCCATCCTTGTTTTTATGCACGGTTGGGGCGGTTCGGCGAGATACTGGGAGGATGTGGCGCAGATCCTTTCAGAATATTTTGATTGCTTACTTTATGATTTTCGCGGATTTGGTCGTTCTTATCCCTCAGAGCGATCGCCTTCTCTGAGTTATGAACTAGAAGAATATGTAGAAGATTTAGCAATTTTATTGGCTCAGTTTGAAATTAAGAAATTTACCCTTATCGCTCATTCTTTTGGGGCTTCGATCGCGACATTATTTGCCTGTCGCTACGGCGAAAAAATTGACAAATTGATTTTAACTTGTAGCGGTATTTTTGTTTACAATAAGTTGACATTTGGTGCATTTCATGCTGCTGGATCTGTTGTTGTGAAACTGAGATATCGGTGGTTTCTACGAGTCCCTTTTGCCGGGCGTTTATTTATGATGAGATTCGTACATCGGACTTTGAGCGATCGCATGAATCGCATGTTTTTAGAAGATTATTTACGGGCAGATTCCCAAACGGCGACAGAAACAATTAAAACGGCGGTGAGTAAAAAAGCAGCAACAGAAATGCCAACAGCCTTTGCTAGTTTGCAGATGCCAACTTTGTTAATTATGGGAGAAAAAGACCAAATTATCCCACCGAATTTGGGGAAAAGTGCGGCGGCTTTGAATTCTAAGATTAAGTATATTGAAGTTCCGCAAACAGGACATTTCCCGATGTTGGAAGATCCGGAAACGTATATGGAGACAATTTATCAGTTTTTAGAGATTGCTTGAGTGCGATGCGTTGACTCTCAAAAAGACAAAAAAACGATTCTCCCGCCAGCGATCGCAACGAGACCCTCTTGGTAAAAATACTCATCCCAAGGCGCGGAAATTTTTAAGAAAAAATGAGAAATTTGGGAAAACCCGCAAAAAACCGAGGGATTGCCGCAATTTGCCATATACTAAACACGCAAGCGGCCTGTTATCCTTTTTGGAAAAATCATTATTCTTTCTCAATTCTGGAGTGTCGGTCATGTCGTCTACTTTTCAAATCCGCAAAGTTGGGATGCAATTGCGTCAATGTTTAACAAAAGTTAACGCGATCGGACAAGGTTGCGCCCTAGGAATCGGTGCAAGTCTCATCTGTTTGGCAAATCCAGCCTCAGCCACAGAAATCATCAATATTAAATATCAAGAAACCCAGATTACAGTTCCCACGGGTTTTTTAGTCAACTTTGCTCGGACTGGCGAACTTCCTTCTGAAGTTAACACCTTCCTGCAAGAGATTGGTGAAGATTTGCCCGATATTTTACAAGATTTCTTAACCCTAGAAATTCGTCTCAGCCCAACTTTTATTGAGGATGTTTTGGGCAGTTCCATCGGCGAATTCGTTCTCTTGCAAATTGATAAAGCGATTAACACGGGTCAAGTGGGAGACGATCTCGTGTCACTGAAAAGCGCGATCGATGAATCCCTTGCCCAAGATAGTCGGATTTCTCTTTTAGAACTGGTGCAACGCTATCCTGTAGAAACGCTAAATCTTGATTTAAGCGGCATGGAAACCGTTTACAATCAGGTTAGTCAATTCCTCGTTCAGATTGAACCCGCTTTAAATGTTGCCAGAAACTTACTCGAACCCTTGATTTGCGATTGCGATAATGTTGCAGTCGATCCAGAAGGCAATGTTATCAATTCTGAAAGTGGTGCGACTCTTGTTTCCGCAGAAACCGTCAAGCATTGTCGCAACGCGATCGCGGATCTTTTGGGAGAAGATGCTCGCAATACTTATAATACCCAAAACGATCGCATCGAAGCGAACGCCAGTGAATAAGGAAAAACGAGAATAAAATACGGACGCGATCGCCTTTTCGCGTCCCTAACTCTAAAGCGCACCTACCCGAAGAAGGAAATTGCACCCATGTCTGTGTTATTGCGATCGCCACTAAAATCTTTACGCCAAAAAACCGTTAAAATGCTCTCAGCTAGTGGGATTTGCCTACTAGGAGCGGGAGCGGGTTTTCTCCTTGGCACTCCGCACGTTGAAGCCGCAGAGGAAATTGTCTTTAGCTATGGCCCAATTCAACAAAATTTTAGCGTTGAAAATTTAGAAACATTTGTGGAAACTGGAGAAATTGCTCGGGATGTTAAAGTCCTCGTGCGCTATTCTGGCCAAGAACCGGAAACCTTGAGACGGCTTATGTCGGCGGAATTGAGCGTTGACTTTCTCTTTTTGTACGATCTTTTAAGTACCCTTCCGGGAGAATACGCTCTCTTTGAACTCGGTGATATAATTCACACAAAATCTCACCGTGCCAATATTCAAGCATTGCGTTCTGCGATTGTCCTGTCTGCACGAGATGATAATCGAATCAGTCTGTTAGACTTTTTCAAAAACTATCCTCTCGATCAGATGTATATCGACGGTCGCAAAGCACTTCGCATTGCTTCTGATGTTAGCGATATTATTGAAAGCGTTAGCGAATTTCTGGAGGTTCCCGTTGCCGTCATGCGCGATCTGCTTGGACCTTTGATCTGTGAATGCGATCGCTCGAGAGTCGGACAATAAAAAATAGTAGATAAGAAAAAAAGAAGAGGAAGAGAATATCCCTTATTGTCGAGACAAGCCAGAGATATTCTTTTTTTCTTCTTTTGTTTTCCTGTTTTAACGTATTTGACGCGCCATATTAAGGAATGAATCCATGCAGGCTCCAGGACGGCGCTTAACTTGAGTTTTTGTATACATGAGATAGTCTGGTGCAAAAGTTGCTTCACTTTTTTCACTTTTGGCTTGGGCTTGAGATGTGGGTTTCTGCACCATCGCTTTAATAGTTTCCAGAGGATTCGATACTGGAGTCGGTTGAATCGCTTCAACTTTAGCTGTAGCCTTTTTTGTGTCTGCCTTCTTCGCGGGTTTTACAGTTTCCGCTTTAACGGGTTCGGGTTCTACTTCTACTGTCGGAGTGGGAGCAATGGGTTCAACGGGTTTAGGCTTTTCCTCGATAACTGGAGCAGGAGTAGCTGTTTCATTCGCAACAGATTTTGATTCGTCAAGTTCTAAATAGTAGGATTGTCCTTTGAACAAATTTTTGAGAGGGCCGATCATGGTGAATTTCTCCTTATTTTAAATCGCGAACAATAGGTGTATTGGCGCTTTTCTTGCCTCGAGCAATACGGGGACTTGGGTCATGCAATCCAATCGCGCTTTGTTGTCTCTACCGCCTTAAAAAATGCAACAAATCTTATAGCAGTTTTCAGTTAGGCGCGATCGCGGCGATCGAATGTGGCTCTTCCTTAAAAACCTTGATTAATAAGGATTTTGAGTGATTTTTCTTGGTCAGCATCACGAAGGAATCCGCGCGCCTTGTTCATATTAATTAATATTCTAGATGAAAATTGGTAATATTTTGTAAAATATTGTAACAGTATTTATGCTTATTGGAAGATGAAAAAATTAGTTGAATTGCTCTCTTTGTAAGGATTTGATGAGGCTCAAGGGCATCTCTTCGCGCTGGATGTAACGAGTATAGTCAGCACTCAGATAAGATTCATATTGAAAATCCTCGGCAATATAAACGCCAAAAAAGGCTAAACTTAGCGCTTCAATGTATTGACGAGCGATCGCAGGATCGGGACCAATCACTTGAGGAGGCAGGGCAACATCGTTAGAAGAGACACCAAGGGTAGAAAAATGAGTCCCACCCTTGAACAAAATGAGATATTTATTAGCCGTGGTGAGTGCCGTAAAGGGTAAAATTTGCTCGGCTAAAGCTGGGGCGATCGTATCGGCACTACCGGTGACGATCGCCGTGGGAACTTGGATCGCAGCGATGCCGGCATCCCCAAAAATACGGCTACCAATGGGATTAATGGCGATGGCTGCCATGATGCGATCGTCCCGTAAATCGTAATTTCCATTGGCTAAGATTTGTGCCGGGCATTGCAGCAAGAGGGATAAGTTGAGAGAATAATGCTGGGTACGGCATTGACTTTCCAGTTGTGCGAAATTCAATTTAGCTCCGGCGAGAGCAAGGGCCGTGTAACCACCAAACGATTGACCGATAACCCCCACTTGCTGCCAATCAAGGCGATCGCTATACATCTCCTGCAACCGATCCAAGAGAAAGTGAATATCGAGGGGGCGATCGATAAATTCCCGAGGAGGGCTAATATCTTGAGTGAATCCCGCCGTTAAATTTTGTAGCTGTTGGGCATTACTGCCGGGATGTTCCGGGACGGCAACGGCAAAACCGTGAGAGACAAGATGTTGAGCGAGATAAGTGTAGGTTTGGCGATCGGAACCCAAGCCGTGAGAAATAATAATTAAAGGGGAACGTTTGCGATCGCGGCGACGAGGAAGGTAAAGATCGGCCAAGAATGCTCGCTCGCGATCGCGATCGTTAAAAATCAGAGTTTGTTGGCGATAAGTAAACATTCCTGATTGTTGTAAATCTAGAGGAAATTCTCTGGCCGTTTCAGAGGGATCGGCAACTTCTGCTTCGATCGCCGCGATCGCCTTTTCGGTCATGCGTACCGATTGACTGACTTGATTGAGGAGATCGAAGGCAAAAGCGGAATTTAAGAGAATTTCTGAGGTGGGAAATCGCTGGATAATATTGAGTGGTGTGAGTCCAGCCTCATCATTGGCGGCTAAAATCAGCGCCGATCGCAAGGCATAAAACCCCGATAGTCCCGAGCGAGTTTGCACGATTTTGCCCACTAATTGTAAAATTCCTTCCCCTTGGGTGGAATAGAAAAATTGCGAAACCGCGATCGTATCGACATCCGCTTTAGCCAAGAGAATTTTACGCAAATGCTGCTGTTGATTTGCATCCAAGCGAGAGATAAAGTTTTTTAAATCTGGCGCGATCGTTCCTTCTCGGGCGTATTCTGCCAAAGACTCTCGCATTAAGGAAAATTCTAAAGGTCCGAAACGCAAGATAATTTTTTCCGCACTCAAAGCGGGCATAGCCAAGGCGATCGCGAGATTGAAGGCAACCAACGCTAAAGTTTTCAGCCCGAGAGAAAGAAGCGATCGTTTCCTCAGATTTGAGACTTGTCGAAGAAGCATTTACGGTTTACTGTTGACTATTTACTGAGCGAAAACATGAGCGTTAAGAGTTTACAGGGCAGGGATTTACTCGGGCTGGCCGATTTGAGCGCTTCCGAATTGCAAGAATTACTCCAATTTGCCACGGATCTCAAAAGTGGCGCTCAAAATCCCACCTGTCAAAAAGTTTTAGGTTTGTTGTTTTACAAGGCTTCCACTCGCACTCGCGTGAGTTTTTCCACAGCTATTTACCAACTGGGCGGGCAAGTTATCGATCTCAATCCTAAAGTCACGCAAGTAGGACGCGGCGAACCGATTTCGGATACGGCGAGGGTTTTAGATCGCTATCTCGATATTTTAGCCGTTCGCACCTTCAAACAGGAAGATTTAGAAACCTTTGCCCACTACGCCAAAATCCCTGTCATTAATGCGTTGACGGATGTAGAGCATCCCTGTCAAATTTTAGCCGATCTGCTCACGGTGCAAGAGTGTTTTGGCGAACTATCGGGAAAAACGATCGCTTTTTTGGGGGATGGGAATAATGTCGCCCATTCTTTATTGTTGGGTTGTGTTTTAGCGGGGGTTAATATTCGCATTGCTTCCCCTGTCGGTTACAAACCCGATCGCGCCATTGTTGAAAAAGGCCGAGAAATTGCCATCGATGGGGCAGAAATCATCATCACAGAAGATCCTATTGCGGCAGTAGAAGGGGTAAATGCCCTTTATACGGATGTTTGGGCGAGTATGGGGCAAGAAGAATCCGCCCTCGATCGCATTCCTTTATTTCAGCCCTACCAAATTAATGCAGCCTTGTTAAGTCATGCCGATCCCGAGGCGATCGTCTTGCATTGTTTGCCGGCTCATCGCGGTGAAGAAATTACCGACGAGGCGATCGAGGGGAAACAGTCGCGGGTCTGGGATCAAGCGGAAAATCGCCTGCACGCGCAAAAGGCGTTAATGGCGAGTTTGTTGGGAACGAGTTAGGCATTAATGTTGAGATTTTGAGATTTTGCGGCGATCGCGAGCAAAGACACGCTCAATTTCCGAGGGTGCTGGATAATCTGCGATCGCACTTTGGCAAAAATGCTCTAACAATAAACGGACTGAGAGTTGCGCGATCGCTATCTGCGCTAACATTCAAGTCAGAATCGGAGTTTGGATGCAGCCCATGATACAAGGACCGGGTCTTATTTTAGCGATTGGTTTAGCGCTAATTCATGCGTTTGTTTCAAAGCGAAATATTGTTGCTTTTCTGCCCGAGCATCGCTGGCTTTCCTTCGGTGGGGGTATATCTCTTGGCTTTGTTTTTCTCCAAGTTTTTCCCGATCTCAGCCAAATTCAAAGCGAATTAGAGCATTCTACAACTCCTTTTCTCACTGCCCTACAAAACCATACTTATCTCTTTGCGCTCCTCGGATTTCTCGTTTTCTATGGTTTGGATATCTTAGCACTCACTTCTCGGCGGCTGAATCTGGCGATTAACAATGTCGATCGCGCCGGCTCGGTTGTCTTTTGGCTTCATATCGGCACTTTTGCTATCCTAAATTCGATTGTAAGCTACTTACTCCAAGATTTAGGCAGTCATAGCTTATTTGAGTGCATCTTGTTTTTTATCACTATTGCGCTTAACTTTTTCATTATCGATCGCCGTTTGCGGGAACACCACAAAGCGCCTTACGATAATTACGGCCGTTGGTTGCTGACGGGGGCAATTATGGTGGGGGCGATCGCCGGACAATTGATTCGCTTAAATCCTTTTGCGATTTCTCTAATTTGGTCGTTTTTAGCCGGAAGCATTATTCTCAATGTTTTAACGCGGGAATTACCCGGAAAGAGTTGTTTTATCTCTTTTTCAAGCGGAATGGTGCTGTATGCTGTTTTAATTTTGGCGAGGTAAATTTTCGTTAACATTACATTCAACAAGGGCGATCGCCTTTCTAGGAAAGAAGATATTTTGCGATCGCTGCCGAGCAAACGAATTTGCAGGTCGATCGCGATCGTACCCTCAAAAAAGATGCTAATATAGAGAATGGTGTCGAAAATTACAGAACGCAGGCAAACATGGCTAAAAAGAGCATGATCGAGCGCGAAAAAAAGCGCAAAAAGTTAGTTGAGAAATACGCAACCAAGCGCGAAGATCTCAAAGAACAGATGAGAAAATCCAAAAGCCCTTTAGAGCGACTGGAACTGCAAAGAAAATTACAACGCTTACCTCTCAATAGCTCTAAAGTTCGAGTCCGCAATCGCTGCATGGTTACAGGTCGTCCTAGAGGATATTATCGCGATTTTGGTCTTTCTCGTCACGTGATTCGCGAATGGGCGCACGAAGGACTTTTACCCGGTGTTGTTAAATCTAGCTGGTAAATTTACTTTCTACTCCCCGCAACAGCGATCGATCCCCAAACTGTCCAAGATTAGATCGCTGACTGCATTCGCCACAGCAAACTCTCCATAAAAGCTCTGGCTGAAGTCGAACGCTTGCATCTCCGTCACGATCGCAATCACCAAAGACCCTAAATCGTTCTCCCCTTCCAAGCGCTGACGAACGAATATTTGCGACGCACGTTTAGCAATTGTTTGGTTCGCGGGTTCTGGCAAAAATTCGCGATCGAGCCAAGTTAACAAATTCTTCTGCAACCACTCTCCCTCAATTTGAGAGTCTCTTAGAGGAGGCAAAGTAATTGGAGGAATGGGGTCAGACATCTTTGGGTTGGCGATCGCGCAAATAACAGTAACTTTTTAAATTTTATTATTTTATTCCCCACCCTCCAAATCTGGAGGGTGGGACAGTTTTATGAGTTGGCCAGTCAAGGATAAATCAAGTCGCAAAATTGATTACAAATCCATTGTAAAAGAATTCGGAATCCCCCATCAAAACAATGTAGTGATGTTAAATGTCTTGGGTTTTGACTATCTCGTCAACGAGTTCGGCGATCCCCCCTCATTTACACTACCTTCCTCTCAAAAAATCGAGCCATCATAGTAATACAAAGATTTTCAGGAGGAAATAAACTTTTGTTTCTTTACATTCATCGATAAATGGAGTATGCTAAAGTAAAGTCATAATGACTTCGTTTTAAAAGTCCCTTTTCAATTTCAGTAACGAGCAAGAGTGGCGATTTCGAGTATTGAGATTAATCTAGATTACCCCAACTCAATTATCAAAAACGTTGTAAAAACAACCTGCGATCGGAAAAAGTAGAAGCCGCCCGATTTGGTATTTCTCCAGCATCCAACCCACCTTTACAGGGCATCTCCCTATGAAGAACCAAACGGAGCGACGGCATGAATTTCTACCATTAAGGAGTAACGACAAGTAAGATGCCAACAGCGAAACTCGACACAAAAATCAAATCTTCAGCCATTTCTGCGGATATGGTTCGTACCTATTTGCGCGAAATTGGACGAGTCCCCCTACTGTCCCACGAACAGGAAATTTTCTACGGTAAGCAAGTTCAACAATTGATGTTATTGCTGGATGATAAAGAAACATTGCAGGAGGAATTGCAACGCAACCCGACTCGAGCAGAATGGTCTAGACGGGTAAATTTAAGCGAAAACGAGTTAGAAAAACTCTTAGGTCAAGGGCGACGCGCCAAGCAAAAAATGATTGAAGCAAACTTGCGATTGGTTGTTGCGATCGCCAAGAAATATCAAAAGCGAAACATGGAATTTTTGGATTTAATCCAAGAAGGAACTCTCGGATTAGAACGAGGTGTAGAAAAATTCGATCCCACCAAAGGATACAAGTTTTCGACCTATGCTTATTGGTGGATTCGTCAAGCGATTACAAGAGCGATCGCCCAACAATCTCGCGCCATTCGCCTGCCCATTCATATCACCGAAAAACTCAATAAAATCAAGCGCGTGCAGCGAGAAATCTCGCAAAAAATGGGACGGAATGCGACTCCCAAAGAAATTGCTTTAGAATTGGGTTTAGAAACAGCTCAAATTCGCGAATATTTGAGTATTGCCCGCCAACCGATATCTCTCGATATGCGCGTGGGAGATAATCAAGATACGGAGTTATCGGAACTCTTAGAAGACGAAAATGCCTCCCCTGACAATTATTTAACCCAAGAATCCTTGCGGCAAGATTTGAGCAATATGATGGCAGAATTAACCCCGCAACAGCGTAATGTTCTTGCCCTACGCTATGGTTTAGAAGATGGCAAAACTCTCTCCCTTGCTAAAATTGGCAAACAACTCAACATTAGTCGAGAGCGAGTGCGCCAACTGGAAAACCAAGCACTTTCTCATCTTCGCAAACGTCGAGCCAAAGTGCAAGAATATGTTTATCAATTAGCCTAGAACAATAAGCAATACTCGTTTATAACAGAGTCTTGAACTTTATTGTTGAAAACCAAAATTAGGGAGAGTGGCACGATCTACTCTCTCTTTTCTTACTGAATAGGGGAATGAGAGCAATAAATTATCCTTTACCCTTTATGGCGATCCATTGTAAAATTTCTTCAGGGAGGGGCGATCGCTGGCGATTTTCCGTATTAATACAGACATGGCGAGTGATGGCTTTTGCGACATTTTTTTGAGGCACGGTGAGAGATAATACTTGATAGGCGATCTCGAATTCTGTCTCGCTGAGTTGTTTGGGGTTTAAGACTATTTCTATGCGATCGCCGCAAAATAAAGGGCGCAAAAAATCCGCCGAACTGTGTACGATGGGAAGGGCAATTCCCGTAGGACTCACCAAAGATTTGAGATTAATCCCCGATCGCAATAATGCTTCTTCGTAGGCTTGGTGACACAACACTAAAATATTAGCAAAATAAACCACTCCGGCTGCATCCGTTTCGGATAAATAAATTGTACGCTGATAATTGCTCATTGATATGTTAAGAATTCAAAATTTAAGCAAATCTTATCAGAAAAATCTAGTTTTACAAGACTTGAATTTTGCGGTAAAAACAGGAGAAATTTATGGACTTCTCGGACCCAATGGTGCAGGAAAAACAACAATCATTAATATTTTATGCAATCTGCTGCAACCCGATCGCGGTACCATTCTACTCGAGGGAAAGCCAATTTCCAATGCAACTAAACATTTGATTGGCGTAGCGCCACAGGAAAATTTACTCTATAAAAGTTTATCGTGTCAAGAGAATTTGCATTTTTTTGCTAGTCTTTATGGGTTAACCAAAGTACAACAGCGCGATCGCATTACGACAAGTTTAGCCGCAGTGAATTTGAGCGATCGTGCGAACAGTCTCGTCGAAACCTTAAGCGGTGGTATGAAACGGCGATTAAATTTTGCGATCGCTTTGGTACACGAACCTAAATTGCTGATTTTAGATGAACCAACAACCGGATTAGATATTGAAACACGCTACGATCTATGGGCATTAATTCGCCAATTACAACAGCAAGGAATGACAATTTTATTAACCACTCATTTATTGGATGAAGCGGAAAAATTATGCGATCGCTTGGCAATTTTGCGAGCGGGCAATTTATTAGCAGAAGGATCTATTTCACAACTTCGCCAATTTGTCAATGCAAAAGAAATTGCGATCGTACAAACTACAGATGAAGCAAGAGCGATCGATCGAGGAAAAGAATTGGGATTTCCCTATCGCTACTATGGAGGAAATTTAGCATTTTGGCTGCCAGAAGTATTGGAATTAAGAGAAATCCTAGCTTGTTTTGAGAATATTGTTCTAGATTCGATTTCTCGTCAACCCGTGAGACTCGAGCATATCTATCTGGAAGTAACCCGCGATCGCGTATTATAAAGATATTGAAAATTTCGATCGAGTTATAAAGAATATTATATGAAAACATTACTCATTGATAACTATGACTCTTATACCTTCAATCTGTACCAACTGATTGCTGAAATTAATCGCGAACCGCCTCGCGTGATAAAAAACGATCGCTTAACTTGGGAAGAATTAAAACAAATTGAATTTAATAATGTTGTTATTTCTCCGGGGCCAGGACACCCCGCCAATCAACGAGATTTTGGGATTTGCGATCGCATCATTCGAAATCTAGAAAAACCGATTTTAGGAGTATGTTTGGGACATCAAGGAATTGGTCATGTCTTTGGAGGAATCGTGACTCACGCACCAGAGGTCAGACATGGCCGAAGTAGTTTAATCTATCATCAAGAATCCAACTTATTTCAAGGCATTCCTCATCCTTTTTTAGCAATTCGCTATCATTCTCTCATTGTTGACAAAAAAAACTTACCAGCCTGTTTGGAAATTACAGCATGGACTAATGATCGTTTGATTATGGGATTGCGCCATCGACAAAAACCAATTTTTGGCGTTCAGTTCCATCCCGAGTCAATTGGTACAGAATACGGAAATCAACTTTTAGAAAATTTTAAAGCGATAACATTAACATTGCAAAAACCGATAAAATCCTTAGACAAAAACAAAAAAAAATATTTAATTTCACCTTCCTATATTAATGCGATCGCATCACCTGAAAAAACAAGAGAAGCTATTCCAGAACAACATTCAGATTTTAAAGTATTTGTCAAAAAACTAGCCATTGCTCCCGATTCCGAACAAGTTTTTGTTCATTTATATGAAAATTCTCCTTACGCTTTTTGGCTTGATAGCAGCCAAGTCGAGCCTGGTTTATCTCGGTTCTCTTTTATGGGGGACAATCGCGGCTACCACAGTTTGCGAGTATCATACAATTGTCCTGAAAAAATACTCCAAATTACCCAAAATAATGTCGTAGATCGCAAACAAGGCAATATTTTTGAGTATCTACAAGAGAAACTCGATCGCAGATTTTGTACCAATACAGATTTACCCTTTGACTTTAATTGTGGGTTTGTTGGCTATTTTGGTTATGAGCTAAAATTAGAATGCGGTACCGAATTTGCTCACCCTTTTGCTTTACCGGATGCAGCTTTTCTTTTCGCAACACAAATCATTGCTTTCGATCATCACGAACAAACAACTTATCTATTGTATTTAGGAAAATATGATGAAAGTCACGAAGCTAATACATGGTTTCAAACCATTGAAACTCATTTGGCTGAACTTCCTCCGTTACCCGAAATAGAAAAATCGAGCCAAAAAGAACCCGTACTTTTTCGTTTGAGTCGCGATCGCCAAACCTATCTCAAAGATATCGAACAATGCTTGCAAGAAATTCACGACGGTGAAAGCTACGAAATTTGTTTAACCAATCGGCTTTACACCAAAACAACTCCCGATCCTTTAGCATTTTATCGTCATCTCCGGCAGCGAAATCCGTCTCCCTATTCTGGATTCCTTAAGTTTGGAGATTACACCATTATTTGCTCTTCCCCAGAACGATTTTTGCAAATCGATCGCGAAGGATGGATTGAAACGAAACCGATCAAAGGAACCTCACCTCGCGGAAAAACTCCTCAAGAAGATCGCCAGATCGAGGAACATTTGCAGCATAGTGAAAAGGATCGAGCCGAGAATCTCATGGTTTTAGACCTGCTGCGGAACGATTTGGGACGAACGTGCGATATTGGGAGCGTTTATGTTCCTAAATTAATGCAAGTAGAAACCTATGCGACAGTTCATCAATTAGTTAGTACTATTCGCGGACACTTACGATCCGATTTAAAAGTAACAGACTGCATCCGTGCCGCTTTTCCTGGAGGATCGATGACAGGAGCCCCAAAACTAAGAACGATGGCAATTATCGATCGCTTAGAAGGAGAAGCGCGAGGCATCTATTCCGGTGCGATCGGCTTCTTGGGACTGAATGGAACGGCTGACTTAAATATTGTCATTCGTACTGCGATTTTAACTCCCACAGAAACTTCAATTGGGATTGGAGGTGGTATTGTCGCAATGTCCGATCCTGAAATGGAGTTTCAAGAAACTCTCTTAAAAGCTGAACCTCTAATTTGTGCCTTAGTACAAACTGTTTATGGAAAAGTGACACCAGATTCATACATCACAGATTTTAATCTATATTTTCCTAAAAACACCTATAGCGATTTTTTTTGTGAACACAAAAAACTCTCGTCTTTAGACAAGAGAGCAGTCAAAGGTAATGAAATACAAACAGTTGCGAGACTCTCAAGGGACTGACAATCAGAACATGCGATAATTACATATTTATTTTGCAAAAATGTAATAAAAAATCATTTTTTGTAATCAAAGTTACGAAAATCAGTTGATATAGCTCCTATAAATACAATTCAGCGATCGCGCAAAAGTCATAACTCAATCTCCAGTTTTAAATCAAAAATAACTTGACAAAATTTATAGATATTTATAGATTTTGTTAGAGAAATTATGTTTAAAATCAGGAAATTGTGTTAAATGGAGTCTAATTTTCATGTCCTTACAGGTTGAAGCCCTAGAACAGAGTTTTGAGAAAATAAAACCCTATGCCGACGAATTCGTAAGCAGTTTTTACGAAAACTTGTTTTCAGCTAATCCAGAAGCCAAGCCTTTATTTGGCAGTACGGATATGGCATCTCAGAAGAAAAAACTCCTCGGTTCTCTGGTTTTAGTTGTCGAAAACCTACGCAAACCAGACGCATTAAGCGAGGCATTAAAAGGCTTAGGAGCAAGGCACGTCAAATATGGCGCATTGCCAGAACATTATCCTCTTGTCGGTAATGCCTTGTTAACCACTTTTGAGCAATATCTCAATGAAAGTTGGACTGAAGAAGTCAAACAAGCATGGGTAGAAGCCTACGGAGCAATTACCGAATTAATGCTTTCAGGGGCAGAATATTCGGCTGAAGAAGTTGCCCTAGATTCTCCTCAAGAAGAATCTGGATTAGCCGTAGAATTACTCGAAACCAGCTTTGAAAAAATAAAACCAAAAGCGGATGAATTTGTGAGTAGTTTCTATGAAAATCTTTTTACTGCCAACCCAGAAGCTAAGCCTTTATTTGGCAGTACGGATATGGCATCTCAGAAGAAAAAACTCCTTGCTTCTTTGGTTTTAGTGGTTGAAAATGTACGCCAGCCAGAGAAATTAACTGATGCTCTCAAAGGGTTAGGTGCAAAGCACGTTAAATATGGTGCATTGCCGGAACATTATCCTCTGGTTGGTAATGCTTTGTTAACCACTTTTGAGCAGTATCTCGGCACAGATTGGACGGAAGAAGTGAAGCAAGCATGGGTTCAAGCCTATGGTATTATTACCGAATTAATGCTTTCAGGCGCAGATTATTCAACCGAGGATGTGGCACTCAAAAAATCTAATGCAAACCCCGAACCAGAACTATCATTTGCAGTACAAAGTGAGATTAATTGGGGTTTGTTTGGCGGAATTTTTGCGGGCGCAGGAGTTCTCGTTTTCTTGCTGCTATTGCTTTAATTGTTGAAAGATGGCAAATCCATTTGATAGAGTTGGGAAACCCGGTCAAATTTTTCAATCCAAATTTGCCATTCTTGGAATTATCGTGCTGCTTATTGTTTGGTTTTCTGTTACTTTTGCTTTAGATCGGCGCACCATTTTTCTCCCTGGAAACACTTCCCCCGGACACGTTCTTTTTGAGGCTTCTTGTAGTTCTTGTCATGAAGGATTTAAACCCGTGACCAATGAAACTTGTTTGCGCTGTCACGAAGCAGAAATGGCAGAAGATGCTCACGGACCGAAAAAATTTCGCGATCCTCGTTGGGCGGATTTATTAACGCGAATTGATGTGCTAACTTGTACTGCCTGTCATATGGAACACGTGCATATTTTTGCTCGTGGCGTTCATCTGAAACCCGATTTGTGTATAGCCTGTCACGAGGAAATTATCACAGGGGAATTGGCAAGTCACGATGGTTTTGCACCGGATGGTTGTTGGACGGCAGGCTGTCACAATTTTCACGATCATCGCTCGATTTCTACAGGATTTTTGCGGCAAAATATGAATGCGCCACAATTGCTCCCCGTGCCAGAAGTTCCCAAATTACCGGAACGAGATCCCTTTAGAAAACCTCCTCAACCTGACTTGAATCGAGAATTTTTACAGGTAAAATTTAAGATTCAAAATGCTAATTTAGCCAGTCGAGGGAAAGGATGAGCGATCGCAAGGTTAAAAAACGGGTTAAACAATTAATTCTTGGTCTTTTGGGGGTATTTTTATGGGGGTTTTTATTGCTTTTTCCCCATACTGTCCGAGCCGATAGTTTCACAGAACAACAAATTGAAGAGATTAACAGTTTGTGGCAAAATAGCGCTCATGCTTTTGCTGATGTTAATTGCTCGAGCTGCCACCTCCAAGAAGAAACCAAGCAATTAATTATTGCGCCAAACCATGAAAGCTGCCAAAGCTGTCACAAACAACAAGTTGAGACATTTTTGCTCGGAAAACATGGCATTCGCTTGCAAGAAGGTCTTTCTCCTTTAACCCCAGCAATGGCACATTTACCGATGAAAGAAGCGGCACGCGATCGCCAAATGAATTGCAATACCTGTCACGATGTTCATTCGGTGAATACCTTTACTGCTTCGGTAGATTCTTGTTTAACTTGTCACAACGATACACATTCGTTGAATTATGTCAAGTCCAAACATGGTTTATTATTTTCCGAAGCGCGATCGCTGCCTGCACCCGAGGCTAATTTGGTCAGTTGTGCCACTTGTCACTTACCTCGGCAAAAGGTTGAAGGAACACAAACAATTTTTGTCAACCACAACAATACCTATAATTTATTGCCTCGCGATCGCATGGTCAAAGATGTTTGTATGAATTGTCACAGTATGGAGTATTCCTACAATAGTATCTTTGATGATGAGTTAGTGGAAGCAAACTTTGACACGCCCCCGACGCAATATTTAGAGACTTTAGAAATGGTCAAAGTTCTCGAGAAAAAGCGATCGGGAAAAGAGAATTAAAGCGTTAGCAATTCAGAGAAATTCACTTTCATTTTTTATTAAGAGGAGAACCCAAGATGTTAGCATTGCTACGAAAATTGAAAGCGAGAACGATCGCTTTATTAACTTTAGCGGCAGCGATTTGTTTTACTGCGATCGCTTGTGCTGGCGGTGGATCTGCTCCGCAAGCAGAAGGCGGCGGCGAAGGAATTAATCCGGAAGTGGTTGTGGATTATATTCACACGGTATTATTAGCAGACAGAACCGCTTATACAAAGCATGTTGTTAATCGCTTGCAAACCCTTGAAGGACAACCCAAAGAAGATGGAGTTGTTCCCGCAGAAGCAACGGAAGGATGGAAAGAAACGGGAGGTGTTCCTCTTCCCGCACAGATGTTCCGTTTGGGGTCGGAAATTGCTGCTGAAGAAGGAACATTTACTTATGGTTTGATTTCGCCTTGGAATATTAATGATTCCCAAGCACCGAAAACAGACTTTGAAAAAGAAGCAATGGATAAGGTTATTGAAACAGGGGAAGCCTACAAAGATTATCAAGAAATTGGCGGTCAAAAATACTTTTCCGCCGTCTATCCCGATAAAGCTGTAGCTGAGGCTTGTATTACTTGTCATAATACTCATCCTATTCATAAAGAACGCTATCCTGACAAGCAATTTGAAATGGGAGAAGTGATGGGAGGAGTTGTGATTAACTTGCCGTTAGAAGGAACTTAATCCAAATTAATATGGCAATAGTTTTCTGAAATTTGATAGGGACGTTGTTGGCAACGTCCCTTACTCTTAATAATTGAGCGATCGCAGACAAAATACAAATCTCAGAGTTGTACAATGAAGCCTAAATTTTCTACTTTAATTATTTTGACATTATTGGCGGCGATTTTACTGATTCCTTTTATCTTCAGTCCCAATTATTTACCTTATCTGCGCGATCGCGCTTTTGAGAGCCATCTAATTTTACAAGGAGAAATATACAAGCAAGTTACAGGATATTTTTCCTTATTATTTATTCTCCTAGAAATGCTTTTGATTGCTCGCAAACGCGGGCGGACTTGGCTAGTTAAAGTTAAACTTCCCGGATCTTTACAATTGTGGCGCAGTTGGCATATTTTCCTCGGTATTGCACTGTTAGGAACTACTTTAATACATACCATCGGATCGCGAGGTTTGAATTTTAATGCTATCTTTCTTTGGGTCTTTTTTGGAGTTACGCTTTCAGCTTTGGTCGGTGCAGTTGCCGAGACAGGAGTGTTAGAATCTTCTCAGCGTTATTTTGGTTGGGTACCACACGATACCAAAGAAGTTCATAAGAGCCGTTTTCTGATTTCTAAAGCGGCACTCATTCGCAATCTTCGGGCTTGGTGGCTAAATACTCATATTTTTCTTGTTGCTATATTTTGCGTTATGCTTGTTTTTCATATTTTTCTTGCTTATTATTATCAGTAAACAGTTATTAATTTATCGTAAAGGAGAAGAGAAAAAATGTTATACTTATTAATTTCCCATTATTTTAAGATCGCGATCGCAATCTTACTCTGTTTATTTCTCAATAGTTTATTTTTTGTTCCCAATGCCCGAGCTGGATTATTTTCGAGTTCTTCTTTAACGGGTTTAGTGACGATGAAAAACATGGCAGAACATTCTATTCCTTACGATCTGGCAATGAAAAGCGATCGCGCCACGGTTCTAGAATTTTATGCCAATTGGTGTACTACCTGTCAGGCAATGGCACCAACAATGGAGAATTTAGAATCAGAATATAGACAAAAAGTCGATCTTGTAATGCTCGATATTGACGATCCGCAATGGGTAGATATTATACAAAAATATCGCGTGACAGGAGTTCCTCAGTTTACTTTTTTAGATCGCGATCGCAATATTCAAAAAACCTTGGTAGGAAAAGTGCCGCGATCGATTATGACTCAATATTTCACAGCCTTAAAAAATGGAGTACAATCAGAAGTAAAAATCAAGGAGTAAGAATTGCAGAACTTATTATTTGTATGCAGTCGAAATCAGTGGCGCAGTCCAACGGCTGAAAAAATTTGGCGGAATACTAATGAGGTTAAAGTTCGTTCCGCAGGAACCAGTCATAAAGCCCGCAAAACAATCTCTGCTTCAGATTTGCGTTGGGCTGATTTAATCTTTGTTATGGAAAAGAAACATAAAAATCAACTGCAAGCAAAGTTCTCAAGATTATTGAAAAACAAACCCATTCATGTACTAGATATTCCAGACGAGTATCGCTACATGGATGAAGAACTCATTGAGTTATTGAACGCAGCCGTAACTCCATTTCTGATATAGTTTAATCGCCTTATAAAAATAAAGGAAGAATGGACAAGCAAAAAGAAATTCTCGCGCAAACCATGTCGTTTCTCATGTCAATTCGTCCCGAGAGTGATTTGGGGAAATTATTAAACTTTTGCTTAGCAACGAAAATAGAACCCGAACAAACTGGAAAAACTGCTTATGAAATGGCGTGCGAACTTTTAGCACATCCAGAAAATTTATCGAATTTCATTCAGGATGCGATGGAAAGTGACGGTGAATATACGCCAGAAGAATACGTGGCAATGGGAGAAATTCCTACACGAGACCCAGAAGCATTCATGCAGAAAATATTTGCAGAATTAGATCGCATCGAACTGTAAAGCAGGCATTAATAATTGTTCATTGAAATGAGATTGCCTGTTTCAATGCGCCAACAGCGATCGGCAATTTTAGCTAACCCTTCTGCATCATGGGTGACGATTAATAATGTCCAATGCTGTTTTAATTTCTCTAACAATTTCACCACTTGACGGCGGATCGACCAATCCAAACCCGCCGTCGGTTCGTCCAACAATAAAATATTGGGCTGACGGATTAATTGTACAGCGAGAGCAAGACGGCGTTGTTGTCCGCCACTGAGAACATGGGGAGGAGTTGAGAAAGAAAGATGATCTAAACCGACCTCAAACAAGGCGGCTTTGACTCGTTCCAATCCTAATTCCGGATGGCCGAGACGCAACTCTTCCAACATCGTTCCCCCGCAAAAATGTCGTTCGGGAAACTGAAATACCAAACCCGCGAGATACTGTAAATCGTAAGCGTCTAGTTCTCTTTCCCCCCAAGCAATTTCCCCTTGGGTGCGTTCTGCCAGTCCCGCCAAAAGTTCTAAGAGAGTCGATTTTCCCGAACCACTCGGACCGACAATTAAACCGAGTTCTTGTGGGGCGAGTTTTAGGTTCACATTTTTGAGAATAGGGGTAGGGGTTGCAGGAGGATGATAGGTTAAGTCTTTCAGGTATAACATTAATGAGAAAAAATGTAAGATAAATTATAAACATTCCGAACATTAACCTATAACAACACATCTTTTAAAGCACTCTCAACCTTCGATAAGCTCTTTTTAAGTCTTTGGGGATGTAAGGAAGTATTTCGTCAATCGAACAGTTCAGTTTTTTGGAGAGGGTTACGAGAGTCTCGTCAAGTTGTTTGGGGTCGTCGGGAATGTGAACTATGATATCGCAAACTTCCCTTCCTGTTGCTTGACAGATCTGGTTGAGGGTCTCAAACCCAATCCCGTTGGCTTTACCCTGTTCGAGTTTGCCAATAAGTTGTTGGGAGCGATCGCTTAACTTGGCCAATTTTTCGTGTTAGTCAAATTCTGTTGTGGATTTTCAACAAACTGTCGTTTACAGTCTTGACATTTATAATTTTGCTTACCATTATGAATCCGACCATTTTTGACGATTTTTTACGAAATTGTCAATGTGGGTAATGTGCTTGTAAGAAGGCTTCGGCTTCGGCGCGATCGCGAATTACGCCATCGAGGGTGGCATAGAGCAAATCGTCCAACATGGGTTTGTATTGCGGGCTGGGTTTGTAGCCGAGTTGTTTGAGATCGTTGCCGTTGAGAGGCGCAACGACTTGCGACCAACAGGTTAAATAACACCAAATTTTGCGACGGGTGCTTCTGGAGGTTTGGACCACTAGCAGGGCTAATAAGGGAGTTTTATAATGGCGCAAGGTTTTCACGATCGCGCTGGGGCGATCGCGGGATAAGTCCGCCAGATCGGTTGTAATTTGTTGCTTGAGGGCAGTAAAACGACTTAAGCGTTGAATGCTATCGGCATTGAGTTGTAAATTCTCTGCAACGCGGACGGCGGCGGCGGAGGGTAAATTCGATAACAGCATTTCTAGACGCATTTGCCAATGAACGAGACCATTTTTGGGATCGAAGCGACGCAAAGTGCGATCGAGAAAGCGAATTTGCCACCACAACGCTTCATCTAATTTTAAAGTGGGATGCAAACAACGCAAGGCTCCTAAAGAAGCGATTAATTTTAAGGCTGGGTACCAATAAGGCGCTTGGAGAATGTATTTTAATTCCGTTTTTAAACGCGTGGTCAGGGCGGGAACTTTACGATCGCTGCGAGGGCGATCGTAAACGCCGCTTTCAATGGCATAGCGAATATAGTCTTCGGTTTGGGGTTCGAGGGTAAATCCCAAGCGGACGGCAAAACGGACGGCGCGATAAATGCGGGTGGGATCTTCAATAAAACTGTTGGCATGAAGCACGCGAATGTGACGCGATCGCAAGTCCGAAAAACCACCAAAAAAGTCTAATAATTCTTGCGATCGCGGTTCGGTCAGTCGCAAAGCTAGAGCATTAATCGTAAAATCTCGACGATACAAATCTTGGCGCAGATCGCTAGCTTCCACTTCGGGATTCGCGGCAGGATAAGGATAAAATTCAGTTCGAGCCGTCGCAATATCCAGCGCCAAAGAACCATATTCTGGGTCTTTATGCCAAAGCAGAGCCGCCGTCTGGAATGCGCCGTGAACCTCCAACCGTACTGCCGGATAGTGCTGTTGCAACACCTTGGCCAATTCTACTCCCGCCCCGGTTTCCACTGTCTGATGAAACCCATCCACAACCAAATCGATATCTTGAATTTGGTTATTAATTATTGGTTGTTTAATGGGTGACGGGTGACGGGTGACGGGTGACTGTAACAACATATCTCGGACTGCACCACCCACAAGATAAAGATGCCAGCCTCGTTGTTCCGCTTCTTTGGCCGCTAGATTGAACAAATTGATAATTTGAGGAGATAAAAGCGATCGCAAATTGGGAAACTGTTTGTTTTGGACGGAGAAGCGATCGCCATTGGCGGATAACTGTTCGCTGTCGATTGCCTGTCGCAAAACATCCGTGCGAGTCACGATCCCCACCAAGCGATCTCCCTCGAGAACAGGCAAGCGTCCCACGTCATAGGTCACCATAAGAAGCTCGATTTCTGGCAAGAGAGTTTCAGGGTTCAGGGTTCTTAGGTTGCGACTCATGTAGCCTTTTACGGGGGCATGAGCAAAACCGTGACGCAGGGCAATATCTAAATCCCGACGAGAAATGACCCCCGCCAAGTAATCTTGCTCATCCACCACGCATAGCCCAGAATGTCCGTAACGCAATAAGATCCGTTGTGCCTCGGCAATAGTCACGGTGGGGCGAATAGTCCGGACGGGAGAAGACATCAACTCTCGGGCGGTCAAGGGTTGGGGAATTTGCGCGATCGCCTTCTCCACCAACTCTTGCAAAATCCGCTCGCTATCGCGATTCTTCACATTAACTGCAGCCGCTTGTGGGTGCCCGCCTCCTTGCAACGGTGCAAATAATCGCGCCACATTCGTCCGAGGAATACGCGATCGCCCAATCACAGTTAATCTTTCCTCGCCTTCATTACGGCGAAAATATCGCCCCCCCAATAATAAGAGATCCGCCTCAGTTAAATCGATTAAACGCTCCGCTAAACTGGATAACCCCGGCATAAAGCGATCGGTTGACAACAGCACCCAAGCCACGCAATACCCAAAAACCTCGCGTCTCTTCAGTTGTTCGATCGCTTCGGAAAACAATTTTTGCAGTTCGCGAGACAGCCCCGGTTCAATATAATCTCGCAAGGCCTGCCCGATAATTCCCCGCTCCATCAACCACGCGAGAGCAAGGGCATCCCGTGGGGTCGTTTGTTCGCTAGTGAGAGAAGCCGTATCCACATGAATGGCCAAAGCCATCACCGTTGCTTCTGGCGGCGTTAAGGCCATATTCGCTTGTTGTAATTTCTCGACAATTAACGTTGCCGTCGCCCCCACCGCTTCGATTTGCGCGGAGGTTGCCAGAATGTCACTTTGAGTATCGAGATGATGATCGTAAACTTCAATCGCCTCGAGATGAGGAAGATCCAGCCATTCTGCCGCAATCCCCAAGCGATCGCGTTTTTGGGTATCCACCACGCAGATCGTTTGAATTTGCTTGAGATTAACGCTGCGCCGTTCAATAGTGGCAAATTCGTCTCGATATAATGCCAAAAAATCTTTGACCCCTTGGTGCGCCCCTCCAGTTAAAACCAGTTTTGCCCCCGGTTTCAACCGCGTCAGTCCGACTGCTGCCCCTAAAGCATCAAAATCCGCCGTTTGATGGCACAAAATAATATCCACGTTCTTTACTCCTGCTAACCCCATTTTCATTTTCTCCACTCCCTACTACACCCTACACCCCGCATCTCGATCTGTTGCGAATTGATGAAGGGGACAAGATTTGGTTCAATAGGAGAAGAATTAAAAAACATTAAGAAAACTCAAATTTTAGAGTTTTTGTCATTTATCAACGTCTTGGGAGAATTAGCAGATGTTTATCCTCTTTGAATTGGCTCTAGCTGCCTTAGTGTTCATGTCTTTGGTCATGGTCATTGGCGTACCCGTCGCCTATGCCACCCCGCAAAACTGGGAACAGTCCAAGTCATTAATCTATCTCGGCTCGGGGGTTTGGGCTGTATTGGTCGTTCTGGTCGGCGTACTGAATTTTCTGGTCGTTTAATATTACGGGTAATAGACAGCAGGAGAAAAAATCGCGATCGCGAACTCTTCAGAGTCTATTACCCACTCCCCATTACTCATTACTTATCACCCATCATCCATGACAGTTTTTGAAGGAACATTTCACCGCGATCCCTCAACATTACGCTTTGCCTTGGTTATCGGTCGTTTCAATGACTTAGTAACGGATAAGCTCTTATCGGGATGTCAGGACTGCTTAAAGCGTCACGGTATTAATGTCGATCCGCAAGGCACTCAGGTCGATTATTTTTGGGTACCCGGAAGTTTTGAACTGCCAATGGTTGCGCGGCGCGTTGCCCTCTCCGGTCGCTATAATGCCGTGATTTGTTTGGGAGCAGTCATTCGCGGACACACCCCTCATTTCGATTACGTGGCAGCAGAAGCGGCGAAAGGCATTGCAGCAGCAAGCTTTCAAACGGGAATCCCCGTGGTTTTTGGCATTCTGACTACGGATACTTTGCAGCAAGCTCTCGAACGAGCGGGAATTAAGAGCAATTTAGGCTGGAATTATGCTTTAAATGCCCTTGAAATGGCAAGTTTAATGCGAGAAATTCATCGCGAACTCCCCGCCCCAACTTATCCCTATCTCGATAGTCCGACTTCTGATGCGCCTCCCTCTCTGCCGGCTAAACCGACAGAATAAGCTGGAAAGATCGGGAAAAATTGACAAATCATCGATCGCGTGTAATACTAAAAAGGCATGGTTAAAACGCGGGTGTAGCTCAGTGGTAGAGCGCCACCTTGCCAAGGTGGATGTCGTGAGTTCGACCCTCATCACCCGCTTAACTAATACGGAAATATTTACACGGTATGTAGCCCTAAATTTAGGGCTACATGTTTGCTGTATTACTTTTCCCAATCCTTACCATGCAAGTCTTTATTCAAATTTGCATGAAATTGCGATCGCGCTTCAAGCGCTAAAACGAATTTTCAAATAATCTGACTCCATCTTTGCTCCGGCTGGCTTTAACGCAGCCAACGCATGAGGTAACACCAAATTACGGCGATGATTACCGATGCGAATATTTAATTCATCGCCCGTTTTATTCAACTGAATTTGATCTTTCGTCATGCTGGGTAAATATAATTCTAAGCTGTAATATTCTCCTTCTTGAACCACCCGTACAGTATTTTCTTGGTAATAGACCTGCGACGGATCTTCATCTGTGTATAAAGTATCTTTCAATCTTTCTAAGGCTTCAATGCCGCACATTTCCTCAGAATATAAAGGCACTTCTTTTACGGGCAGAGGATGAAAATTCTCATGAATTTCTTGTCTATAAATTTCCTGATTTTCTTTCCAGCGTTTGAAAAAAGGATCGCTCACTTCTTCTGGGATAATGCGATTGGCAATAATTAAATCCGTGGCAACATTATATAAACTTAAATAGGCATGAGCGCGTAAGGATTCTTTAATCACCATTTTTTCGGGATTCGTCACCAACCGTACTGACGTTTGGGTATTATCTGTCAAAATCTTTTCTAAGGCTTCAATCTGTTCGTAAAACTCGTAAGGCGCATCCATCACCTCACTATCCGGTAAAGAAAATCCAGCAATAGGTTTGAAAAGCGGTTCTACAAGAGGACGCAAGGCGACAGACATTGTTTGTAACGGTTTATAAAATCTTCTCATATACCAGCCTCCCACTTCCGGAATGCTGAGGAGTCTTAATGCCGTTCCCGTTGGGGCAGAATCCACAATTAAAACATCATATTGGCCCTCATCATAGTGGCGTTTCATCCGCACCAGCCCGAAAATTTCGTCCATTCCGGGGAGAATTGCCAATTCTTCTGCTTGTATGCCGTCGAGACCCCTTGCCTGTAAAACCTGAGTAATGTAGCGTTTCACTGCCCCCCAATTGCCTTCTAACTCCATCAGCGCATCTAATTCAGCCCCCCAGAGATTCGATCGCACGGGTTGGGCCTCATGTCCGAGTTCCATATCGAAACTATCGGCGAGGGAGTGGGCTGGATCGGTACTCAGGACAAGGGTTTTATACCCCAATTCCGCACAGCGCAGCCCCGTTGCTGCTGCAACTGAGGTTTTGCCAACGCCGCCTTTCCCTGTCATCAAAATTACGCGCATGAGGTCGATCCCATCTGAGAAGTTCGTTACATTATTTTAACTTAGGCCTGGGAAATCGGGGAAAAATGCTGTTTGAGAACCTCGAGGCGGGAAATATTCCAGTAATCTATGTGAGAAATAATCAGATTTTCGCGATTGACTTGGAGTTCGCTGCGTCCGGGGATGGTAATGCGGGGTTGCCAAGGGAGAGGAGTCGTCCAACTTAAAGTCCATTGGCTGTGAATGGTATCTTGCGATCGCGTCATTTGGTGCAATTCTAGGTCTATATTTTTGAACCACTGCGCCATAAAAGCAATGGTTTTTTGGTAGCGATCGCGTCCCTGAAATTCATTCATCGGATCTTTAAAATAAACATCCGTCGCATAAATGCTATAGGTTTGATTATCGGGAAAACGCTGATAGTCTTCTTGGAGAATTTCGAGAATATCCATAATTTAGCAATTGGCTACGAACAATAATGAAAGACCTTCAAAAATCAAATCTGAGTTAAAGCGATCGCTAAAATTAAACCAGAAAACGATCGCTTTTCATGGCAGCGATCGCAAGATTAATCGCTCGCTCACCTTGATTTCTTTCTGTTGTAAATCTTTACATCCTGCTTGACAGTAAATGAGCCGCAAATTACATTGATGGGAGAAAAATCTCAGTAATTTCTCTGAGGAGTAGGTGCAATGGCTGGAGAGAGAGGGCAACTTTTACCGATCCTAATAGCGATCGCGATTTTAAGTTCGGGAAATGCAGTCTTGGCACAAGCGATCGTGCCAGAGAATGGGAGTGAGACTTCTATTACAGTTGATGGCGATCGCTTTAATATCAACGGTGGTGAGTTATCGCGAGACGGACGGAATTTATTTCACAGTTTCGAGCAGTTTGGCATCGATGCGGGACAAATTGCCAACTTTCTCGCTGCTCCCGATATTCGCAATATTTTAGGTCGAGTGATGGGCGGCGATCCCTCATTGATTAACGGTTTAATTCAAGTGACAGGGGGGAATTCCAACCTATTTTTAATGAATCCTGCAGGGATTGTTTTTGGGACGGGGGCCAGTCTCAATGTTTTGGGAGATTTTACGGCGACGACTGCAACGCGGATCGGGTTGGGGAACGAGTGGTTTAATGGTGTTGGAGATAATGATTATCAAAGTTTAATCGGCGATCCGACTCACTTTGCTTTTGATTTAGCACAACCCGGAGCACTTGTGAATGCAGGGGATTTGCAGGTTGTGGGAGAGGGAAATCTAAATTTATTAGCAGGTGAGGTTCTTAACTTGGGAACGATTGCCGCACCGGGAGGAAATGTAACGATCGCGGCCATTCCGGGGACAAATTTGGTACGCATTTCTCAAGAGGGAACGATCCTGAGTTTGGAGATTCCTCTAGATGCTTTGCTAACGGGGATTACAGGGCGTGATCTGCCGGAATTATTGGCACCGGAAGCGAAGAATATCGCCCAAGTAACGCCAACGGATCTGCAAAGTGCAGGTTTGCCGATGAATGCGGGAGATGTTTCCCTTGCAGGGAATGTAAGCGGGGAAACAGTGCATCTGGCGGTGGCAAATCGGGTGCGGGTTGCACCGTCTCTCGTGCCTTGGGTGAGTACGGGAGATGGAACTTATAGCGCCCCAACGGTGACGTTATTTCCTCAAGATGCTTCTACACCCCTCACTTATACTTTTATTGATGCAACAGTGGAAGATTATCAAGATTTACTCTATGGCGGGCGATCGGGTACGGTTTCGGTGGTGGTAACGCCGGATGAAAGCGGAATTTCAGCGATCGGCGATCGCCTTGCTACAGTAGCAGAAACGGGGCAAAAGGTGGATGAGGTTCATATTGTGGCAGAGGGAAACCAAGGGAATTTTTGGTTGGGTCGCGATTTTGTTTCGGTTGATAATCTTGATGATTATCGCGATCGGTTGCAGGAGTGGGGAGAGTCTTTGAGTGGGAATGCAGATATCTTACTTTACAGTTGTTTGACAGCTTTGGGACATACAGGGCAGTTATTTATAGAAAGTATCGCTGCGGAAACAGGTGCAGATGTTGCAGCATCAATTAATTTAACAGGTAATGCTGCTTTGGGAGGAGATTGGGTTTTAGAGGCGAGTACGGGAAACATTGAGGCATCTGAAGGGTTTGCGTCGGGAGTTTTGGACAATTATGAAGGGAAGTTGGCAACATTAACGGTAACGACAGTAGCGGATACGGTAGCTACAGATGGTCAGGTTTCGTTACGGGAAGCAATTAACAATACGAATACAGATACAGATACAACGGGAGGGGATGTTGGTGCGGGAATTGGCGATGATAAAATTCGTTTCGATCCGGGAGTGTTTGATGGGAGTCAAGGCGCGATCGTGCTGACCTACGGACTCGATCCAGATGGAGAAACGGATTTAGATATTGATGTCAATAGTGGAGATTTGGAGATTTCAGGGGCATTTGGTGCATCTAATGTTGTTATTGATGGCAATCAAACATCGCGAGTATTTGAAATTACAGGCAGCAAAACGGTAACATTAGATAATCTAACAATTACTAGAGGTAGTGTTAGCGTTGGCAATAATGGTGGTGGAATTCAGCTTTCAGGATCAGGAAACCTGAATATAACCAACAGTACGATTTCAGGCAATTCGGCTGGAAGTGAAGGTGGTGGAGTTAGCCTTTCATTATCAGGAAATCTGAATGTAATAAATAGTACAATTTTAGATAATTCGGCAGGTATTCAAGGTGGTGGAATTGATACTTTTAAATCGGGAAATTCAACTTTAACTGATAGTACAGTTTCAGGAAATAGGACTGGTGGTCACGGTGGTGGAATTGATACTTTTGAATCTGGAAATTTAACTCTAGTAAATACAACTGTTTCGGTAAATTTAGCTGGAGGACATGGTGGGGGAATAGGAACATCAAGTTCAACAAGTAATTTAATTCTCCGAAATAGTACAATTTCGGGGAATTTTGCTGGCGATTATGGTGGTGGCATTTGGAGCGATCATGTAGATAATATTATTGAGAATAGCACGATTGTTAATAATATAGCTGATGTTGATAACAATGGAACTGGTAATGGCGGTGGTATTCATCGTGCTGGTACGAGTATCTTTAATATTATTAACACCATTGTTGCTGATAATTTCACTGGCACAATAAAAAACGATCTTGGTGGAGATTTTACTGGAACTACTTTTAACTACAATGTGCTTAGTAATACTTCCATTTTTACTAATCTTTCTTCGGGAACTGGCAACCTAATCAATATAGATCCTCAACTTGATCCCTTAGCTAATAACGGTGGTCTAACAAAAACTCATGCTCTTCGTTCTAATAGCCTTGCTATTAATTCCGGAACAAATATAGGTTCGCTAACAGAAGATCAACGAGGATTCTCTCGAGATAATTTTATCGATATTGGTGCTTTTGAATTTCTATCTAATCAAACTGCTAATCCAACATCGAATCTAGCTAATAATCCAACCAATAATATCATCCTTAATTCTAAAACTCTCTCTCAACCTCAACCAATTTCTCATTCTACTCCTTCTTCTAATATCGATCTTTTTCCTTTTTCTATTTTTGTTAACGATAATTCTATTCCGATAATTACTGATAACTGGCTTTACGATCCATCACAAAGTCAAAATGAATTGTTAGAAATAGCAATCAGAAGAACAGGACACGAACAAGGATTTACTATCAAAAATGAGAATAGTACTTTAACTTGGGAAACTGAAGATGGATTCTTTGAAGTAAGTTTAGATAGTGCTTACTACAATTCTCGATCGGGTAGAGTTGAAATTAAATTGAAAACACTCTTTATTGCAAATAATCTCAATGAAGCGGTTAGCGCGATCGAAGAATTATTTACTGAGGAATTTGCAGAAGAGGTGATTGATAGTACAGATGAAGAAGAAACCGTTGAAAATATCCGCGCAACTCTCAAAAACATTGCCAGAGAAACTGGAACTAACGCCGTTATTGTTTATGCCCTTTCCTTCCCCGAACAATTAGAACTGCTCCTTGTCACTCCAGAAGATCAAATCATTCGCAAAACTATTCCCGCAGCAAATGCCACAGCACTGCGAGAAACCGTCAGAGATATGCGGAAAACTATTACAAATCCTCGCCGTCCGAGTGCTTATCTCCCTGCATCCCAACAGCTTTATAATTGGCTCATTTCTCCTATCGAATCCGAACTCGAAGGACTCAACATCGATACTCTTGTCTTCAGTTTAAACGCTGGACTGCGAACCATTCCCCTCGCCGCCCTACACGATGGCGAACAATTTCTCGTCGAAAAATATAGCTTGGGTATCATCCCTAGTGTTAGCCTCACGAATACCAGCTACCATTCCTCGCAAGATGCCCGCATTCTTGCAATGGGTGCATCTGAATTCGACGAACAAGAACCCTTACCCGCCGTCCCTGTTGAATTATCCTTAATCGCCGAACAATCAACCGACGAAACCACATTTCTCAATCAAGATTTTACCTTTGACAACCTCAAAATCAACAGTCAGAACGGAGAACGGGATA
Source organism: Spirulina sp. LEGE 11439 (assembly GCF_059821285.1). Taxonomy (NCBI): domain Bacteria; kingdom Bacillati; phylum Cyanobacteriota; class Cyanophyceae; order Spirulinales; family Spirulinaceae; genus Spirulina; species Spirulina sp. LEGE 11439. The sequence continues at coordinate 175,015 of NZ_JCAMRX010000004.1, forward strand.
TCGTCCACCTTGCTACCCATGCTGATTTTCGACCCAGTGACAGAGATGGCACTTATATCCAATTATGGGATGAACAAATGGATATCGATCGCTTGCGAGAATTAGACTGGAAACAAGAAAATCCTATTGAATTACTGGTTTTGAGTGCCTGTCGCACGGCATTGGGAGACTTAGATGCAGAATTAGGCTTTGCGGGTTTAGCGGTCAACACTGGTGCTAAATCTGCATTGGCGAGTCTGTGGTATGTTTCTGATGGCGGCACCTTAAACCTCATGGGGGAATTCTATCGCCACCTCAGCGATCCTGATGTCACCATTAAAGCCGAAGCCTTGCGACGAGCGCAAATTGCTATGATTCGCGGCGAAAACCTCGATGGTGAATTCTGGCAAGAAATGTTGCAATCTCTCGATCTTGACAGTTCCAGCCGATCGCTACTAGAACGATTCCAAAATCGCGATCTCTCTCATCCTTACTATTGGAGTGCTTTTACTTTGGTGGGTTCACCTTGGTAATTTCAGTTATCAGTTATCAGTGGAGGGAGCGATCGCACCTGTTTATAATTAAAAGAAAATCCCGCGATCGCATTAAAAAACCATGTCCGACCAACAAACCATTGAAATTAGCGTTAATTCCGAAGGAAGAACTCCTCATCCCCATATTACTAAAACCCCCGGAATTTGTGGTGGAAAAGCCGTCATTCGCGGCACGCGCATTCCCGTAAAAGTTTTGGTGACGCACTACCAAAACCAAGAAACACCGGAAGAAATATTAGCAGGATTTCCGCAACTTTCTCTCGCTCAATTTTACGATGCCCTGAGTTATTACTACGACAATCAAAACGAGATAGACGGTGATCGCAAAGCCGAAGAACTCTCGCAAATTTGCGATCGCTTCAACTTAAAAATCGATGCGAATGGTAAACTTTCTCCTCAATAAGAACGCAAAAAATGTCAAATGATGCCGATTTATACATTCGCCTTTACTTGGACGAAGACGTACATGGAGACTTGGGCAAAGCACTTCGACAGCAAGGATATGATGTTCTTAGCGTCAATGAAGCCAAACGAAATGGATTATCCGACTTACAACAGCTAGAATTTGCGATCGAACAAAATCGTACGATTTTTACATTTAATACGGTTGACTTTATTGAATTACATTTGAGCTATTTAAGTCAAACGCGATCGCATTCTGGAATTATTGTTTCCAAGCAAATCCCCATCAAAGAAACAATCCGTCGTTTGCTGGTATTACTCGATCGCATGAGCGCTGAAGAAATTCAAAATCAACTGTATTGGTTGCCTATATCTTAATACAACGATGGATAGTGCGATCGCGCAAAATCAAGGCAAACTATCGGGATCGACCCCTAATTGCAAAAGGCGATCGCGTAACTGTTGATTTTTCTCTCGTTCCTCCTGTACACTGGCTTCGGCGCGATCGGCTCTTTCCTGTTCGAGATCGGCTCTTTCCTCTCCCGTTAGTAATAAATTCCCCTCATCATCCCACCACCGTAACCAAGGTAATTCTAAATTTTGATATCGTCCTTGCCAAATTCCCAATTCTATGCCTAATGTCTCGATAGGAAAGTGTCCTCGAGCGTTGGGAGAAAGCAGTTCGTAACGATCTCTCACTAATTGATAAACCTCCACTCGTTCTCGCCTGACTTCATAAATGCCATAGTATGCAGGTCGAATTACGGTCTCATACACCCAAAATTTCCCTTTCCAAGGCGTTATATCTCGTTCTTCCCTACCATTGCCTGAAACAAACTCTAAAACGATTTGCGGCGGAATAATTTCTCGCCACAGAACATAAGAGCGACGTACTTGCCCCTCTAAAGTAGGGGGGACATGGGGAACGTAAAACCAATCGGGGGCTTCTGCACCATCTTGCGGGGGATCGGTCATGCGCCAATAAATACCGCTATCTTGTCCAATACAATACTGTCCGTCAGGATGACGGCGATCCAAGATAGGACGGATCGAAGTGGTGAGGAGGATACTTTGAGGGTGTTCTTGAAAATTCTTCACAAAAGTTCCATCTTCACAGGGAAGTTGAGTATGGTCAAGTATAGGGATAACCGTTTCGGAAAAAGTCATGGCCGCAAACAATTCGGTTAAGAATAATTGTATCATAACAAATCATTCACGCTTGCAATTCAAGCGATCGCAAAAGAGCAAAAAAATGCAGAAAATGGAAACGGTTTTTCAACGCGATCGCTGGTTATTTCCACTTTTAATGGGGTTAACCAGTCGCGGTTTAATAGTCTTGGCAATGGTGGTTATTGCACCCTTACTTGATGTTCCAGATGGTGCGAGAAGCGTCCCTCAAGGTTGGGATGTATTTTTTGCTTGGGATAGTGCAGCCTATCATGCGATCGCGGTTGAAGGCTACAACTATATTAATGATGGTCAGGGTTATAATGTTGCTTTTTTTCCTTTGCTTCCCCTCTTAACAAAATTGGTCATGGGTTTAGGTTTACCTTTTGCTGCTGCTGCAACATTGGTGAATAATTGTGCTTTTTTAGGGGCGCTATTCATTCTCTACAATTGGCTAGAAAGCTATCAAGGAAAAAATGTGGCGCGATGGTCAACCGCAATGCTTGCTTGGTGTCCATTTTCACTTTTCGGAACGGTAATTTATACAGAAGGATTATTTTTATTATGCAGTACGGCGGCTTTAGCTGCATTCGATCGCCAGCGTCATTTTTTAGCCGCATTTTGGGGCATATTAGCCACGGCAACGCGCATTACTGGACTGGCCCTCGTCCCCGCATTTTTAGTGTTGGCATGGCGCAAACGTCGTCCTTTTCCTGCTTATCTTGCCAGTTTTATCGCCAGTGGTGGCTTGATTTTATATAGTTTATATTGTTGGCTGCAATTTAACGAACCTTTAGCTTTTCTCAAAGTACAAAAAGCATGGCAACCCGAACAAGATTTTTTTGGTCAGGGATGGCTCGTTATGTTCGGTCAAATTCTTTTTGGTCATGCCAATATGAAGTCTGGAACGCTAATCGATCCTTGGCATCCTTTGATTATTTTTACAGTTGGTATTCTCGGTTTCTTATTATGGAAATTTCGAGATCGCATTCCTTCTATCGGGGTCGATTTGGGATTGGGTGTATTATTTTTAGCTTTATGGTTAATTGCTGGAGATCCTTTTCTGAATACTGTTATGGTTTTAGGGGGAATTTATTTGCTCTGGCAGACTCGCAAGAAAATGCCGGCGATCGCGCTACTTTATGCTTTTTTTAGTTTTTGTATTATCTTTAGTTCCGGTCGGACGACTTCAGCAGAACGCTATGTTTACGGGATTGTTTCAACTTCTATTGCTTTAGGAATCTTTCTCCAAAAGTATCCACGTTGGGGATATGCGATAACAGTCTTTTTTGCAGTATTATTATTCTTGTTTGGACTGCGTTTTGCTCAACATCAATGGGTTGCGTGATTGAAAATTAGATGCGATCGCATCACTCCAATCATCTTGATTTAACAAGATTCAGCAATCACTCTAACTGGCGCACCTCCAGCCTGAAATTTGATCGGATATGCCATAATGCGAAAAACAGGTACATCTAATAATTGCTCTAAATTAGTCAGGTTTTCAATAATCAGCACATCGTTTCCTAAAAGAATTTTATGAATGAGAAAAGGAGAGCGATCGGGACTGGGGGAGTCGAGTCCAACCATATTGATTTTTAAACTAACAATCTGCTTGGCTAAAGTTATTGAAAGTTCTGGATAAGTTGTATAATAGTCGGGATCGCGAAACTTTTGAGAATATCCCGTGCAAAATAATAAGATATCTCCTTGTTTGATATCGCGATCGCGCAAAACATCTATCTCTATTTTTTCCCTTCCACGAACATCGATTAAGTGTCCTCTTCCCGAAAATTTACTCAGAGAAAGTTCCGAGATATATTTTCCCCCTGCAATAATATGAAGAGGCGCATCCATATGAGTCCCGACGTGCAAACCCGATTCAATTTTGCGATCGTTAAATCCATCTTTTTCCAGAGAGGCGATTTGATAGAAATTGACACAAGGATCGCCGGGGTAAACGGGCATATTGTCATTAAATGTATGCGTTAAATCGAATAGTTTACTCATTATTCACTCTGTCACTTCTTTTAAGATTTTCAATTGTTATGCCAACAATTTTGGCACAAAACTAAGGTAAAATGCGATCGCAATATCATTTTAGCAATATCATTTGAATCAATCTATTCACTTTCTTCTCGCATGAATTATCTCGCCCATTTATTTTTAGCAGAAGATACCCCCGAATCTAAAATCGGAAACTTGTTGGGGGATTTTGTCAAGGGTTCTTTAGAAAACTATACCAATATTTATAGCCCGGAGATTATTCGCGGTATCCGACAACATCGAAAAATTGACGCTTTCACCGATACTCACAAGATTTATTGTCGCAGTAAAAAGCGAATTAGTCATAATCAAAGACATTATTCGGGGATAGCGATCGATATTTATTACGATCATTTTTTGTCTTTACATTGGTCTCAGTTTTCCTCGGAAAATCGAGAAGAATTTATTCAGAATATCTACAAAATTTTACAAATAAATTCAGAAATCTTACCGGAGAATCTCAAATTCATCCTTCCTAGAATCCAAAAAGAAAACTGGTTGAACACTTATCGAACTTTGGCCGGAATTGAATTGACGTTAACTCGTATTTCGCGACGATTTAAGCGAATTAATCCCCTCGATCGCGCAGGACTCGATCTTCAAGAACATTATCAAGACTTAGAACGAGATTTTCTGGAATTTTTTCCAGAACTCATCGCGTACATGAGGCAATTATGCGATCGCTAATCCTCTAATTTTCTTCAAGTTTTTGTTTCTGACGAGACTCCCTCCACATCGGAATTGCAATCCAAGCTGCAATTCCCAATAATGCTAAAAAACCCAATTGTGCCGCCCAATTTGCCAATTGATGTAAAGGAACGACTTGTCCGACAATATAGGAAAACGTTACTGTCACTAATGCCCAAATGACAGCACCACCAAAATTACACAGTAAAAATTGAGGATAAGGCATTTGCGTAATGCCGGCTAAAGGACCGGCAAAAATTCGCAACAGTGCTACAAATCGTCCAAAAAATACAGCTTTCGCCGCATTTTTACTAAATTGATTTCTAGCTTCTGTTAAGTGTCGTTCGGGAATGTGAAAAAAGCGTTCGATGCGTTCTAATAAAGATAATCCACCCCATCTTCCCAACCAATAACCAAAATTATCGCCGAGGATTGCGCCTCCCATCGCGCTAACTAAAACCCACTGATAATTGAGTTCGCCACTTCCTGCCAAAAACCCTCCAACAATGGTAATTGTCTCTCCCGGTATGGGAATTCCAGTATTTTCCAAAGAAATTCCCAGAAAGACCACCCAATAACCGTAATGACGAGCAAGTTCTTGAATCGTCTCTAAGGAAAAAATTTCTAACGACATAGAGAGAATTTTTAGAAAGATTTTATTTTCTTTCTCTATCTTGACGGGTATAGGCGGGAGATGTCAATCAAGGAAGGTAAAAGCTCGTGATAAAATCTAATCAACAATGCGAACGCCAATGACACTCCCGTTAAAGTTATAACTTTGGCCGTCGAGTTCCACCGTCTTGCCAATTTTGATTTGATTTTTACCCAAGACTGCCCCATTATCGGTAATCTGAGCTTTTCCAGTTAACGTAATGAGTAGATCGGTGCTGAAAGCATCTGCAGAAGTGCGCGGATCGGGGATCGTTTTGACAGAGCCATCGGGTTGCGTCACAATAATTTGTCTTTCCAATAATTCTATTTCCTTAATCTCCACCGAGCCGCTAGGTTGGTTGCGAATGATAATATCAGTCTTTCCTGCTTCCTGCATTTCTTGCAGAAGTTCGTCAGGATTTTTAACGCTTAATCCTCGCACCACGACATCAACTTCAATGGGTTTCGTTGAGGTAACTTGTGCTAAAGATCCTGATGTTCCGGGGACAAAAAAGATACCAATAATGACGCATAGAATAACTAAAGCCGCTCCCAAGTCAAGAATATTGAGTTTGCCAAATAAGCGCCCTTTAGAATCGATAATGTTCATTGACTGTTTTATGAAATTGCAAGACTTATTGAAGATTATCAGCGATCGCACCTCAAATGGCGATTTTAAAAGCCAACAAATATGAGAGAAAAAAAGAGGGATGAGAAAAAAGAGGAAAATGCGGAACGCGAGACTTGAACTCGCACAGGATTATCTCCCACTAGAACCTGAATCTAGCGCGTCTACCAATTCCGCCAGTTCCGCAGGTCACAATGCAGTAAACTATTATGCCACAAATATTAAAATTTTTCAAGATTGCCCCGAAGACTTATCTCGATGGCGGAAAACAAGAAACATTGAAAGAATTTTAGTGCGATCGCAGAAAAATGAGATCGAATATACCATTTTGTGCCTAATTTGTCGCCTTCTTTCAGGAATTGCTGACAAGATCCTCCAGTTTCTCTGGACATTGTGAATCTTTTTGGTAATATCAAAACAAAAAATTGCAAAACTTCGCAAAACTCGAACAAATTGTGGAAAATAGAGCAACAAATCTCTCTCTAAGCCCAACTCAAGCCCAAGCTCCCTCGGATGAAGTGCAAGAAGCCCTTCGGATTTGGGGAGGACGACCTCTAAGCGGTAATGTTCGCATTAGTGGCGCAAAAAATTCCGCTCTCGTCCTCATGGCTGGAGCGTTGCTTTGTCCCGAACCCTGTCGGCTGAGAAATGTCCCTTCTCTAGTGGATATCGGCAGAATGGGGCAGGTTTTACAAGCCCTCGGAGTGAAGTTACAACGACAAGGAGATGCCCTCGATATTGATGCCAGCAATCTTTCCACCTCCAAAGCACCTTACGAATTAGTTTCGCAGTTAAGAGCTAGTTTTTTTGTAATCGGTTCCTTAGTGGCTCGGCTAGGATCGGCGCGAGTTCCTCTACCAGGCGGTTGTGCGATCGGCGCTCGTCCGGTAGATCTCCACGTCCGGGGCTTACAGGCCTTAGGCGCGGAGGTTCGGATCGAACACGGAATTGTTTATGCCGATGTGAAAGGCCGCGGCGGTAAATTAAAAGGCGCAAAAATTTATCTCGATTATCCTAGCGTTGGCGCGACAGAAACCTTGATGATGGCAGCCACCCTCGCAGAGGGGGAAACCGTCATCGAGAACGCCGCTCAAGAGCCGGAGGTGGAAGATTTAGCGAACTTCTGTCGGGCGATGGGAGCAAAAATTCGCGGTGCGGGAACGAATACCATTATTATCGTCGGGATGCCAAGGCTGCATACGACGGACTATTCCATCATTCCCGATCGCATTGAAACGGGAACTTTTTTGGTGGCTGGGGCGATCACGCGCTCGGAAATCACCCTTTCTCCGGTCATTCCCGAGCATTTAACCCCGGCGATCGCGAAACTCAAGGAAATGGGGTGTCAGATCCTGTTTGAAGAACCCAACCGCTTGCGAATTATTCCGGGGGAACTACGGGCGACGGATATCGAGACCCTCCCCTATCCCGGTTTTCCTACGGATATGCAGGCTCAATTTATGACTTTGTTGAGTTTGAGTGAAGGCAATAGCGTCGTCACGGAAACAGTGTTTGAAAATCGCATGGGTCACGTGCCGGAATTGGTTCGCATGGGAGCCGATATTCGCATTAAGGGAGAAAATGCGATTATTCGCGGCGTTCCCCTGTTGTCGGGAGCGCCTGTATCGGGGACGGATCTGCGAGCTTCGGCGGCGCTAGTTTTAGCCGGTTTGGCTGCCGATGGCGAAACACTCATGAAAGGACTGCGCCATCTCGATCGTGGTTACGAAAATTTGGAAGGAAAACTTCGCAAATTGGGTGCAAAAGTAGAACGGGTCACGATTTAGTTTCGTTGTTTGTTGTTGGTTATTTGTTGTTCGGTTCTCAATAACCAGTAACTATTTACCAATACAAAAACGACTGAAAATCCGCTCTAATACGGATTCGGTGACATCTTCTCCCGTAATTTCCCCAAGGATACGAATGGCATCGCGCAGGTCGATCGTCCAAAAGTCAAGGGGAAGATCGCGTTCAATTGTGTTTTGAACGCATTCTAGGGCGGCTTTAACTCGAGTTAAAGCCGCCTCTTGTCGTTGGTTGATGGCGAGATTGAGGTTGGCGGCGGTTAAATTTTCGCTGTGGATGGTTTCGAGAATGGCGGTTTCAAGGCGATCGATGCCCCGATCGCTAATGGCACAAGTCTGGGCAATGCGCTCGATCTCGGGGGGATAGGCAATGCGATCGCGGGAGGCAAGATCGATTTTATTGATAACGAGAATGAGGGGACGGTGCTTGAGGTGAGCGTAAATCTCTGATTCATCTTGCGTCCAGCCTTTACTCGCATCGATCGCGAGGAGAATGAGATCCGCTTCTCGGGCGGCTTTTTGCGATCGCTCAACGCCGATTTGTTCTACGGTATCCTCGGTTTCGCGAATTCCGGCGGTATCCAAGACCTGGACGGGAATGCCGCCGACGATAAGATGGGATTCTACTACGTCCCGCGTTGTACCGGGAAGATCGGTGACAATAGCGCGATCGCTGCGACTCCAAGCGTTCAATAAACTGGATTTTCCCACATTAGGCGCGCCGACAATGGCAACTTTTAGCCCACTGCGAAGGAGTTGTCCGCGATCGGCAGTGGCGAGGATATTTTTCACTGCTGCGAGGACAGATTGCAAGCGATCGCAAATTTCTGTTTCATTTAAAGGAGGCAAGTCGTCCTCAAAATCAATTCTCGCCTCCACTTCTGCGAGAATATCTAAACAAGTTTGCCGCAGTTGGCGAATGGGGGTCGCTAATTTCCCTTGCAACCCCGCGAGGGCAATTTGTGCCGCTTGGGGCGATCTCGCCCCCACCAGATCGGCAACGCTTTCCGCTTGGGTGAGGTCAATTCTGCCGTTGAGGAAGGCACGCAGGGTAAATTCCCCCGGTTGCGCCAATTTCGCCCCGCATTCGAGGCAGAGTTGCAGCACTTGCTGCACGGGAATCATGCCGCCGTGACAGTGGAATTCCACTACGTCTTCCCGGGTAAACGATCGCGGTGCCTGCATGATTAATAGCAGTGCTTCATCAATCTGTTTTTGGGTTTGCGGGTGGCGAATTGCACCGTAGAGAATTCGATGACTCTGCCATTGTTGCTTGCCGGGGGCGTAAAAAATTCGTTGGGCAATTTCTAACGCTTGTGCGCCAGATAATCTCACAATACCAATGCTGCCTTGTTCGGGAACAACCGCCGTTGCGATCGCGGCGATCGTTTCCCCTTGAAGTGGGGAGTGGGACATATTTCTCCCGATTAAACGCTATATGGCATCATAATTGAAAAGTTCGCTGTCTTAGTGGTGTTGGCTCATGTCAGCTATTAACGATCTGGTTAAACGCGATCGCCCAAACCTCTATCAAGAAATTTTTGCTCTCGATCGCAAGCGGATTTTGGGAATATTATTACTTTTAGTTATCAAGGTTATCTCGAATATCTTGCTGATTTTGATTGTAACTATTATTTTTACTCAGATTTATCATATTAATATTTTTGGTTTGCTGGCACGTTTAGAAGTTGAGCGTTATGAAATTGAGAATATTAAATCCGACGATTTACGTAGAATCTCCCGTGACGCTTTAAGAATAATTAAGTTATCTTAAAAAAAGGCCAAAAATGTACTAAATAATGCCACATTCTTCCCTGCATAATTCTTCCTCCCGATCGCAGCGTCACCGTCGTCAATCTCAGCGCCGAAAATCTCAATCTGGGTGGAAGCGATCGCTTAAATATTACTATCTGCGTTTTTTACGTTTAGAAGGGAGTCCTAAAGCGATCGCCCGAGGTATTGCAGTGGGAATGTTTGCCGGATTTTTTCCTTTGTTTGGCTTACAAACTATTATCGGTTTAATTCTCGCTGCCTTTTTTCGCGGCAATAAGTTGGCCGCCGCCACCGCTACTTGGGTGAGCAATCCTTTAACTTACGTGCCGATTTATACTTTTAATTTTGCCGTGGGGCGTTGGTTATTAGGGGGCAAAAATATTACTTTAGAAAAGATTGACTGGAATTCTCCCGAGGTGTTAAAGGTGGGATCGGATTTTATCTTACGCTTATTTTCAGGCTGTTTTGTGGTGGGTTTAATTGCAGGGACTGGGGGCTATTTTCTCAGTTTGACTTTGATTCGACGCTATCGGCGATCGCGCTAAATTATGAGAGTTTCTATCTGAGTTGACGTTTTGAACAACTTCTGATAGACTAAAAAATCAATATAGAATTAAAACTTTTATGAGACGGTGTTTTACCAAGGCGCAAAAACTCTTGTTATTGCGTCGTGCGGGTTATTGCTGCCAAATCTGCGGCGTACCTCTCACCCCCAATAATTTTGCTGCCGATCACCGCCTTCCTTATTCTAAACAAGGAGCAACTCAAGTTTGGAATGGGCAAGCATTATGTCGGGCTTGTAATAGTCGCAAAAGCAACCATTGAAGAAGGTGACAAGAATGGCGATCGCAAACTATTTTAAAACTTATCACGAATTGGTACTTTCCCGCGTCTTGTCGGGTCAAACGGGACTCTATCCCCATCAACGAGAAGCCATTTTAGCCCTTTATCAAAAAGCTGTGCGAGGTGAAATGGATGGCTTACACCGACAGGCTGCTTTGATTTTAGCAGGAGTAGGGACGGGAAAAACATTAATTCAAGCATTAACGCCCTTTATTCTCGCTCCGTGGATGCAAGGAGAAAGAGCCTTATTTTTATCTGATAATTGTACCTTGCGCGATCGCTTTCTGCGAGATTTCCCTACGGATATAAAAGGGCATCCTTATTATCAAAAATGGTTGCTATATCGCTTAAATATTTTACCTCCCGGAGTGCCACCGCCCACGATTGTCGGGCTAGATGCAAGTAATTTTAACAGTTATGCTTATGCCATGCACTGCGCTGATATTTTGGTCGGGAATCGGCAATTTGTCGTTAATTTAGTCAATCGCGGCGATATTGAACCCAATGAGATCGGAATTTTAATTATTGATGAAGCTCATTTTGCGGCGGCGGCTTCTTATCGCACGATTACTGGTTATTTTGAAAATGCTTTGTTAACCTATTTTACGGGATCTAAATTTCGCTCTGATAGTCAACCGTTACCCTATGTTCGTTATACAGAAGTATCCGACTGGGATATCAATAATGATGCGATCGTTCATTATGCCCCAGTTGCCGACTATGAGTTTTCCTTACAAGATGCGTGGAAATTAGAGCCACCGCCGATTAAAAAAGTAACGCTACAAGAAGCCACTAGCGAAGCCTTTTTAATTGAAGAAGAAGGCGAAGAAATTGCTTATACTCCTGAAGAATTTTTTCATAAAGCCGAAAGCGATCGCCTTTGGTTTCGCAAGATATTGTTTGCCGATAATTTCTCTCTCCCGGTGTTACAAAAAACTGTAGAAATTTTACTCGCCAAACGTCAGAAAACGGGACAACCTCACGCCGCGATCGTGCGGGCTTTAAATATTCCCCACGTCCATCGCGTGGCTGAATTATTAGAGAAGAATTTTCCGTTATTAAAAGGTCGCGTGGGTGGAATTCATAGCGATCGCGAAGGTTTCGATCTTGCTGGTCGTCCGGGGGATATTATTCAACGGTTTTATCACGGGGATTTGTGGATTTTAGTGCATTGCGGCATGGTAGGAGTCGGATTCGATCATCCTTGGGCTTCTGTGAGTTGTTGTTTGTGCGTTCTCAAAAGTCTTTCGCCAGCAGAACAAGAATGGGGGAGAATTGTCCGGCGTGTGCCGGGAGAAGCACCGGGATACTTTCCTCGCTTAGAGCATCCCAACTGGGGGGTTATCGTCACTCACGAAAGTCTAGATATTCGTCCTTTATTTGAGAAGTTTTTGCAAGGGGTGGAAAGCGATACGATTAAAGATATTCTACCCACTCGTCCTAACCCCGTCCTCGTTAGCGAATACGAAGCGGGAGAAACAGTTTTAAGTCTCTCCGATACTTCTTCCTTGCGATCGGGGGATATCCTACAGCTTTCAACATGGGTAGAATCTGAACCCGCTACTCCGCCAAAATTCGATCTAACCCGAGAGTTAGCTTCAACCAATGTTGCTGAAACTCAAAGTTTTTCTAATAGCGAATCATCTGCAAATCATCAAAGCTTATCTGTTTCTGATTCGGTTAACGATTCCCAAGTGCCGATTTCCGCTTCTCTCTCTCCAGAAATTAATTCCCAATCCTCAATTACATCTCAAACATTAACCCCAACTCAACCTTGGCAAAATGAAGTTGATGCGATCGCAGAAAACTTAGAAAAAATTCGCAGTTTGCGGACGTTTAATATTCAAGTCGAAGCAGTTTTAGACGAAAAACACGTCCAAATTGCGCCGACGTGGAATGACATTCCTCGGGGGGCAAAAATACAGCGAGAACGAACGCCGCAATCCTTACCCGATGCACATTTTCTCAGTCATGTCAACCTCGATTGGCAAGTTATGGTAGGAGATGAAATTATGTCTTATACGGAATATAAAAAACGGGAAATTTTGCAACAAAAAGGCTTTGATTTAGATGCAGAAGGCGAGATCGTTTCTCAGGGCGTAAAATTGCGATCGCTAATGCCGGATTCTGCTTATCAGTTATTTTTGAAGGGATTGGAAGCAGAGTTAACCAGTATTAATGTAGATGTGCCGCAAAATAATAATGCGATCGCGCGTCCCGATAAAGCAAAAATAGAAATACAAGGGCGTTATGGGGGACAAATTAGAAGTTTAATTCACGATCTTTTACGTCAGCGTCGTTTTGTTCCCGATGGCAAAAATGGGACATGTTTATTAACTCATCCTGTCTCTTTATTACAGGAAGAACTCGATCGCGTTAACGCCAAAGAAGAAGAAGTTTCCTTTAAAAATAATCAACAATTTCTCCATTCTGCCGTTTTTGCTTACATTAAAGAAGCAACGGGACGCAGCTTTTCCGAACATAACGAGGAGCAATATCGAGAAGTTTATCAATTGGTACGCATTTATTTGTTGCGTTTGCGAGAACAATTACAATGGAAATCTTAAAAATTATCAAATGGTATTCTAAATGCAGTAGGGACGTAGTACACTACGTCCCTACAAAAATTATTCGATCGCAATTGTTCATTCTCGATCGATACAGATTAACCGCCTCTAATCACGACTGCCGCCGTTTAAAATGATAATGAGGCGCAACAAAAACGTAAATAAATTGATATACGTCAGATACATCGACAGCGCTGCCGAGAGATATTGATCGTCTCGATAGGTGCGAGGGAGAACGTAAAAATCAACAACAGAAAGCCCGGCGAAAATAAATACCCCTGCCGCAGAAATGGCGACTTCTAAAAAGGTGGGTGTACCGACTCCAAATAAGGCGAGGCCGAGTTGTGCGACGAGAACGACAATTAAGGCAATTAACCCGATCCCGACAGTTTTCGTCAGGGCGATACCATCGCTATCGGAAAGATTAGAACCAATGCTGCGGGCAGCGATAAAAGTAACACCACATCCCAAGGCCGCCATCAAAATACCATTGACTCCGGCTGCCGAATGCAGGGCTAAAAATACCAGACCCGTCAGGACATATCCCGATAGCAAACTGTAAACGCTGAGTAGCGGTAAGGCTAGAGAATTGTTTGCTCTTTCGGCAACTCCACGCACGGCAAAGAAGAGGGCAAACTCAGCAATGAGGGCAACCCAAACCGTTGACATAAATAGGGATGGGTTGGAGTGAATGACCCCTAAACCGCCATAGGTTCCGATCGCCGTAAGAATTAATCCGCCCCCGACAAAAGGCAGGGCGTTGGCAATAACATTAGGACCGACAAGGTTTTGCTGGCCGGCTTTCTGCATTGCATCGACAAAATTACTGGAATTAGCCATAACCCGTTTTGAAAATGATGTTTTATACTCGATAGGTTTATTCTATCGCGGCATTCTCAAACAAGGAGAGGGGGAATACCGAATTTTAAGCAATTCTTGACAACTGATGATTGATGAGTATTTTAGGAAATGAAAGGCGATCGCTATCTCTAATTTGTGATAATTTACTTTAAGATCGGCACTTTTTTATTAAGTGAGTTATTGGAATAAGTTTAAAAATTGCTTTAAGTCATTGAGGAGATCGCTATCAAAATCCCAATATTCGGGTTTATAGTATTCCAAATTCTTTAATTTTGATTTTGTTTCTTTATCACTCAAACCTTCTTTTTTAAGAGATTCATAGCCATAAAAGTTAACCCGATTCTTTTTATACTCTTTTTCAGGATAAGCAATGTTAAAACCTTTTATACATTGAACAAATTCTTTTAAACATCTTGGAGATTGAAGTTCTGTATCGGTTCGTATTTCCATAAGAATATCTTCTAATTCTCCTTTTCCATTCAAATTAAAGATATGACAAAAAATACTGAAACTATTCTCATTATATGTTATTGAAAATTTTTGATTCTGAGTTGTAATTGCATTTTCAACATTGAATACTTTTTTAATAGCAGGATTGATTGTATCTCTAATTTTAGCATTAATTCCTACATTATCGGCATCAATTAAAATACCAATATTTTTTATTTCTCTTGTTGTAATCTTGATTTTTAAGGGCTTTAGAATTCGAGATATTCCATTTTGCCCTTCCGCATTTTTTATGTCATCAATTTCAAATATTTCCCTAGGAAAAGTTTTTCGGAGATGATCGATATAGCTTTCTAAAAATTTTTTGTCTGTCTTTCCTTCTACAATCAGAATATTTTTCATCTCACATCTACTCCTAATTGAAAATTGTCTTCTAGTCCAACTGACTCTAAAACTGTTGCAACAATTTCATCTGGATTATCAAAAATTCTTGAGAAATTAATATATTTTATATTTTCGCGATCGCACTGTTCTGCAACGCGACTAAATGCCTCAATACATTCTCGTGAATGGGTTGCAGCAAATACTTGACAATTTGCCTCTTTACTTATTTTAAAAATAATCTCCCAAAGTTTCTCATATTTTGTATAGTGAATTCCATTTTCAATTTCGTCAATAAAAAGATGCCCATTTTGACTTTTCCAAATTGCACAGATAATCGCAACATAACGGTTTAATCCTTCGCCCATTGAAGAAAGTAGAACAGGCTGTACTTTTCCTTTTAATTTTATCTTAAATACACTATGTCTTTCTGTCGGTCGGATAACCAAAGAATCTAGGCGAGAATCAAATTCTCTTAAAAAGCGATCGATATCCTTTTCTATTCCTAAATCAACAACTTTTCCATATAAACTTGCTAATTTTGTTTCATCAATAGTCGTGCTAGTAATAAAATCGATATTTTTATTTGATTTTGAATCACGGCGATAGCGTGGCAATCCATATCGAGGATCATTATTGATTATTTCTACAAATCTACTGTGTGGAATTTGATCGGAGTCGTTGTTTACTTTTAGTTCTACTTGAAAAGTATCGCTGATATCTCCATATTGTTTATCTCTTCCATCTTTGTTGTCATCTTCAAGGATAGAAATTGTATCGTTTGATCTGATTTCAAAGAAAACGTGATTATTAGTTGTTTCTAATTCAAAACAGTTTCTATCATAAGCAATCATGTCAAATTCATTATCTTGTAAATTCTTACCTTGTCTTCTATAGATAACATCTCGTATAATATTAATAAAATCGACTTTTGTTTTTGCTTGAGTAATAATTTCTAAAGCCTCTAAAAATGTACTTTTTCCAATGTTATTATCTCCACCTAATAGATTCACCCTTGCTAAAGAGTTTACTGTTAGCGAGTCAAAACAGCGAAAATTCTTGATTTTAATAGATTTGACAAAATGAATATTATCCATCTGATAACCTCAAGATTTTATATGAAAATCTATAACATTAATTTTCTTACATATTTTAACATTGTACTGTACTGAGCGATCGCTCGCCCAATTTTTCTCAATTCTCAACAATAACTGTTGTTCCCATGTCCACTTTTTCAAATAAAGCAACAATATCAACATTTCGCATTCTCACGCATCCATGCGAAACGGCTTGACCGATTAATTCTTCATTGGGAGTCCCGTGAAAGCCGATCGCATTCTTGCCATCACTCCAAAAACCGAGCCAACGTACCCCGAGAGGGTTATTTTGACCCGGTGGGACAATTTCTCCGGTAAAGGGATGCTGCCAAGTGGGATTAACAACTTTTTGGAACACCTGAAAATTACCCGTTGGTGTTTCCCACCCTTCTCGACCGATCGCGACAGGATAGCTAACTATTAACTCCTCTCCTCGATAATAATAAACGCGGCGATCGCTTAACCTTAAAACTAAACGAGATTCGGCAATCTCGGGCAGAAATTTATCGGCATCTCCTAAAGGCGGAATCTCTAATAACGAGGTCAGTTGTGCTGGGGGAATTTCTTCAAGAGGAGATGCCAAAACTGGATTGTAAAGTCCCAGTAAGAACAAACCCAACCCTAGACCCCAACAAAAATATTGTTTGCGATCGCATTTTGCCATAATGATCTACAAAAATAGATTTTAAGCTGCTGTCTTAAAACAATCAGTTTCGTTCATTATTCATTGTTCATTGTTCAAGATGGGCAATGAACAATGAACAATAAACAATTTTTTGCTTAATGTTGTACGATAACCGTTGTTCCCATTTCCACTTGTTCGAACATGGCAACGACATCTTTGTTATACATCCGGACGCAACCATTAGAGGCGGCTTTACCAATGGAAGAAACCGTCGGGGTACCGTGAAAACCGATAATCCCATTGTGCATTTGAGCAAAACCGATCCAACGCAGTCCTAAAGCACTATTAGCACCCGGTGGGGTTACTCGTCCCGTCCAAGGACTTTGCCAAATAGGATCTTCAATCATTTGGAACACTTCATAAGTTCCCGTGGGAGTTGGGGTTTGCGATTTGCCGATCGCGACGGGATAGCTGGCGATCGTTTCATCGCCTCGTTCCACGTAAACCCGGCGATCGCTTAAGTCCAAACGCAAGTGAGCTACGGCGGTTTCGGGTAGGTAGCGATCGCTGCTGCCGAGGGGAGGAACCTCAAGAGAAGCCAAACTCGAAGTTCCGAATTCGGCTACCGAATCCTCTGAAGCGATCGCCTGCCCTTGGGTAGCGATCGTTAATGCGACCAAACTCGAAACAATAGCCGTTAAGCTGCGGGAAATACGCTGATTTTTAACCCGTGCCATCATTATTACAGTCCTCACCGAAAAAGAATTTAGAGAAGTTTCAGGAAAAATAATGGGTTTGCCCTTCTAGATATTGTAAGGGAAACCTGAAAGTTACCTGAGAAATTTTTGCTAAGTTAATCCCTCTGACGCAGAGAAATTTATACTTGTTTCCGAAGAGAGCGTCCCTAAAAGACTCTTCAAG
This sequence comes from Spirulina sp. LEGE 11439, assembly GCF_059821285.1. Classification (NCBI taxonomy): domain Bacteria; kingdom Bacillati; phylum Cyanobacteriota; class Cyanophyceae; order Spirulinales; family Spirulinaceae; genus Spirulina; species Spirulina sp. LEGE 11439. The sequence goes on from NZ_JCAMRX010000004.1 coordinate 192,449, forward strand.
TTCTGCTAACCGATCGCTTTATTACTTTTCGCCAATGTCTAGACTTCTCAAAGATTGGAGTAAATGGCTGCTTTTCGGCATTTTAACGCTTTTGGTCGTGCTTTATCCCGCTCTTATCGAGGCACAAACGCCGGCAAATTTAACCGCAAAAGCCCCGGTTGTTGTTGATGGGAAGGCCTTATTTGAAGTGGGCGGGTTTGGTAACTTTTCGCCTCAAGAACGAGCTAACTTTATCAATCGGACATTAAACGAGGAAGCTCAATCTTCAAAGTCCGAGGATGTCGAGATCTTGCGAGAAAACGGACAAGTTATTCTGCAAATCGGCGATCGCTATCTTCTCACGCTTACGGAAAACGATCTCTTGTCTGCATCGACACCGTTTCAACAAGGGAAATTATGGCGCAGAAGGATCGAACAATCTCTCAAAGAAGCAAAAGAACAGCGTACTCCTGAATACCAACAAAAAGCCATAACTTGGATGCTGTCTTGTTTAGTCGCTGCGATTGTTTTTATGATTCTTTTACGCCTTAGCATGCGATTTAGCATTCGCAAAGTTTTTCAGTGGATCGGCAATCCTGAAAATCCTCTCTATTCTTGGAAGCAACCCGCTCAGTTTTTATTGCAAGTTATTTGGCTAATTCTCGATATTACGATTTGTTTGAGCGTTTTTTATTGGATTAGCGATCGCTTGCCACAAACTCGGATTTTGCGCTATCAATTATTCTGGTTTCTGAGAGAACCTATTATTCCTCTAAGCGATACGGAAACGAGATCTATTCAAGATGTTGTTGTTTTAGTTTTAATCAGTTTGGGGCTGTGGTTTGTTATTAGTCTGATTTCTCGTTGGTTACAAGGCTATATTTGCAAGCGATCGGGGCAAGATTCAGGAACTTATGAAGTGATAGCAGTGCTAATTCGCTATGCCTTAATTTCTATTGCTTTTTTGATTTTACTCCCGTTATGGGGATTAAATTTAGCTTCTCTTGCGATTCTGGCCAGTTTCCTCGGGGTCGGGATTGGTTTTGGAGTCCAAAATATTGTTAATAATTTTGTCAGTGGTCTCATTATTGCCCTCGAACGTCCGATTAAAGTGGGAGATTTTGTCACAGTTGCTGATTTAGAAGGAACGGTAGAACGAATTGGTTCTCGCAGTACGATTATTCGTACACTCGATCGCGTTACCATTGTTGTTCCCAATTCTCGGTTTTTAGATTCAGAAACCATTAATCGTAGTTATGGCGATCCGGTTTCACGCTTGAAAATTGCGGTTGGAGTTGCCTATGGCTCCAATGTTCCTTTAGTGCGTCAAGCCTTATTAGAAGTTGCGACCAGTCATCCAGAAGTCTTATTAAGACCGGAACCGCAGGTTTGGTTTATGGAATTTGCTGAGAGTTCTCTTAATTTTGAATTGCGAGTTTGGACGGCAGATCCAAAGCAACAAGCTCGCATTAAAAGCGATCTCAATTATCGCATTGAAGCTAATTTGAATCGTTATAACATTGAAATACCTTTTCCTCAACGAGATTTGAACGTGCGATCGCCAGAATTGCAACAGTTGGCTCAATCTCTCCTACAACAATATCCTCCTGTATCCGCAGAACCAAAAATAGCTAAAACTGAGAGTAATTTTTCCTTGAAAAATATTCCTATGACTATTGATGAAAAAGAAATGAAAGCGATCTCGACACGAGATTTAACTAACTTAGATATTGAAACATTAGTTGTCAATTTAAAAGGATCTGAAGGCATCGAAATCAAAGATCGCCGCTATCGTTTAAAAAGCTATCCGCGCTGTTTTATCGGTGCTGAGTTAGTAGATTGGTTGATGATGCGAGAAAATTGCTCTCGGGAAGATGCGATCGCGATCGGCGAACATCTCCGCAAACGAGGAATTATGCACCATGTCACGGACGAACATCCTTTTCTCGATGAGTATTTGTTCTATCAATTTTATTATTGATTTTGTTATGGGTTACTAAGTTAACCCATCACTCGCTAGAAAGTACATTAAAACTATAAATTCAGTAAAAATCAAGATTCTGATAAAATGACTCAATAGCGAACAGCCAACAACCAACAACCAACAACCCATCACAAAATTATGTTTGACGCATTAGCCGATCGCCTCGATGACGCATGGAAGAAACTGCGCGGTCAAGATAAAATTTCAGAAAGTAATATAAAAGACGCAATTAAAGAAGTTCGACGCGCCCTCCTGTCCGCAGATGTTAACCTGCAAGTCGTTAAAGATTTCGTTAAAGAAGTCGAACAGCAAGCACTCGGTGCTGATGTTATATCAGGAGTGAATCCGGGGCAGCAATTTATTAAAATTGTTAATGACGAACTGGTGGAGATTATGGGAGCCAGTAACGTCCCCCTCGCCCGAGCAGAAACAGCCCCAACAGTCATTCTCATGGCAGGATTGCAAGGGACGGGGAAAACCACCGCTACGGCAAAACTCGCCCTTTATCTTCGCAAGCAAAACCGCAATTGTTTACTCGTCGCGACGGATATTTATCGCCCTGCTGCGATCGATCAATTGATGACCCTCGGAGAGCAAATTGATGTCCCAGTGTTTGAGTTGGGAACGGATGTAAATCCTGTGGAAATTGCCCGTCAAGGGCTAGAAAAAGGCAAAGAAATGGGTGTAGATACGATTATTATCGACACGGCGGGACGCTTGCAAATCGACCCGAAAATGATGGGGGAACTTGCCCAAATTAAAGAAACCGTGCAGCCTCACGATACGCTATTGGTGGTGGATGCCATGACCGGGCAAGAAGCAGCCAGTTTAACCCGAACTTTTCACGAAGAGATCGGCATTACTGGTGCAATTCTCACTAAAATGGACGGGGATAGCCGAGGTGGGGCAGCTTTGTCAGTACGCTGTATTTCCGGTCAACCGATTAAATTTATCGGGATGGGAGAAAAAGTCGAAGCCTTAGAACCCTTCCATCCCGATCGCATTGCTTCGCGCATTCTCAACATGGGAGATGTCCTCACTTTAGTTGAAAAAGCGCAAGAACAAATTGATTTTTCCGATGCAGCCAAGATGCAGGAGAAGATCCTCGAGGCAAGATTTGACTTTGACGACTTCCTCAAACAAATGCGCCTGTTGAAAAATATGGGTTCTTTGGGGGGAATTATGAAGATGATTCCGGGGATGGGAAAACTGAGTGGCGAGACCTTAGAAAAAGGAGAGGAGCAACTCAAGCGCACGGAAGCGATGATCAATTCCATGACCAAACAAGAGCGCAAAGATCCGGATTTATTGGCCAAGTCTCCCAGCCGCCGCCGTCGCATTGCCAATGGATCGGGACATAGTGAGAAAGATGTTTCTAATTTAATTCGAGATTTCACAAAAATGCGAAATATGATGAAGCAAATGGGACAAGGCCAGATGCCCGGTATGGGAATGCCCGGTATGCCCGGTATGCCCGGTATGGGAGGAATGGGAGGACTCGGCGGCATGATGGGGGGAGGAATGCCTCGTCCGGGTTTTCGCGGTCATAGTGGCGGAAGTAAGAAAAAAGGCGGTGGGAAGAAGAAGAAAAAGAAAGGGTTTGGTACTTTGTAGAAATTAGTTATTAAGGGTAAGAATTCAATCAAGTAGTATTTCTGCCCTTAATCTTTTATCTTGGGAAGATCGCCAATGCTAGAACTGGATCATTTCTTTATTTTAACCGATATAAATGCCCCCAAAGCCGATCGCCTTGTTGAATTTGGTTTGCGAGAAGGCACGCCGAATATTCACCCCGGACAAGGCACGGCCAATCGTCGCTTTTTCTTTGCCAATGGGATGTTAGAGTTCCTTTGGGTTCATTCCTTAGCAGAAGCGAAAAGCGATCGCACCGCACCGACAAGATTAGCCGATCGCTGGCAGCAAAGAGAAACGCGATCGCCTTTTGGTCTTCTTTTTCGTCCAGCTATTGAAAATCCCAATATTCCTTTTAAAACATGGGCTTATTATCCCGAATATTTACCCAAGAATGTAGCAATTTATGTTGGCGATAATAGCGATCGCCTTGATGAACCCGCAATCTTTTATCTGCCTTTTGCCCGGTCTCAGAATAAAATACAGCAAACTCAACCGTTAGAACATCCAATTGGATTGCGAGAAATTTCTTCTTTGTGTATTTATCATCCTTCTTTAGGAAAGCGATCGCAAACTTTACAAGCAGTAGAAAAAATAGAAGGAATTGAATTTAAGGAAAGCGATTTTTACTGTTTAGAAGTTTGTTTTGATAACAAAAGACAAGGGAAAATAAAAGATTTTCAACCCAATTTACCTCTGATTTTTCGTTGGTGAGTCAAACATCTATAGAGGAATTTAAGAACCTAAACTTTTAGCGCGATCGCTTTTTCTGCAATATCCATTTTGTACACTTCCACGCGATCGCTGCTAACCCCAAACTACCAATAACAGCGATTAAAAAAGGATGAGGGAGAGAAAAAGGCAGTTCAATTTTTTTGTTAAAGAAATACCACTGCTGGGTTATTACGCCAGAACTCGAGGCAATAATGGCACCTGTTGCAATTCCTACCCCGATCGCTTGGATATTATCTTGGAGTTCTTGTTCTGCTTGTTGGCGTTGGCGATCGCTTTTAGCCCGTTCTAGCTCCACTGTAGCGCGTATGGTGTTGGTTAAGTCGGTAAATAAATTTTTTCCGGGTTCGAGATAGTTAATATAAGTTGCAATTTGAGTCAGATAGCGAGGGCAAATTTTATCGGTAAAATCCGTCCAAGTTTTTAAGCTATTGTTGGTTTGTAGAACATGAATTAGACAAGTGCTAAAATTTTTAGCATTAGTTTCTAGGGTCGTGTAGTGTGCTTTTAAATCTCGCAAATAACATTGATAAGTTAGCAAACCCTGAGGGATTTCTTTTAAAAGAGTATCGAGTTCGATAATGCGATCGCTTTCTTTTTGTAAGATAGTTTGAAAATCCCGTATTTTGGTTTCGAGTTGGCTGTAAATTGTTCTCGCTTTTTGATAGCATTCTCTGGCTTCGCGGTGGGCAAAAATAATTTTTTGACGACTCCACAATAGGTCTCGAAACCAAGTATAATTAATTGTAGCAGATTGTTGTATAGTTTCGGCTTTATTGGGGCGAGTGAAGGAAATCAGAATTGTTATATTCTTGGTTTCGTAAAGAAAAGAATCGGCATGAAAAAGTTTTCCTTTCTCGATAAATTGAGGAATGGAATCGGTATTCGTACAGAAAGAATTTGCCCAGCGATCGGCTATATTTTGCAATTTTCGAGAATTTGTATAGCCTGTCATCCAAAAGAATTTGCCGAGGTTAGCATCAATTTTTTCAACTAAATGATGAGGTTTAAAATATTGAAGTTGTTCGATCGCAATTTCTAATTCTTCACTTTCAGGGTAGAGGGTCAAATCTGCACAATAAGTATCGTGGAGGCGAAAGGCTTGCAGATTTCCTGTTAGTTTAAAGCCTGTTGGGGTGGGAATGGGGGTAAACTCAATAGCATCGGCATGATGGGTTAACCATTCATTTTGTAAAGTCTCTTCTTGTTGGGGAGTATATTGATAGGTATTATCTTCTAGTGTGTAAGAAATGAGTTGAGATTTAAGGTTTTTCAGTTCGGGAAAGTTGAAAATTTGGCCGAATTGGGTCAGACTTTCCCACAGGCGATCGGCTTCGCGATCGCAGGAATCAGGAGGATCGTCTAAGGTTTGACGCAGATGGAAAGCGTAGAGACTGAGGCTAAAGTTCTTCACGATTTCTCTGGGGGTTTGGGTTTAGATGAATCGCTTTGCGGAGTATTCTTTTTCGTGGCTTGTTCGATCAGTTCCCGAAAAGATTTACTGGCTTGTTTGGAGGTTGCTTTGCTACGATGACCGCCTTTTTCTCCGGTTGCACTTAAGAGAGGATTGGTGGGACGCGATCGCTTTTGATATGCTTCTAAAATTGCAGTACGGGTCGATTCTGCCAGCCAGTTTTCGATAATTGTGACATTGTTTTCATCATCATCGGTGAATTGGTTGTGCAGTTCAGTTAAACTTTGCCAATGATAGGCGAACAGATTATCGGGATTTTCGTTGACTAAATCGAGAAAGGCTTGCAATTTTGCGGCATCTTTTGACATTGATTGTTCTCCTTGTCCGACAATACAGAAAGCTGCCCAGTGATAGGGAGACTTATAGGGGCGATCGTCCCATCCTTGCTCTTTATTTTCCACCATTTTCTGGAAAAATGCTTGTAAGTTATCGCGCCAATCATCCGTCAGGAGAGGAGAATCTTGCGTCCATTGGTGAAAATCTCGGACGGTGGTATCTCGCAGCCATATTTGCGCGGTTTTGAGAGAAATCGCCAGTTTTCCAGGGTGTTTTTGCAAGGTTTCGTAGGTTTTAATCAGTAGCAAGGCGGTAGAAATTTGATTGACAGACCAGAGAGTAACAATAACACTGGGACTCCCCGCAAGGATAAAACCACTGGCAATGCTGATATATTCATCAGTGCGATCGAGGGCAACTTGTCCGGTTTCGCAGGCGGAGAGAGTGACGAGACCACATTGACTGAGATTGAGAGAACCGATGATTTCAGTTAGGGTGAGAACATCATCGGCGAGTTGCAAGCCCGAGTCTAGGGGAGAATTGGGACTAAATGCACCGTGACAAGAAAAGTAGAGGTTATGGGTTTGGGTAAAGTCTTTGGCAAGGAAAGTCGTTTTTGTGGCTTTATTTCCTCGCAGTGTGGCACGTTGGTCTTTCGGAAAACTCTCGCGAATGGTTTCAACTTCGAGATCTGCAAAAATTAGATCCTCGGTCGGGTTTGAGATGGCAAAGAGGCGGTTAAAATCGTGACGGAGACGGTTTTGCACTTGTTGTAAAAGCTGGCAGTTGGGAGCATAACTCACGCCTTTGGCAAAGATTTCCTGTAGGGGGGTAATGTTTGCACCTTCAAGGTTTTTGCTCTTGGTAATGGGTAAAGCATGGATGGGAAATAAGTGCAGGTAACGATGGGGAATGAGAATGAGTTTTTTGCAGGTAGGAAATTTTGTAAAGAGAGTGTTGAGAAGGCGATCGAGATGGAGAATTTCTGAAAGGTTGTCAAGGCGTTGGGGGAGACTGTTTTGCCATTCTTGACGCAATTTTTGGGCTTCAGTTTCGCTTAACTCGGGATTTTTGGAAGCGTTATAAGCATTAAGATAAGCATCTGTCCAGTCGGTGAGTTTGTTGAGATCTTCTGGTAAAGATGTCCACAGATCGAGAGTTTGGGCGGTGAGAGTAAAAGTCAGGAATTTATCATTTAAGATGTACCATTCGAGGATTGCAGTTTCTTCATCGAGCAGGCTTTGGATGTCATCAAAATTTAAGGGTTTGTAGGGATATTTTTCTTGGAATTCTTCCCGTAATTGGTTAATATGAGTATACTTTCGGCTTTTTTCTTCTTCTTGCTCGAGGCGGCGGTTTTCTTGGTCAATGGCTTGACGCAAATCTTGCAAGCGTTGGCGTATTTCTGAGGGAATTTCACCTTGGGGATATGCGTCGCGGGTGGCGATGAGTTCGACTAGATTTCGAGCTTTGCTGCGATCGACGTACTCAATGGCGGCGCGATCTCTGCCCAACTCCAAAGATACTTCTATCATGCCAAGATAAATTCGATTATATTCTTCGTTGAGTTTGCGTTTGGCTTCATCATCAGAAACAGTTTCTCCTCGTAGATATTCGACAGTATCCAAGGCTTTTTCAAAGGTATTGTAAGCATTATCTAAAGCAGTTTTTTTCTTTTCAGAGGAGTTTATATCGTAACGAGATTGATCCAGATAGACATATCCTAAGTTACTAAGGCTTTCAGCGTATTCCTGAGGAAAGGCTATGCGAGTCTGAACTTCTAAAGCAGCTTTCAAAGCAGCGATCGCCTTTTCTAAATTATCCTCTCTTTCCCCTTCAATGCGATTAGAGTAGGCATTTCCTAAATTATTTTGTACGATTGCCCACGCTTGAGGCAATGCTTCACGAGTAGAAACTTTTAGGGCTTCTTTATAGTGAAAGATTGCCATTTCTATATTCTCTCTTTTCTCCCCTTCAATGCGTTTGGAGTATACAGTTCCCAGATTATTTTGTGTGGTGGCCCACTCTTGAGGCAAAGCCTCAAGAGTCCGGACTTCTAAAGCAACTTGGTAAGTAGCAATTGCCTTTTCTAAATTGTTCTTCTTCTCCCCTTGGATACGGTTAAAATAGACATTCCCCAAATTATTTTGGAGGGTTGACCATTCTTGGGGAAAAGCCTCACGGTTATAGACTTGTAAAGCCTCTTTGTAGGCAGCGATCGCCTTTTCTAAATTATCCCCCTTCTTCCCTTTAATGCGTTTCCAATAGGCAATTCCTAGGTTATTTTGTGTCATTGCCCATTCTTGGGGAAAAGCCTCACGGGTTCGGACTTTTAGAGCAGCTTTGTAGGCAGAGATCGCCTTTTCTAAATTATCTTTCTTTTCCCCTTCAATTCGTTCCCGATAGGCAATTCCTAGGTTATTTTGTGTCATTGCCCATTCTCGGGGTAAAGCCTCATGAGTCCGAACTTCTAAGGCAACTTTGTAAGCAGCAATTGCCGTTTCCAAATTGTCTTTCTTCTCCCCTTCGATGCGATCGCAGTAGACAATTCCCAGATTATTTTGCAGGGTTGCCCATTCTTGGGGAAAAGCCTCACGGTTATAGACTTGTAAAGCCGCTTTGTAGGCAGCGATCGCTTTTTCTAAATTATCCCTTTTCTCTCCTTCAATGCGGTCAGAGTAGGCAGCCCCCAGATTACTTTGCGTCATTGCCCATTCTTGAGGAAAACCCTCACGAGTATAGACTTGTAATGCTGCTTCATGGGCAGCGATCGCGTTTTCTAAATTTTTTCTCTTTTCCCCTTCGATGCGATTAGAGTAGGCAAGCCCTAGATTACTGTGCGTCCCTGCCCAATCTTGAGGAAAAGTCTCATGAGTATAGACCTGTAAAGCTTCTTCGTAGTGGGCGATCGCGTTTTCTAAATTTTTTCTCTTTTCCCCTTCGATGCGATTAGAGTAGGCAAGCCCTAGATTACTGTGCGTCCCTGCCCAATCTTGAGGAAAAGTCTCATGAGTATAGACCTGTAAAGCTTCTTCGTAGTGGGCGATCGCCTTTTCTAAATTATCCCTCTTTGCGCCTTCAATACGGTTGCGGTAGGCATTCCCCAGATGATTTTGTATCATTGCCCAATCTGAGGAGAAAGCCTCACGGGTATGAATTTTTAAGGCAGCTTGGTAATGAGCGATCGCCTTTTCTAAATTTTCTCTCTTCTCCCCTCGGATACGGTTTCTGTAAGCATTTCCCAAATTATTTTGGAGTGTTGCCCACATTCGCGAATATTTCTCTTGCCTAAAAACGGTAGAAATAATTTCGTAACCTGTGATAGCAATTTCCAGATTATCACTCCAACGACCAAGAGGAAATTTTTTGATTAAATTGCTAAAGTCGCCAATAACTACAGCAATAGAGAAGGCTTTTTCTTCCTCAGCCTCTAAGAGATAAAGACTGACCCATGTTTGCAAAATCTCGATTAAATGCAAATCCAAAAGCTCTAAATTTTCTTGCAGAAGAGGATAAACGACAGCCCGATCGCCGCGACTCTCTGAAGTTGCTTGCAACACCTCCATTAAAAACCGTAAATATTCCTCTGGCGTTGCTTTGGCTTGGGTACGTTCTTCATTCATGGCACGGGATCGACAAAGAGACACTTAAATTATATTCGATCCGTCAGAGATTCAAAATCCCTGTCTCATACAAAAAATCCCTTAAGATGGATTGCGATATTTATTTGTTAATCTTCATTCTTGGAAATACCTCACCGAAAAAGCGATCTGGCAAAATTTATCTTATAATTTAGATTGACCTATTAACAGAGTTGAAAGAGCCATGAATTCTCTAAAAGAAAGAATCGAAGACAAATTAGATTCTCTTGTTGAAACCGAGCTTTATGAAGTTTTAGATTTTGTTGAAGGCTTAATTAATCGTAAAGTTGAAACGCAATCCCCCACCGAAGAAAGTCCTCTGTTAGCCATTACTGGTATTTTATCGATTGAACCCCTCACCTCTGAAGAGATTGAAAAAGAACTTTATGGCGAAGGAGAAGCAAATTAATGATACATCCGCAAACAATGTTTATTGATACATGGGGTTGGGTTGCTTTGGGGAATCAACGAGATAACTATCATTATCGAGTTCAAGAGATTTATCATGAATTGATTGTGAATCGCATTCCTATCTGTACCAGCGATTATGTTTTAGATGAAGTGATTACATTGCTTTTTAAAAGAGCCGCTTTTCAAAATCATGTTTCTTTTGTAGAAGGGATTCTACAAGCCTCAGAATTAGGACAATTACAACTTTATCGCGTCACCTCAGAAGATTTTCTAGAAACATGGAAATTGAGGAAGAAATTTCAAGATAAACCAGCAATTTCTTTTACAGATTTAACCTCAATGGTTATTATGAAAAAACAAGAAATACAGCGTGTTTTAACTCAAGATGAGCATTTTCTTCAGGTTGGATTGGGTTTTATCAAACTACCATAAGAGACTGTTTATAAAATAAATATTAAGCTCGTAGGTGCTGTTAGCGACAGCGTAACACACCTCAATATCTTAAAAACAGACGAAACCCAGAGCGATCGCCGACTCGACAAGAGTTTGAGAATTAGCAATAAAATTTGCAGCGATCGCAAAAATCGGTGACAATGTTAAATCAGTCAATTTTGCTACGCGAGGGACGCAATGCGTTCGTACTTTTAAATTATGGGCGCTGTTACACTCAAAAACGTTTCCAAAATCTACAATAATATTCCCGTGGTCGATCGCCTTTCCTTTGAGATTAAATCCGGGGAAATGTTCGGCTTATTAGGTCCGAATGGGGCAGGAAAATCCACCACCATTCGCACGATTATTACCCTCACCCGAGCCACAGAAGGAGAAATCGAAGTCGCGGGCTATAATGTGCGCCAACGCCCGGATCTCGTCCGGCGCAGCATCGGAGTCGTCCTGCAACAAACTAGCGTCGATGCCGATTTAACCGTTTGGGAAAATCTCGAATTTCACGGGCGGATGCACCACATCCCTCGCCGCGATCGCCAGCAGAGAATCGATCGCTGGTTGGAATACGTCGAGTTAAGTGATCGCCGCCAAGATCTCGTCAAAACACTATCTGGGGGCATGAAACGCCGCCTACAGATTGCCCGCGCCCTTCTCCACGAACCGCAAATTCTCTTTTTAGACGAACCCACCGTCGGACTCGATCCCCAAAACCGCCGCCGTCTTTGGGAAATCATCCGGGACTTAAACCGCCAAGGCATGACGGTTTTACTCACCAGTCATTACATGGAAGAAGTCGAATTTTTATGCGATCGCATCGGCATTATGGATGGTGGAAAATTGATCGAATTGGGAACATTAGACGAATTTAAAAACAAACATGGAGAAGGATTAGCCATCAAACAAAGCGGCGATCGCCTCGAATCGCAATTTTTTCCCACCCTAGAAGCCGCCAATACCTATCTCGAATCTTTACCTAACAAAATTGGCATCACCATCCGAGAATCCAACCTCGAAGATATTTTTGTTAAACTAACCGGACATCAATTAGATTGACAATAGTTATTGGTTATTAGTTATTTGATAGCAGATTAACGAATAACAAACAACAAACAACAAACAACAAAAATGCGTCTCGCCACACAAATTGAAGCCATTTTATATCTGAAAGGGCAGCCAATGACCTTGACGGCGATCGCGGAATGTGCAGGCATCCCTCGCAAGGAAGCTAAAGAAGCCCTTCTCGAACTCATGGACGACTACGCCCACCGCGATAGTGCTTTAGAAATTGCCGATACGCCTACCGGCTACAGCTTGCAACTGCGGCAAACCTTTCAAGACCTCATCCAGAATCTCGTCCCCGCCGAATTGGGAATTGGGGCATTGCGAACCCTCGCCGCGATCGCCCTCAAATCCCCCATCCTGCAAACTGAATTGATTGAATTGCGGGGTAGTAGCGCTTATCAACAAGTGCAAGAACTGGTACAATTAGGGTTCGTTCGCAAGCGCCGTCAAGCAGAAGGACGTTCCTTTTGGTTAGAAGTAACCGCTCGCTTTCAACAATATTTTGAAGTTGACGAACTTTCACAAATCTTGACACAAGTTAATGTAGGAGAGGAAAGCAGCGATTCTGAAGCCTGATTTTTTGACCAATTGATAGTAAAATACCGTGCGATCGCTGCACGATTTCTGGCAAGATGGTTTACAGTAGAGGAAGCGCAGTTAAGCCCTTAAGGATTCTGATGGTATTCGATCCTAACCTTTTTTATTCCGACGTAGAAGAATCAGAGATTAGCAACATCCTCTTGCAGTACCTCAAACGGCAAAAGCCCGAGATTCTCGAGCAAATTGCTCAATCTGCGACTCCTGAAATCAAGCAGATTATTTCCCAGAACGTGCAGGGATTGGTAGGGATGTTACCATCTGAAGATTTTAATGTTCAGATCGTAACCGATCGCGAGAACATGGCCAATATTTTAGCCTCTGCCATGATGACCGGATATTTCCTCCGTCGCATGGAACAACGCATGGAACTCGATGTTTCGTTGGATGATGCCAATTCTCTCAATTTTGATTAATTGCCCCCTGCTGCCTTAACGAGCAAAAGTGCATTTAGCTGGATAATGGTGGGGGAGATACTTTTGCGGGAGGTTATGCAATGAAATTGAGAACTTTAGCGATCGCAGCGATCGCCATGTTATTTTGGTTTGCAAGTTTGGCGATCGCGCCGGAAGTCTACGCTTTAACCCAAGTCAAATTGAAAAATCTCGGCTATCGAGAATGTCCGACAGAATTAGCCGAAGGGATGATGACGAGTGGCAGTTCCCAAAAAGCAAACTGTTTTTTAATTACTGGAACGGCTGTTAATTCTTCCAGTAAATATGTTGTTGATGCCGATGTCTTCGGGCGCATTTACGATGCTTACGGCAATAATATCATGCAAAATCGCAGTCGCATCGGCACAATTCCCGTCATTGCCCCAGGAGAAAGCGACTTTGAAATCCGAATTTCTGTCCCTGCGAATCAACCGACTCCCTTACAACTCAAAAAATTTAAAGCCTCGGGTTTTTCTTCTCGCGTTCGTCCTTATTACTACGATGATTTTGAATTATAGGCATATTTTAACTTAAGCCGGACTGGGCGCAAGCATTGCGCCCCTACGATTTTATTTTGCAAGCAATTATTTTTATTGGCATACAAGCCTCGGGGAAATCGAAATTTTACCGCGATTATTTCTTAAATACTCATATCCGCATCAACTTGGATATGTTAAAAACTCGTCACCGCGAAGAAATTCTTCTGAATGCTTGTTTGCAAGCGAAACAACCGTTTGTTATTGATAATACCAATCCTTTACCCACCGATCGGCAACGCTATATCATTCCTGCTCAAAAACATCATTTTCAGGCGATCGCATATTATTTTCAGAGCGATTTAGAAGTTTGCAAGCAACGCAATCAAAAACGCCCTAGCTCACAAATCATTCCTCTGGTCGGAATTTTAGCAACTTACAAGAAATTAGTCAAACCATCTTGGCAAGAAGGATTCGATCGCATTTATAGCGTTAAAATTAGCGAAAAACAATCATTTATTGTTGAGGAATGGGACGATGAAATTTAACGAACTCGATACCAGAATGCGAGTTTTGACTGTCGCATTTCACAGCTTCCTAATATTACAGAAGTTGTGAATTATTTTCGCTGGCGTAATGAAGACGCATCTCGCAATGCTTTAAACGCTCACTGCTATTGGTGTTTGCGAGGAGAGGGAAAAGATATTCGTGAAGCCACTCATTTTTATCGCTAATTTAATTGCGATCGCGTAGATACAGCGAGAAAAGCTCGCAACAAGTGAATTAAAAACAAGTCTAACTTCAAGTATTATAACTGAAAAGAATAGAAACAATTGTTGTTGTCTTTTTTCGTTCTATCTTTAATGTTCCGCCATGAAATTCTAATAAACGTTGAGCAATTGCCAATCCTAGTCCCGACCCTTTTTGTTGGTGCTGCGGGCGTTCAAACTGCGTATAAGCACCAATCCGAGAGATTTGTTCTGCCGTCATTCCCCAACCGCGATCGTAAATCGAAAGAGCGACAATACGACCTTTTTTCGCGATCGCAGAAATTCGCACGGGAGTATTATCAGGAGAAAACTTAAAAGCATTATCGATTAATTCCTGTACCAACTTGCGGAAATAGGATTTACCCATCGGTGCGATCGCCTCGGGTAAATCGAAGAATAAGTCAGCCTCTCGTCCAGCTTCACAAGCAATTTCTCGAGCGACTTCTGGTACAATTTTAGCGATCGAACAATAGGCTTTTTGTTCTCGTAAAGGTTTTAGTTTTTCGAGGTCGCTGGCAATAATTTCTAATTGCGAATAAAACAAATAGTTTTGCACCAGTCGATGTAAGCGATGGCCAGAATATTCGAGGGATTCTGCCATCTCCCAAATTTCATCAGGGGTTACAATTTTACTCTCTGCTTTTAACAAACTAGCAAAGCCAATAATACCATTGAGAGGTGTATTAAATTCGTGAGGGAAAGATTTGAGGAGATTATTCCGCAATTCCTCCATTTGCTCTTGGTGTTGTTGTTGTAAAACAGCGTGTTTTTGCAAGCGAGTATTGACCGATTCTAGTAATTCTTCTGGGGTAAAAGGCTTCATTAAATAATCATCCGCCCCTAAATTCATGCCTTGACGCAAATCATTTTGCTCGGATTTTGCCGTGAGAAAAATAAAGGGAATTGTTGCTGTTTTTTTCTCTTTTTTTAATTGTTTTAAAACACTGTGACCGTCTAATTCTGGCATCATTATATCACAAATAATGAGATCGGGATGGGACTTCAAAGCCAACTCTAAACCTTCGCGACCATTCCGAGCCGGGATGGTTTCAAAATCAGAGAGTTCCAAAATTTGTTGGACATTAGAACGAACTCGCTCTTCATCTTCAATAACTAAAATTTTGTACATGATCTTGTTGAAAATTCTAAATAAGAGTGATGTAAAAATCAAAAATTAGTAGAACGGTCGAGATGCCAGCATTTACCATTTTCCCAAATTCCCTTGGAGTGTTGCAAACAGCTTCTTTCGTTCGTAAGATAAGGAATAGAATGCGGATGGACAATTTCAGGATTTGTTTGACGACTGCTCAAAAACAACCAAGCAACCCAAAACAAAATACTGACACAACCTCCCGTCACCATGAGGAATAAGAGTCGATTTCTGCTCTCGCTTTGGGCTTGCGAGATTTCTCCATTAACAGAGGCTAGTTGCGCTTGAACGCGTTGCCAATCTTGGTTGAGTTGCTGCGATCGCACCATTAAGTTTTTCC
This sequence comes from Spirulina sp. LEGE 11439, assembly GCF_059821285.1. Taxonomy (NCBI): domain Bacteria; kingdom Bacillati; phylum Cyanobacteriota; class Cyanophyceae; order Spirulinales; family Spirulinaceae; genus Spirulina; species Spirulina sp. LEGE 11439. The sequence goes on from NZ_JCAMRX010000004.1 coordinate 207,854, forward strand.
GCAATTGTTCGACATCTCGCAATAAAGAATGACGAATTTTTTCGACTAGAGATTCTTGTTTGAGCAGACGCGCTCTCACTGCATCTAAGAGTTCTTGCGGTGTAAACGGTTTGGTTAAATAATCATCAGCTCCTAAATCCATCCCTTGGCGAAAATTAGTGCGATCGACTTTTGCCGTGAGAAAAATAAAAGGTGTACTATGGATGCGGCGATCGCGATTTAAAGCTGCCAAAACCTCATAGCCATCCATAATTGGCATCATAACATCACAAAGGACTAAATCGGGGCGCTCGCTTTGGGCCAATTCGAGACCAATTTTGCCATTTTCTGCCGTGCAGGTCTCAAAATTCGACAACTCTAAAATCTCTTGGAGATTGTCGCGGATTTGTGCTTTATCCTCAATAATTAGTATTTTAGTCATAATGTTAAATAGCAATCTTTTCAGAGCAGTAAATGATGCTCTCTTTGTTTATCGTAAGCATGGAGAAAATGATCGATAAAACTGAGAAAATTCTTTAGCTTTGATCGGCTTGTTAAATAAATAACCTTGAGCGATCTGGCAATGATTTTGTTTGAGAAACTCTAATTCATCCCGCGTTTCTACACCTTCCGCGATGGATTGCAACTGTAACGCGTCTGACATTTGTAAAATTGCAGTAAGAATGGGAATATGTTCTGGGCGATCGCCGATATTCTGTACGAAACAGCGATCGATTTTCAAAGTATGAAAGGGAAGTTTTTGTAAATATTCCAAAGAGGAATAACCTTTACCAAAATCATCGATCGCAATCTGCACGCCCAAGGTTGCCAATTGTTGCAAAGTTTTTGCTGTCGCGGATAAATTTCGCACCACCGCACTTTCTGTCAGTTCCAACTCCAAGCATTCTGGCGCAATTCCGGCTGCGGCTAAACTGGCTTTCACATCGTCCAATAAACGCGGCTGGCAAAATTGACGCGCCGATAAATTAACCGCAACTTTCATCGGTGTAATTCCTTGTTGTTGCCATATTTTCACTTGTTGGCAAGCCTGTTGCAAAACCCATTGCCCAATCGTGAGAATGGTTCCATTTTCTTCTGCGATCGGAATGAATTCTGTCGGAGAGATCGCCCCGAGTTGGGGATGCTGCCAGCGAAGAAGCGCTTCAGCCGCGACAATTTTATCGGTTTTAAGATCGATTTGAGGCTGATAGAGCAAATAAAATTCTCCACCCTCGAGAGCACCATGTAAATCTTGTTCCAAAACTTCCCGCCGCGTCGATCGCAGTTGTATGGTTGCGTTGTGGAACTGATAGCCATTTCCGCCTTGTTTCTGTGCCTGTCTCATCGCCCCTTCTGCTTGAGCGAGGACGATGCGGAAATCCCCTCGACCGGCTTGGGACCAAGCAATACCGATACTGGGAAATAGGAAAAATTCGCCCTTGTCCAGACGTAAAGGAGTCGAGAGGGCATCGAGAATCCCTTCGGCAAATTGAGAACTATCAAAAGGATCGGCAGTCGGTTTAAGCAGAAAGGCAAAGCGATCCATCCCCAAATAGGCGATCGAGTGCAGTCCATTATGAGAAGAGGAATGAAAATCGCTAAAATATTCAGTCAAACGCCGTGCCATTGCTTCTAATAAGGCATTTCCGGTTAAATGACCATGAGTTTCGCGCACTTGGTTAAAGCGATCGATGCCCATCAAAAGCAAAGGGAGAGCGCGATCGCATCGTGCTGCTTCACTTTTGAGACCTTGAAAGGATTTTTGCAGGCGAATTTGATTGGGAAGGGCAGTCAGGCGATCGTAATTGAGAAGATAATCAATCTCATCTTCTGCGCGATCGATTTGAGTTTGATAGTGGCGATCGCGTTTTTGGTGTAGGTTGAGGCGAATTTTAACGGCTTCGATTAATTCCTCTGGAGCAAAAGGTTTAGTGAGATAGTCATCCGCCCCTAATTGCATTCCCACCCGCATATTTTTCCGTTCGATTTTTGCAGTCAAAAAAATGAAAGGAATGGCCTCTGTTGATGAATGTTGGCGTAACTGAGACACGACTTCATAGCCATCCATCTCCGGCATCATGACATCGCACAACACGAGGTCGGGAAAATACTCTCGGGCTAAATCTACTCCGATCCGTCCGTTTTCTGCGGTAATCGTTTGAAAGTCATTTAGTTCGAGAATTTCTCGAATATTGGCTCGAATTTGGTTTTCATCTTCAATCACAAGAATCGTACTCATCAATTACCCCTTCTGTTTAGTTGTGGAACGATTAACGGGTGAGCATTAAATCTATTATCGCTTTTGTTTTTCTTCAATGTCTATCGTGAGAAATAGGGATTTTCAATCGCGAAAATTCTCGGTACTTGTGCGATGAATGCCCTCCGTAATGCTGCCAAAATCTACGCAAGCATAACAACAAAAAACTCCGTAAAAATACGGAGTTCTCTTGGCTTCCAGAACAATAAATCCCAAAAAAGAGCTTCAAGCCTTCCTTTTAACACAAAGGTCTCGTTCATTGTTCATCGTTGATTCAGTAGATTGTATTTTTGTAAAATTGCCGTTTTTTCTGGGGTGAGTAAGGTTTGTAACTCAGTAATCTCGTTGAGAAGCTGCATTTCTCGCTGACATTCCTCTTGTAAGATATGGAGATAGCGATCGCGCTGCTCGTGTGTACTTGACCCTTTTAGCATTTGTAAAGCAACATTAATATTAGAGACCGGATCGGAGAAATCCGCAATAATTTTATCGAGTAAATCTCCTTTAATCTCAGCAATTTTTTGGCTTTGAGCCATTTTGTCGCGAATCTGTTGCGTGACTTTTTCTAAGGCTTTCGCCTTTTGATGTCCTTGTTGGATATGCTGGTGATAAATAGCTTGTCGTTCTAAGCGCGAAGCAACAGCACTTAATAATTCTTCTATATCGAAAGGTTTAGTCAGATAATCATCGGCTCCCAAATCCATCCCCTGACGCAGATCGTCGCGATCGGCTTTGGCGGTCAGAAAAATGAAAGGAATCATTTGCATAGCCTGATTTTCTCTTAAAGCTTGCAAAACTTGATGTCCGTTTAATTTTGGCATCCTAATATCGCAGAGGATCAAATCCGGTACTTTTGTTTGGGCAAGATGCAACCCTTGTTCGCCATTCTCTGCGGTGAGAACTTGATAGCCTTCAAGTTCTAAAATTTCCCGAGTGGTTTGACGAATACCTTTCTCGTCTTCAATCACAAGAATTTTGCGCCCTTTTTCTTTCATTGTCAAAAAAAATAGTGAGAAGAGAACTATAAATTATCAAGCCTTTCTTTTAGTTTAACCTCCATTGCAAAATCTGTCTTGTGAAGCATCAGGAAATTTGCTGACAAATGTTATTCCTTGCTAGATATCACCAATCAAATCAATGTTCTAGAAATGATCCTGATATTATTAGCACAATTAAACGCAACAAATAGGGTTTTGCGATCGCTTTCGGGAATGCCAATGCCCGAATTTTGTCCTAGAAATACAATCTGGCGATCGCTTTTTTCGGCGCTTTTTTAATCAGTTTTTTAACGGCAGCGATCGCATCATTCTTGCAAGTCGAGGCGAGTCCGAACAGCTTTCACTAATTCTTGTGAGGAAAAAGGTTTGGTGATATAATCATCTGCCCCTAAGAGCATTCCCGCGCCTATATCTCTGCGTTCGATTTTCGCCGTGAGAAAAATAAACGGAGTGTCTTGGAGTTTGGGCTGTAGGTGCAATTGAGATAAAACATCGTAACCATCCATCTCTGGCATCACGACATCGCAAATCACGAGATCGGGAAGATGTTTTACGGCCAATTCCAAGCCGATCCGTCCGTTTTCTGCGGTAAAAACTTGATATCCTGCAAGTTCTAATATTTCCCGAGTGGCGTAGCGAATTCCAGGCTCGTCTTCAATGACAAGAATTTTGCACTCTTTTCCTTTCATTCTCTCCTACAAAAGCAATATAGAATTATAAAATTTATATTATTAGTTTAGCAGCTTTGGTAAAATTTATCTGGCGAATAATAGGGCAAATTCACGATAAATGTTGTTCCTTGGTAGAGCGTACTTTTAAAATCAATTTGACCGCCATGTAGATCGACGCATTTTTTTACGATGGACAATCCTAAACCCGTCCCTTGAATTGTGCCGACATTACTGGCACGGTTAAAAGAAGCAAAGAGGGTTTTGCGATCGCTTTCAGGAATGCCAATGCCCGAGTCTCGCACTTGGAATTCGATTTGGCGATCGCTCACTGTTAATGTAAAACCAACTTCTCCACCATCGGGAGAATATTTAATCGCATTTGATAATAAATTCATCAAAATTTGACGCAGGAGTTTTTTATCGAGTACGGCGATCGTTTCCTCTATTAGTAAGGTATTTTCAGGGTTGTAGGTAAAGCAAATTTTGTGGCAATCGCTGCTGATTTGAATTTCTTGAATTAAGGTTTGACAGAATTCTAGCAGTGGGATCTGTTCGGGATTAAAACTCATTTTACCACTTTCAGCGTGATTGATAGTTAAAATATCATCGAGAAGTTGAGTCGTATGCTTAACATAATTTTGAATAGTTTGTAGATGTTCTTGTTTTTTGGAATCGGAAATTTTATGAGAAAAAGATTTGAGAATTCCCGCAGAAGATAAAATAACCGCTAAAGGAGTGCGGAATTCGTGGGAAGTCATGGAAATGAAGCGCGATTTAAGATCGCTTAATTCTTGTTCTTTAATTAATGCTTGCAAGATTTCTGCTTCATGTTTTTTGCGCTCTGTAATATCCCGACAAACACAAATTAACGTTCCATCTTCAGTCAAAGTCAAAGAAATTTCTTCCGGGAAATATCTGCCATTTCGTCGCTTGGCAACAGCTTCGCCTTGCCAAAATTTTTGTTGCGCTAAAAGAGGAAAAATATCTCGTTCAAAACGCTGACATTCTGCGGGTGAATATAATTCTTGCCATGTTTTACCCACTAACTCTTCAGCGCGATCGTAACCAAAAATGCGAGCATGAGCTTGATTCAGATAAGTATAAGTATTATTTTTGAGAATGCCAATTCCATCAACTGCTGCCTCGATCGCACTTAACTGCTGTTGTAATGTTTCTTCTGCTTTCTTGCGATCGGTAATATCAACATGAATCGCAAGATATTGAAAAGGTATTCCTTGTTTCGTTAAAAAAGGAACAATCGTCGTATCTATCCAATAAAAGCTCCCATCTTTGGCCTTGTTTTTGATGACTCCGTGCCAAACTTCTCCTCGTTCAATAGTTTGCCACATCTCCTCAAAAAATGAGATGGGATGATATCCTGAATTCAAAATTCGATGATTCTGTCCGAGCAATTCAGAGCGGGAGTATTGAGAGGTTTCGCAGAGTTTATCGTTCGCATAAGTAATCTTTCCTTTCGTATCGCTAATCGAAACTAAAGCAAAGCGATCGAGAGCCAATTTATGATAAGTTAACTCTTGAATCACTCGATTTAACGTGATTTCCCCTCGTTTGCGCTCGGTGATATCCCGAAAAATTCCTCGCGCGGCGATGGGGAGTCCACTATCCAAACAATGAGCATTAATATTTCCTTCTAAAATGATAGGACGACCGCGCTTGGTCAAAAAAGTTAATTCAATGCGATCGAGCTTAGTGATTGTACCTCTTTTTAACTGTTGAAATTGACCTTGAAAATACTGCTTGCATTTTGGAGTCATGACATCAAAAATAGAAAGATTAGCTAATTCATTTTCTTCATATCCTAATGTTTCTCGCCAAGCTCGATTGGTATAAAAAATACGGCCATCTTCCAAAGATATACTTTGAATTAAATCGTTAGCATTATCGAACAAATCTCGTAATTCTTCTTCGCTTTCCCAGAGAGCCTCCTCAATCGTTTGACGTTGCATCATTTCTTGAGTTAATTGTTTATTGATTTCTTGTAATTCCGCAGTACGTTTTTCAACTCGTTTTTCGAGTTCTTCGTTCATTTCTTTGAGTGCTTTTTCTGCCTGTTGCGAGATTAATTCAGCATGTTTGCGATTGGTAATATCTTCAGCAATCCCAACAATTGTTTCAATTTCTCCAGTAGCATTACGAACGGGAAAACTGCGCTCCCAAATCCAACGAATTTTTCCATCGGATGGAATGATGCGAAATTCTTTTTCGCAAGAAATATCTTGTTTTTTTCCTTCAATGGCAACATGTAAACGATCGCAATCGTCAGGATGAATAGCATCGAACCACAGTTGCGAATTTTGGTAAACCCGAGGGCAGGAAATTTGCCAAATCTCTTCAAAAGCTGGACTAATATAAAGTATTTGGTCGGTTTGGGCATCGCGGATAAACAAGACATGGCGAAGATTGTCAGCAAGGTAGCGAAATTTTTCTTCACTCGATCGCAAAGCCAGTTTAGCCTCGCGCAGTTCGGTGATATCAATCCCTGTCCTGATGATATACTCAACTCCGCCCTCATCATTGGTTAAAACTGTATTCGACCACGAAATTAAACGCCGCATTCCTTCTTTGCTTAACCAATAGTTTTCGCCGCGATCGGGAATTTGTCCCTGTTGCAATTGTTGAAAAATATGTTTAACGCCGGCAATTTCTTCAGGAATCAGGAAAAAATCCCAAACATAACCCCCAAAGACTTCATCAAATTGATATCCTGTCATTTGTTCGCAGGTTTGATTAAAGCGTAAAATACGACCATCGCGATCGGATACAATAATCAAAGCACCGGCTGCATTTAAAATTTTTGCGGCTAAGTTGCGCTCGCGATCGAGAGCTTTTAGAGCGATTTTATTTTCTTGGATACGTTGTTCTAAGAGAGCTTCATTCTGTTTGCGATCGCTAAGATCTCGTGCCACCCAAAGCACTTCATTTTCAGAGAGGGGTATAATTTTTGCCATAAACCAATAAAGGTTATTTGTACGATCGCAACGGAGGGAATATTCAAAATTCGTACTTTTTTGAATATCTAAAGCGGTTTGAACAACTTCTAAGAATAAAGGAGAATCCCCCCAGAATCCAGCGATAGTTTTATCGATTAGATTGGTCTCGTGGGATGAGGAGAGGAAGGGATGTGTAGGGATAATTTGGATATTTCTGGCACCTCGGTTGATAATCAATACCACATCATCCATTGCCTGAAATAATCCTCGCAAAGTTGCTTCTGCTTGTTGCAATTGTTGAGTAAGAATTTGGCGTTCTTGGTTCTCTTGTTGCAGTTGTTGGTTGAGTTCGTGTAGTTGTGCCGTGCGATCGCGAACCCGTTGTTCGAGTTCGCGATTTTGCTGTTTTAATATCTCGATTTTTTCGTTTTCTAACTGACAGACGCGATCGCGCAAAATGTCGATAGTTTCATCCATAGAGACCGATCTCATTCGCAACCGATCGGTGGGTTGTAAAATCTGGTGCAAGGTTGCGGGAGTAATCAATCCGATAATTTCTCCCTTCTGGCCGACAATGGGAAGATGGCGAATGCGATACTGGCGAAATAGCCTTAAGACCAAGAAGGGATCGCAAAATTGCGATCGCGGCAACACGATCGGTTCTGGAGTCATGATTGCTTCAACTTTTGTCGTTTCAACATCCCACCCCTCTGCAGCGCATTTGACGAAATCGCGTTCGGTGAGAATTCCCACAAATTGACGTTCTCGAACAATCAGCACGCAACTCGATCGCTCTTCATTTTGCCATTTAATTTCACGGTCTTTATCGGCTGGAAAACTTGCAAGGGAACAAGTTTGTCCCACTTGATTCATTAACGCCAAAACGTCTAACAGGAGAGTATTAGGTGCAACAATGAGCGGGTTGGGAACGATGGCGCGATCGAGATCGGTGGGATGCCAGAGAGAGGAGGCCATGTTTTTTCCTTACTCGGATCTTTTCTCCCATCATGATCTCATTTCTCGTTCAATGCCAACCGTAAAGTGCGCGAAAATTTTCTGCCGTTTTTAAGCCGTTTTTAAGGGGATCTACGGAAAAGGGACTCCTTAAACTTTATTTTTGAGAATGAAGTTAAGAATAAAATCCAGTCCTTGCTTTGTTTTCAGATTGGTAAAAACAAAAGGACGATCGCCGCGCATTTTTTTCGCATCTCTGTCCATCACCTGTAAATCTGCACCGACCAAGGGTGCGAGATCGATCTTATTAATGATCAGTAAATCGGATTTGGTAATGCCGGGGCCGCCTTTGCGGGGGATTTTATCTCCGGCGGCCACATCGATCACATATAGGGTTAAATCGACCAATTCTGGGCTAAAGGTTGCCGCTAAATTATCGCCCCCACTCTCGAGAAAGACAAAATCTAAAGGTGTAAATTTTGCTTCGAGGGATTCGATCGCCACCAAATTCATGGACGCATCTTCGCGAATTGCCGTATGGGGACAACCTCCTGTTTCTACTCCTAAAATGCGATCGCCGGTCAAGGCTTGCGATCGCACTAAAAATTGAGCATCTTCTTGAGTATAAATATCATTCGTCACAGCAGCAATTTGATAGTTATCTCGCAATGCTTTGCACAGACTATCTAATAAAGCTGTTTTTCCCGATCCTACGGGTCCCGCAATGCCAATTCTAAAGGCTGTCATTTCAGTTATCAGTTATCAGTTATCAGTTATCAGTTATTGGTTAGCAGCAGGTCGATTGGATATGCTAAACGATGTCGTGACGTTCATCGCTTTTTGACTCCGCTAACTCTTAATAGATCGGAGAAAGTCGAACAATAATTAGCTTGTCCAAATGTCGAAGGGAGAACGGAATTTTTGCAAGTAAAATGGCGATAATTCATACAGAAACGATCCCAAGGTGCAAGTTGAACGCGAAAAATCTTAATGAAAATATTGGCCAGCCACATTGATAATGGTATCTGCAAATAAATTCGTTTTCCTAGATATTGGCACGCCTCTTTTATCATTTCATTTAATGTCATGGCTTTACTTCCTAAAACCAATTGTTTGATATAAATATCATCTAACTGATCGACAACATTATAAGGAATGGGATTATCGACTAAATATCCAACAACACCAGCAATATCTTGAGCGTGAACGAAATGAAAACTCCCATCAGCCTTAAACCAACGGGCTAAATTGACCCATTTCATCGCATCGACAAAACCAGCCGAAATATGAGAATAAGGTTTGTCTTTGCCATTACCACCAAAGACTAAAGTCGGGAATAATACTGTAATTTTAGAGGCAATATCAAGGCGAGGAAGTTGTGTTAAACAATCATATTTAGAACGAATATAATCTGTTCCTAATTCACTGGCTTCTTTGAGAATTTGATTATTATGATTAAGGATACTGGCAGTCGAAAAATAGAGAACTTGTTGGCATTTGTTAACATCTAACAAGTTCATTAAACGAGTAGTTTTAATGACATTCACATCTAAGACTTCTGAAGACCCTCCCCATGCACTCGCTGCTAGAATGGCAACATCTATTGTTTTCAATAAATCGGCAAAGCGATCGATTTCTCGTAAGTCTCCATGTAAAATATGAACGCCGGAACGAACTTGCCAATCGAAACCAACTTTCTGAGGATTTCTAACCAGAAAAAATAGTTCGTGTTGGGTTTCTTGAATGAGGCTTTCGGCAATATAGTGACCGATACAGCCGCTTCCACCTGTAATAAAAATCCGCTTGGAGGTCATTTCAGTGAACAGTTAACAGTGAACAGTTAACAGCATTTCTATTTAATCTTTGGGTTTTGGTGCGATCGCAATATTGGGTGGAATAGATCCACCCAATACTATTAAACCGCAGCGAGTAATTTATCTACTTTTTTGGCTGTTTCAAAGAAGAAGCGAACATTATCTTCGGGAGTCCCCGGTAAAACACCATGACCGAGGTTAAAGATATGTCCCGTGGGTCCGGCTTTTTTAATCGTATCGAGAATGCGATCGCGAATAAAATCGTGGGAACCAAATAAGGCACCGGGATCCATATTTCCCTGTACTTTCATTTCTGCCCCGAGACGCTTTCTCGCATCGATCATGTCTACCGTCCAATCTACGCTCACGATATCGACTCCCGATTGCCCCATGCGCTCTAAAACCCCTGCACTGCCGCTAATATAGAGAATTAAAGGCGTATCGGGATGGGTTTTTTTCACTTGACGCACGATTTCTTGCTGGTAGGGTAGAGCAAAGATATCGTAATCTTGGGGGCTGAGTTGTCCCGCCCAAGAATCGAACAATTGTACGATTTGTGCCCCACTATCGATTTGAAAGCGGACGTAAGTTGCGATCGCGTCGGCGAGTTTGCTCAACAGTTGATGTAAGATCGCAGGTTGAGAAAAGGCCATTTCTTTGATAATGGCGTAGTTTTTCGAGCTTTTCCCTTCAACCGCATAAGCCGCGAGAGTCCAAGGAGAGCCGACAAATCCCAAAACCGTAGATTGGTTGCCGACTTCTTGGCGCAGGGTTTGCAGGGTCTTTTTAACGAAAGGAAGCGCCGATTCGGGATCGAGGGGGTGAAGTTTTTCGATTTGTTCTTTCGTGCGAAGGGGGGGATCGATAACGGGTCCTTTATTTTCGACAATATCAAAAGGAATCCCGATTCCCGGTAAAGGCGTGAGAATATCGGAAAACATGATTACGCCGTCAGGTTGAAAAGCTCGCCACGGTTGTAGAGAAATTTCAATGGCGAGGTCGGCATTTTCCGATCGCTCCCGAAAACTGGGATATTTTTCCCGTAAATCTCGATAAACTTTCATATAGCGTCCGGCTTGCCGCATCATCCAAACCGGCGGGCGATCGGCTTGTTCTCCTTTAGCCACGCGCAGCAAAAGCGGTTCTTGGGTTGCCCCCATGGGTTCGATCTCCGTTTTCAATAAGAGTAAATTTTTTACTAAGTTTTTTTAGCAACTTTTCATTCTAAACACTCGCACAACCCCTTGTAAAGTCAAGATGGCAAATTAACTCGTAATTGCTGTTGGGTATGGAGCATTATGCAAATCCGTTAGAAAATGAGGAAAATGAACCACAGAGTCACAGAGAAACACAGAGAGAGAAATGCCACTCCATTACCATTCCCATTGACGCTCTAATAATTTTTCTGCATCCTCACCCGATACCGGGGGAGAAAAATAAAATCCTTGACCGTATTCACAATCGATCGCCTGCAAAATTGTCAATTGTTCTTTTGTTTCGGTTCCTTCGGCGATCGTGTCCATTTTTAAACTATGGGCCAAAGTGATAATTGTGCGAACAATCTCCAAACTATCTTTATCTCCTAACATCCGACTGATAAACGAGCGATCGATTTTCAGGGTATCGATGGGTAACTGATGCAAGCGCTGCAAACAAGAATAACCCGTGCCAAAATCATCCACTGAAAGTTTAATTTTCAAATTTTTAATTTGATCGAGAAGTCCGGAAGTGGCTTCTTGATGCTCCATCATGACCCGTTCTGTCACTTCTAAACGCAAACTTTCTAGAAGTAAGCGATTCCCTTTTGTAACTTGCCGCAAGCGCTCCATAATTCCCAATTGAGACAATAAGGAACCTGAAGCATTAACACTCATGGTCAACGGTATTTGCCATTGTTTTTGCCATTTTCCTAATTGCTTGCAGGCTTCTCCTAAAACCCACCAATCAATTAACCCGATCAATCCCGTTTCTTCGGCGACGGGAATAAATTCGACGGGGGAGATCCAGCCTTCTGAGGGATGATCCCAACGAACTACCGCCTCGAATCCTGTAATTCGCCCCGTGTCCATGGCAATAATGGGCTGATAAAACACTGTAAATTCTTCTCGTTTGAGGGCTAAGCGCAGATCCGTCTCCAACTGAAAGCGCCCCACGGCGCGATCGTACATGGTCGGCTCGAAAATCGCATAATGAGCATGGCCTTGATACTTGGCGTAATTCATCGCCGTATCTGCTGCTTGCAGTAACATTTCCGAGTCTTGTTCGGCTAATTCCGGAGAGTCCACGATCGCGATACCGATACTCACCGGCGAAAATAATTCTTGTCCGTCTACTTCTAAGGGTTGCGAAAGTTGTTGCTGGATATATTCCGCGATCGCGGCGGCATCCAAAGGCGTATGAATGTTCTCGATGATGGTGGCGATCGCCTTATCTCCCACTCGTGCCACGGGTTCGACCAAATTTAAACAAGAATCCAAGCGATCCTTGGTGGCCAGCAGCAACCGTTCTGCCAAACGATGGCCGAGACTGTACTTTACCGTACTAAACCGCTCTAACTGCAAGAATAACACCGTAAAAAAGCCCGTATTTCCCGCTCGGGTTTGAGTCAACTGCTGCTTTAAGCGATCGAGAAACCACGTTTTATTGGGAAGTTGAGTGCGGGTATCGTAATACGCATATTGGTGGAGTTGTTCCTCCATTTGTTTGCGTTGGGTGATATTTTGCGTGACACTCATGCCACTGGCGATTTCCCCTTTTTGATTGAAAACTGGGAGAGCGTAAGTGAGATAAATGCGATCGCCGAGGGGGAGTTCTGTGGTCACGGGCATTCCTGTTAACGCCTCGCGATATAAGGGTTCGAGTAACTTATAAGTTTCTTCTGGTACGACTTCGCGCAAAGTTTTTCCCTCGATCTCCTGTCGGCTGTGTCCCAAGCGGCTAATTTCCATCCCTTCCGCTAAGGTATAGCGCAAGTCCTTATCGTAAAGAAAGACGGCACCATTGGGAAAATTGCTGGCTAACGTGCGATATTGTTCTTCATTCTGTTTAATATCTTCTAAAGTATGCTGGCGTTCGGTGACATCTTGCAACAGGGCGAGTTTTACAGGCTTTCCATCAAACAGAAAGGGAAACACATCAATCTCGACTTCCATCAAGGAACTATCTTTGCGGTAGTGTTTCCAAATGCCCGGAATGCTTTCGTTGAGCGTAAAAGGGGCGATGGGAATATCTTCAGGAGAGCGAATATCTTGTAGCCTCATCTGCAAAAACTCTTCACGAGAATAACCATAGGCAGCGATCGCGGCGTTATTCACGTCCAAAAATGCCATCGTTTCCGTCTCGTAAACCCACATGGATTGGGGATTTTTTTCAAAGAGGGTTTGATAGCGCTGAACTAAACCTTCGAGAGGGGCGCGCTTTTTTTCGGCTTCTCGCGTATAAAGTTGTAGGATTTTGAATAACAAAATGCTGGTAATGAGAACATAGAAAATTCCCGTGCCGAATTGCCAAGCCTCGAAATCCTCGGGGGTTTTGGCCAGTACAAAGAGAATGCGATCGGACCAAAATACCCAAAGACCGCTAAAGATGGCATAAAAGCCGACGATGTTACGCGTCAGCTTGGCATTACCAACAGATTTGTTTTTCATAGCTTATTTCCGGGCATCATTGCTTCCCGGTTCACCCTTAATAAATCATTAAGCCGCCCAATAGGGAAAATTTCCCTTCTGACTAACTTGACTATTATATATCGGGGATTGGAGACTATTGCACGGGATTATAAGAAGGGATGAGAAGGAAGGATTTATTTTAAGAGTTTGCTCTCTAAAACTGATTTTAATATTTCTGCCCATCCCTCGGGGGCGGGAGCAGGAGCAATTTGCCAACCTCGTCCCCTTAATCCGGGATGAATGCCTTTTTTGCCCGGGAGGACGATCGCCAGATCTACCGCTTCTAACATCGGCAGATCGTTGGGACTATTTCCTAAACCAATGGTCAAAATTTCGCGATCGCCGACGATTTTTTGATAACTAGCAACCAATTTTCCCACGGCTTCTCCTTTGCCAGCGTTTGCCCCGATGAGATGAGAGAAGCGATCGCCGAGGACGACTTGCCAGCCTAATTCTTGAACGGCTTTCTCAATTTGTGAGTTGGGGATATGATGAGGTGTAATAAAGGGTTCGCTAAAATCCCGTTGTTTGGCTCTGCGGGCATCTTCTGAAGGCAATCCCGTTAATTTTTGAATGTCGCGGATACTTAAATCGCCAAATCCTTGTAATGTTGTCCCCAAATGCGATTCTAACTGCCTCAATCCTGCCCTCGCTTCTGGATAAGTCTTCCCTAATTGTAAGACGGTGTAATTTTCTTGGCGATCGCCTTCCTCAATCGGAAATTGGCGATCGCCTTCCGGAATAAAAATACCGCTCCCATTTTCGACGATAAAGGGATCTGACAGCGCGATCGCTTCTCGCAAAGCTGCTACTTCCGCCCGAGTTTTGCTCGTGACGGGAATTAGCGGAATTTCTTCAGCTTTGAGGCGATCGATGAGAGGAAGTGCTGCATCATAACGATAATCCTCTTGTCCCAGCAAGGTTCCATCTAAATCCGTGAAGGCGATCGGGGCAATTTTGGCAGTCATGGCGATTATTGTATCTTTACGAACATTCAAAAGTTTACATTTGTTTAAAGATGAAAGAGAAATTTCGAGACAGTCATGAGGCGTTTCTTTCCTAATCATCAACTTCCCCTCATTCCTGCGAATTTCAATCAACATCATTATCGATACTCGGTCTAACATCTCAGATTAGAAAAGGTGGTAGCTGCATGGATTACAAACAAGATTTAATTACAACCATTCACGACTATGGTTGCGATTTAGAACATCTCAAAAGTCGAATGCTGGAACTCAAAGAGGAGTCGCCTACCGCTATTATTATTCCTGCCTTGTACGAGGAACTGGAAAGACCTGCTCTCACTCAAATCCGCAAACATTTGCAAGCCTGTCCTTTTATCAAAACGATCGTGGTTTGTCTGTATGCAAACACGGCAGAACAATATGCGAAAGCAGTCGAATTTTTTGCACCTTTGCCGCAAAAAGTCCGTATTATCTGGGAAAATGGCGCAAGAGTGAGACGCTTACTCGAAGAGGTCAAAGACAAAGGATTGGATTTACTGAAGTTGAAAGGGAAAGGCATTGCCGTTTGGTTGGGTTTGGGGGTGGCCACGTTAGAAGCCGATGCGATCGCTCTCCACGATGCCGATATTCTTACTTACAATTCTTTCTACCCGATTAAACTCCTCTATCCTTTAATTGAAAAAGAGTTGGGGATTGCTTTCACAAAAGCCTACTATGCCCGCATCGGCGGCAATCCCCAACGCTTTCACGGGCGCGTTGTCCGATTATTCGTGACTCCGCTTTTAAGTGCCTTAACGGACATTTTTGGGGAACGCAACTATCTGCGTTATTTGCATTCTTTTCGCTATCCCCTCTCGGGGGAGTTTGCCCTCACGAGCGATTTGGCGCTCAATACGCGCATTCCGGGGAATTGGGGTTTAGAGATCGGGTTGTTAGCAGAGGTTTATCGCAATGTTTCTCACAAACGCATCGCTCAGGTGGATTTGGGCATGTTCGATCACAAACATCAGGTTCTTGGAGATAATCCCGATCGAGGTTTACAAAAGATGTGTCGGGATATTTTGCGATCGGTGCTGCGAACCCTGACGGAAACGGAACAGGTGGTGATTAGCATGGACCACATTCAAGCCTTGCGAGTTAAATTCCGTCGGGAGGCGCAAAACTTCACTCGTCAGTATTTTGTCGATGCACGGTTTAATGGGTTTACCTACGATCGCCATCAAGAAGAGGTTGCGATCGATTGCTTTGAACAAGTGATTTTACAGGCTGCGGAACAGTATGCCAGCAATCCTGCCGGCGACCAAATTCCGGACTGGACGAGGGCTTTAGCGGTGATGCCAGATATGCGAGAATATTTACTCGCAGCAAGTGAAGCGGATGCTGCTGAAGCTCGAGAAAGGAAGAAATTGTTAGCATTGCCAACACCGTTAGAGTTTACGGTTGCTTCTTAGGTTAAATTTGCGATCGTTTGGCTAGTTTGCGGGTATTTTGCCCGCTTTTTTTATCGGGGAGTTGCGATCGCAGGATGCCGTTAGCTGGAATGAGATTGATTTGGTAGAAAGTGCGATCTTATTTCTGATGAGCAAATATACTTATTTTTGAGTCAGTTTTTTTGTACTAAAATAAAACATATTAACTCTATATTACTGAATTTAGTAGTGTCCTAGTTTATGGTGTAGCGATTAGCAGATTATCTCACTAGAATCAATAAATATATTAGATTTATTGGTTCTTCAAATGACTCCACAAGAATGGTTACATCTTAAACAACAAACTCTAGGACAAGCTAGTACATTACTTAATGAATTACTTGAAGAAATGAAGAAAGCTATGTCTAAAAATCCGCAAATTAACCCAAGCAATCAAAAGTATCTAGAAAAGACAAAATGGCGACTGGAAAGTCATTTTAATGATAAAAATCTTGACAAGATTGCTCAAAATATGGAATATAAAACTCTTGCAAACAAGATCCAAAATTCCAGAACTAAACCTTTAACAAAGCAGGAAATTTTAGAGTCACTTAAGAAATACGATCCACCTTCTTAAATATAGAGTAACAAGTTTGCCTTTTAGAAAAAAGTTGCAACAAAATTTGCTGTTCAATATAAAATTGAGAACAGAAAATTTTGTTGCAAAAGAAAAAATATTATCTTAAGCTATTGTTTAACTTGATTTTTTGTTTATTTTTGGCTTTCATTATTTCATTGAGCCTAGTAATAAGTTTATCTAAATACCCTGAGATCACATCGTAAGTGATTTCTTTGTTGCTCTTATCTAAATAAGCATCCGTTAGTAATACTGTATTCAAAAACTGATTTAGCAGCTCTTTTTTAATATACTGAACAGCTTTTATATAAATCAAATAATCAGGCTTAGTTTCACTAGGATATCTTGGCTTTATAACATCAACATTCATTTCTCTTCCAAAAAAAATACTAAAAATTAGCCATGCTCTTAAGTAAGCAAAAAGATCATCTGTTAAAATAGAGAGATCGAATAGTTCATTTTGACTAAGACTACTGATATCTTGACGAAAGTTTTTCAGTTTATGTTTCTTTACTCCAAGTTCTAAAGCAGCTCTGCGAGCTATATTTTTCAGTTCTTTATCTAAATTTTTTAGTTTTTCTTTATCTGTTAGTTTGTTAAAGACGATTTGACGGACAATCGCGTGTTGACGATATTCTTCTAAGTCTTCTGTAGAAATAGCTTCAACATACTTTTGTTGAAAAATATTGTCACCATTAATGTTTTCAACAATGTATTTGTTGAATTCAAAATCTTGGCTGTTTTCGAGTTTTTTGAATGAATCCTCCATTGCTTTTTTAACCTGTTCTTGAACTTGTTGTCGTTTAATATCAATAACATTTTCAATAGTTCTTTTTATTGCCTCTCCAGATAAAAAACTAATAAGTAATCCAATAGTAACTGAAATAAAAGTGATTACTATTTTGTTTATGGATATGAAAAAAACAAACATAAAAGCTAAAACAAAACCCAGCAAAAAAGCCAAAAAAATCAACAATTGTGCAGTAATAATGGAATCATCTTTTCTCTTTTGTTCGCGAACCTTTTGTAAACTCATATTTAGAAATCTCCTAAAATCAAAAACTTAATCAATCTTAAAATAAGAACAATACAAAAAGCATAGCATTACTGATTTTGTAATACTATTGATAGAGTTAAGAGCATCAAACTAAGATTTATCGTTGGTCTGTGCATTAAAAACATTACACATTCTACAACGTCAAAATCAAAATCCTTATGGTACAAACAATAAGAATCAACCTAATTGCTCCATCTCCATTCTGAGAATTTTCTCCAGTAATTCTGGCTCACCGATCGCAGCCTGACGAATGCGCTTAATCATTAACGCAGCCGTATTTTTGTTAACCCCGATCGCCTTCGCCAACTTCCGGACGCTAATTCCCTCGGATCGGCCTGCAACAAGCGCGATCGCTAGAAACCATTTTTTTAAGTCTACATGAGTGTGATGAAAAAGAGTACCTACTGTAACGCTATATGAAGTAAAGCATTCATTACAGTGATAGCGCTGCTCCTTTTTCAGCAGGCTCGATTTATTTGACTCGCAATAAGGACATTGAGGAATACCACCCCAACGAATCTGCTCTAAATAAGCCAGACATTCTTCAGAAGTTCTTAACATAGGAGGATCGCAATGACATTGAGTTATCCAAACCTCAACGCATTAGCGATTTCCCTGCAATAGCAACAAAAAGTAGACACAAAAAAAAGACGACACGATCGCGCCCTCTCAATTTGGTACCTTTGTTTTTAAGATTTTACAATACGAACTTTAGTATTAATTTGTAGAGATACAAAGAATGCGATCGCTTGCTTGGAGAGAGAATAGAGCAAAGGCGATCGCAATATTGAAATGTTCAAGTGTACGGATAGTGTACGGTCTTTTTCGTACACTATCCGTACACTAATCAAGAGGGGTGAAGAAAATCGATCCTGACTGAAAGCAAGGTTACGAGAGGGATTTTAAGAATGGGCGGTACTGGGCTCGAACCAGTGACATCCTGCTTGTAAGGCAAGATTG